>JBAYHM010000376.1:0-4205 GCA_041666155.1 Treponemataceae bacterium
CCGCGATATCGGATAATGATATCCAGGCGATGTCCGCTTCGCTGTTGACGCCGGACGATGTCGTGCTTGCCGTTTCCCATTCCGGCAGGACCAAAGCGTTATTATACAATTTAGAAATCGCCAGAGAAGCCGGCGCTTCGATCATCGTCATTACTAATCATGCGAAATCTCCGATTCTAAAATACGCGGACGCCGTATTATTTACGGCCTCCAAGGAAACGGCTTTCAAAAGCGACGCTATGTCATCTCGAATAGCGGAACTTACGCTCATTGATGCGCTGTTCGTCGCGATCGCTTTCGAATCCTATGATGCCTCGCATTCCAATATTATTAAAACAAGAAGCGCGACAATAGGAAAGAAAAGTCCAAGTGACTCATAGCGGGAGAAAAGAGTATGGACTTGATCCTTGTGCTCGATCTTGGAACCAGCAATACAAAGGCGACGCTTTTTAACGAGTGCGGTACTATCGTCACTGAAGTTTTTGCCGCTACGCCGATTTTGTTCGACTCGGACAGAATGGAAATCGATCAAGGCCTGCTTTGGTTTGAAATCAAACAATTATGCTCGAAAATCCTTGTTTCTGTTCCGGCGGGGGATCGTATCGCCGCCGTCACCGTTTCCAGTATGGCCTGCACTATGATTCCAGTCGATGCCGACGGAAATTCTTTGCACAACGCGTTGAGTTGGCTCGAAAAACGTCCGTACGAAAAATATACTCTGCCTTTCCTCAATCGTTTTATTGCCGGATACGCAATCGCGAAATGCGGACAGTATCCGCTTACTATGTACCCCGCTTTCAAAATTCCCTGGTTTTCCGATACTTATCCCGAAGTGTCAAAAAAAGTTTTTAAATGGATTAATATCGGCGATTTCATTCATTCGAAATTGCTGGGGAAAACAGATACGTATTATTGCGATCATTCCATCGCGTCCCGATCTATGTTGTTCGACGATTTGCTCAAGAAATGGAATCCGCACGCATTACGGGAATTCTCAATCGATGAATCGATGCTTCCGATTCCGCTCCCGGCCGGAACGATTCTCGGTCAAGTCGGTACGGAATTGACCGTTTTGGGGTTCAGCGATAAAACGCTTGTTGTCTTAGGCAGCCATGACCATATCTGCGCGAGCGTCGGTGCCGTGATAAATACGCCTGAGAGGGTGCTGCATTCCACCGGAACATCGGAAGTTTTGACGACCCGATTTAACGGCAACGACGTTACGGTCCCCGCACGGTGTTGGCTTAATGTCGAAAGTTCCGCATATTCGGCTGATAATCTGATCGTCGCTTTCTGCTGCGCCTCCGGACAGATTCATAAATCCTTCGAGGGCGTTTTCAGCTGTTCAGGCGCGGTTGAAACGCAGAAGCTCCTGAGCGCGTATGAAAGCGTAGGGCGCCGCCCGGTCTTCATCCCGCCCATCAGGGCGATGCTGACAAGCACGACGGGAAAACTTCTAGACATCCCCGGCATCTTCGATTCGGATGATGTCCGGATTAGCTTGTATGAGGGATTCGCGTTGGAATGCAAGAGAGTCCTGGATCGAATAGAGACTGTATCAGGCACATCGACGAGTCTTATCCGCAGCGTCGGCGGACAAACAAGGAATGACGGATTAACGCAGCTTAGAAGCAATATTCTCAACCGAGAAATTGAGCGTTCAAACGATTCGAACATTACAGCTAGGGGCGCGTTTGTAATCGCTGCGGTTTCAATCGGTTTGTATAAGGATATTATTGCTACCGCCGAATATCTATATGAAAAATCAGCAAAAGATGTTTTCTTCCCAGAAAAAAAAGCGGCATCACGCTATCAAGAATCTTATGAAGTTACATATATAGCGCTTTTTGAAAAAGGAATTTATTCAATTTAGATAATTCTGAGAAAAATTCGGAGGAATTGAGAGATGAAAGTGCTAATGGTCGGAGATAATTTTTTTAAACCTGAAGTCGTAATTGATTGTTTTAAGAACGTCCTGGCGGAAAACCTCGACATGCTGGAATTCAGTGAGTTGAAGTTGCCGTATCCTGTTGATTCCTTGTATTTGGACGACGCGTCGGTAATACCCACCGGCATGGCCTGGGATAATAATATGGATGCGGATTACGGCAAAAACGGCGTCAGGGAATACTATGGTAAAGATGATATTTTGAACGGCAAGCTCGACGACGTGAATATTCTCATCGTGCACGGCGTAGCCGTACCAGGTTATATTTTGAAGCAAGCCCCAGCGCTGAAACTCATCGGCTGTCTCCGCGGAGGTCCGGTCAATATCGACATGGAGGTCGCGGGCCAAAAAGGTATACTGGTGACCAATACTCCGGGGAAAAACGCGCAAGGAGTTGCCGAATTCACGATTGGTCTGATTTTGTCTCATCTGCGTAATATCGTGTCAGGAAATAGATATTTCATCGACGGCAGATACAGGCCCTATTATTACAATTACGATGTCAGCGGTTTTGAATTGGAAAGAAAAAAAATCGGTTTGGTTGGATTCGGCAGAATATCTCGGATTTTGACTAATATCCTCAAGGCGTTCGGTTCCCAGATATACGCGTATGATCCGTATGTTGAAAAAGACGATATAGAGGGTTTCGGTGCCTTCCCCTGTGATTTCGAAACTTTGATTTCAGAATGCGATATCGTCAGCGTGCATGCTCGGGCAAAAAAAAGCGCTCCCGCCATGTTTGGTAAAAAAGAATTCGCTCTGATGAAGAAAACAGCGACGTTTGTAAACACCGCCAGGGGCGGTTTAGTCGATTATCCGGCATTGTACGAAGCGTTGATTGGGAAAAAAATCGGAGGCGCCGCGCTTGACGTCTACGGTCTTGAACGATTTGATTTCTACCGAAAATTGATAAATCTGCCGAACGTCACGGCTACTCCGCATATCGCCGGATCAAGCAGGGAAACAGTTTTGAGGGGATCGGTGATGATGGCCGAGGAAATCAAGCGATTTATCAATAGCGAAGAGCTGCTTTATAAAATAGTATAGCCGGGAATATATATTGGGCTTTGAGGGATTCGCCCTAGGTTCGCGCACGTCGTGCGCGCTCACTGCGGGCCGCGGTCTGGAGCTGCCGCGCGCATACTCCGCTCCGCGTCGTTTGCCGATGGGAAGTGAGTGCATTGAAGGATGGCTTGGATAAAAAAATGATAGAAAAAATCTCGCTCTGAGGCTTTCTGAATACACAAAGATATAAAATATCTACCTTGCGGAATAAAAAAAGCCACCATATCGTTATTCCATGAAATTGTACCGATTACATAGGATTATCACTAGAGTTCTATATCATTTTTGTTTGATCTTCTTCTTGCTAGTGGTTATTCTGCCATTTTACTTTATGCTTATCACCTCACTGAAGTTTGAAAAAAACTTATTTATATTGCCGATACAGTACATACCAAATCCCATAACGCTACAAAGCTATGTAGAAGCATGGTCGGATTCTGCTTTTTTTGTTGCCTTTGTGAACAGTTTTGTGGTGTCTATTTCCGTGATGGTTTTTGTGACCGTTGTTTCGATGTTTGCCGGATACGCTCTATCACGTTACACTTTCAGAGGTAAGTTAGTAGTAACGCTGCTTTTTTTGGCTTCACAAATGGTGCCCCAGGTGTTGCTGATTGTACCTATTTTTTTAATTTTCAAAGACCTGAAGCTGATAAATACTCTATTTTCTCTTATTATTACCGCATCAACAGCTACATTGGCATATTGTCTGATTCTTATGAAAGGCTTTTTTTCTGGTGTATCTGTTCAGCTGGAACAGGCTGCCCAGATCGATGGCTGCACCAAAGTACAGGCAGTGTGGTTTGTAATTCTTCCGTTAATTATCCCTGGGGCGGTTGTCACGGGCTCCTATGCCTTCGTCAGCTCTTGGAATAGTTACATTATGCCGCTGGTTTTGACGAATTCGCCGTCAAAATATACTTTACCCATTGCACTAAATCTGCTAATTGGACGGTATACGGTCAGTTATACACGGCTGGCTGCCGCGGGTATTATTTGTTTGCTTCCAGCTGTTTTAATGTTTTCATATATTCAAAAATATATGGTTGACGGATTAGCAACTGGATCAATTAAGGGTTAGGTTCGGCAAAATATTCAATAGGAGGATTAACTATGAGAAGGATTATCATGGCATTGGTGGCTTCCGCATTGGTTTTTGGTGCTTATGCAGCCGGAAGTAAGGATTCCGAACCAA
>JBAYHM010000377.1:0-4194 GCA_041666155.1 Treponemataceae bacterium
GCGCACTTGCCTCAGCGCGTCGTCGGCGAACGCGGGTCGTTTGGCGACCCCGACGTGCTCGACGGCGATGCGGGAAAAAAGCGAGCGCCGGACACGGTCAAAACCCATCGTCGCTACCAGACGTCTGAGCGTCGGTTCTTCCTTTCGGTTCATGAGAAGTTCAACCGATATTTCATCCGCGACGCGTTCCAATCGAGCTTCATCGACGACGAAGTCGGGTGGAATGCCGTAGCGGTGTGCCGCGCCCCGCGCCACCGTGCCGCAAAAGGAATCGAGGGTTGAAATACGCGCGGAGTCGAAACGGTCAAGTTGCTCCTTGGCGGCGCTTTCATGGGAGGCTGCCAGCCGCGCGTGGATGCGGGAATTCATTTCGGCGGCCGCCTTGCGGGTAAAGGTCAGAGCTAAGATTGAATCGACGCTGAGACCGCGCTTTTCCACCAGTCGCGCGTAGCGCTCTACAAGAACCGTCGTTTTACCCGAGCCGGCGCCCGCCGAGACGACGGCATTCTCGTCCACGTCTATCGCCACTTGCTGCGCGGGATCAAAAGTGCGTTTTTCGCTATTCATGCAAACCCCCGCTGAACGGGAGTCTGCAGACGGCGGAAACGCGGCATTCCCGGCATGGGCGCCGTCTTCCTGGCGGCGGAACGGGAAAAAAGGCTTCCCGAACGGTCGCGGCCGCGGCTTCCACCGCTTCATCCACCGCTTGGAGAATATTCTCGTATTCTTCACGGGGACAAGGAATACCGTAGCGACTTCCTCTCTTTTTCCGTTCGGAGACGACCGTGCGGAATTCCCGGTTTTCAATCGAATAAAACGCGGCTTCGCTTACTTGGTCGGTTTTCCCTGTTTCCAGCAAGCGAACATAGGCGGCCATCTGGTAATCCCCGAGCGCGCCCGCGTCGTTCAGTGCGAGCGAAGCTGTCGTTGGAGTGAGGCCCGTTTTGAAATCATAGATTGAAAGGGCGCCTGAATCGGAGGAGAACGCCAAGTCCGCTTTACCCGCCAGCGAGATGTCGTATTCGGGATACGCGCGGCGCAGAGGCAGTTCCGCGCCCAAAAGGTTTTGTCCGTCAAGTTCCGCCGATACATCACGCAAAAAGGATTCAAGCGATGAAAGAATGCGGGTTTTGTACATTTCGTACACCGATTCCTGGAAAGAACCTTCTTGCCGGCGCCTTTCGGCTAGAGCCGCGTCTATTTCCTCAACAAGAAATTCCACATACCGCGTTAGCTTTTCAGCGCGAAAACGAGGATCCTCCGCGGCGACGCGTAGGAAAAACCGTTCAAGGATGCGGTGATACAAAGTTCCCAATTCACGCGCGTCGACTGTTTCTATCTCCGTTTCTTTTTCCCTGATGCCGAGCCCCCGACGCAGCATCCAGGAAAAGGGACAGGACGCGAGTTCGTTAAGGTCGGTCGGCGAGACGTGAGCGTCTTCGGCGCTTTCACAAAGCCGAAGGAGAAGCGCGTTTTTTATGTCCGGTTCTTCAAAGGGCGCGAACCGGGCGTCCAGCGTTTTCTTTTCCCCTTTTTGCTGTGCGAGCGATATGGCAATTTTTCGCCCCCGAGCCTGGGTGACTGTCGCCGCAAGTTGTCCGTCGGGAAAGGAAAACGGACCGGCATCGGAGTTTTTGCCAAGTTCTATCTCATAGGGATCCGACCTTCCCGCGTTCAGGTCCGAGATTGGCCGAGTTGTCACGAATCCTTGCCCCATGAGCGCGTGGTGTGGCACCGCGTAGCCGGAAAAGCCCCGTTCGGCGGCGGTGAAAAGGACGAAGGATCCTGAAACTTCGTACGCGCGCAGAAAATCCGCGGACAGGTCGCGTTCGGCGATCCGCGCGCGGATTTTCCGGTCCTCACGCAGGAAGGGGGCAGGATCAGCTTGGATGCCGGCCGCGTCCTGGGTCGCGTTCAAGATGATATGCGCGATTGGCGCAATCCCCGCCGCGACACGGTAATCATATACCGTCACGCCCGGCTCTTTTGCCTGGAAGACGTAATTAACCGATTTGAGGTGCGTGAGGAAGAGCGAATACGGATCATCCAACCTGATGCCGCGGAGTCGTTTTTCCGTTTCCGCTAAATCCGTGAGTTCTTCAATGACACGGGAAAAAACGCGATTGGTTTCATCGCTCAAGGCGTCTTCATCGAACTGGTTGGATTTAAACTCGATAAGTTTGGTACGGAGGTCCTCAAACGAACGCGCAAGGACAACAGCCCGGATATCCCGCTTCAACTTGCCGTAAAAGGCCGCGATCGAGGGGACCGGAATGCGCAATTCGTCGGAAAGATCGCGGAGGCGTTCAAAACTTCGCTCCCAAACGTCGATTTCCTTGCCGTTCTCCGGAAAGCCCGACACACAGCGGAAACGTAGGCCGAAATCCATAAGGGAATCGATGTCCCTTTTTTTCTTCCATGGGTACGCGCCATCCAAGAGCAGGTCTTTTAGAGCGCGGTATGACCAGCGTGTGGACCGACAAGCGGAAAGGGCGGAAAACAAGCGTCCGGCCGGGTGCTCGGGGATGGGACGGCCTTTTCGGAGATCGATAGGAATATCGCGGAGGCGGAATTCCAGTTTAAGACGGTCTTCATAATCGGCGAAGTTCGGGATGGACAACGCGATGTCCGAAGGGGCCAAACCCGCTTCTTTGATTAAGGCTTCGGCGAATCGCGCTATTTGTCGGATTTCTTCTTTCGCTGAGACGAATCGGAGTAGCTTCCCGTTGAAATCCTCGAATCTCTCACGTACCGCAATGGGCGCCGTAAAAGGAGCTGCGATTTCTTCAACATGGATGATTCGTATTTCCGCGGAGGCGCAAAGTTCCGCTTCGTACTCGTCCCAATCCTCGGCGAGTTCCGGAAAGCACAACAGCCAGCGGGATCCTGTGGGACGGAACGGCGTCCGGTCCCAGGCCGGTTCGAAGAGCTTGTTTTGTTCAAGGAATTCAGAGTAGCGCTGTCTGACCAAACGAAGATCAAAAAAATAACGTTCGCCGTCAAGGCGTTCGCCGGAGGCGTCAAGGCGGCGGAAAAACCCGTCCAGGGCGGGAAGTGTCCGGCAAAGGGATGACACGAACGAGTTCCAGTCGGAGGCGTATTCGCTTACGATAAGTTCCCGCACAAGAGCCTCTCCGCGTTTTGCCGCCGCTGCGTTTTCGGTCAAAAAAGCGGCGCAGAACATGTTGCGGGCAGCTCCGTTAACCGCGCGTCGATCATTCCGTTCAGCCGAAAGCGTGAGGGCTTTGAAACGGTCCCAAGCGATGAATCGTTCTTTGTCGACTGCCGTTGCTATTCCCGTTTCCACAATCCGCCGCGCCCAGGCGTCGGCAGCGACCGCGGATGGAAACACGAAGCGAAGCGATCGATCGTGGATAACCTCGTGAAAAAGGTCGGTGAGGGGTTGTTTGGGACTCATATTCTCCTAAATTGTAGCATAAAAGTTTTATATCCTCTTAATGCTCGGGCTATAAATCTTAATGGTCCCTTAATAGCCTCACAGGCGTCAGGGGCGTTATGATTTAAGTGTATGGAACCCGCGAATGTTCTACAAAATGAACCGGGGTACGGCGGCCACTATCTAGTAGCGGTCAGCGGCAGCGGTAACTCCGAATATCTCATCCGATGGACGAGCGCGGCCGCAAAGCGGCTGAACGCGACCTGGACGGCGTTGCACGTCCGCAGCGCTGCGTCGGAAGCCGATCCTTTGGCTTTGGAAAAAAACCTTGAATTGGCGCGCAGCCTAGGTGCCGAGGTTTTGTCCATTCCGGATGAAGATATCGCCGTTTCGTTGATACGATACGCGCGCATCAAAAAAGCCACTTCATTAGTTATCGGCAAGGCCGGCGACGGCGCGGCTTCTTTTTTGACCAAACGCAGCGTAATGGAGAATATACTCCGCGAATCCGGAGATATCGACCTCATCGTCCTCCGCGGTAAGAGCCCGGTCCCTTCGCGGACGCGGAGTCTCTTCTTCGCGCGATTGCCTTCCGTTTTTCGTGGACTTCCCATTGCGTTGACGGCAGTATCAGGCGTGACAACCTTCGGTCTATTGGCGCTGCCGACGCTCGGGTATCGTTCGGTCTCGATTCTCTATCTGCTGGCGGTGATTTCTTTGCCGTTCGCGTGCAGCAGGGCCTCGGTTTTTTTCGGAGCGGCTCTGAGCGTTCTGGCCTGGGATTATTTATTCATACC
>JBAYHM010000378.1:0-4183 GCA_041666155.1 Treponemataceae bacterium
AAGTTGTTTTTCTCACGGGAATAGATGAGACGACCGTCCACATAGAACCTGACTCGAAAAATGTCTTCGTCATTTTGAGCGTTCAACAGAAACAGACCGAGTCGTTTCTCGTCTTCGATTTGCTCAATCAGCGAATAAGCGGAGATGTCCTTGATCAATATTTCCTGAACATCGCTATTATAGATTATCATCTCGGAAACTTTGATCATATTTCCGAACTTTTGAGATAAGGCTGAACTTGCTTGTTTTATTGCCAGATTATTTACTTCCAACAGACTGGTCTCAATCGTCGAAGCGCTTCTGCTGTAGAAAAGCACGGAAACCAAAATCAACGGAATCACTATCAGTACGAAATAGGAAATCAATAACTTCTGTTTGATTTTTAAATCTCGGTAGCATCCTAATATCCCGACAAAGCGGCGCCTTACCCCCAATTAAAAACTCCTGCGGAATTCGGATGGGTACATGCCGGTCGCTTCCTTGAATATCTTTGAAAAATAACCGGCATTCTTATATCCTACTTTCCTAGCGATCTCATTGAGCTTCATACTCGTTTTAGCGATCAATTCCCGGGATTTTTCGATACGGACTTCTTCGATATATTGGTTCACCGTTTTCTTTGTCTCTTTCTTGAAACAATAACATAGATACGGTGTGGATAATTCGACTTTTTCGGCTATCTCACTGACGGTCAGCGCCGCCTCGTAATGCTCACGCACGTAATTAATCGCAAAACCCACTTTTTTGCTTGTCCCGCGCAAATCCTCAACCGAGGCGAATAGGTGTTTGATTTTTTCAATCACAAATCCGGCAACTTCATTTAAAGTTGAAAAGGATAGCAGCGTGGACCAGAGCAAGGCTGTATCCTCCTTTTCTTCTCCAATGAATATGTCTCTCCGCTCTATTGTGTCGTAAAGAGTCTTAAGAATCAAAAAGAAAACGCTTTTGATATAGTCTATATCGTGGTTATCCTGCATCTTGATATCTCGCAGCAGGCGTTCTATGGAATTGATGATTTCGATCAGCTTACCATCCCAAAAGGCGGATTCGAGATTCGGCAAAAAATCATCGCGGAGCGCGAATCCGCTGGAAACATCCTGATGGTAGAAAAAGATTTCTTTCTTTTCGAAAAAGAAATGCTGTCGCAGCGCTTGTTCGGCTTTATGGAATGAATCAGGTATGCATGCAATCCCATGAACCACAGGACCGATACCTAATACGATTCCGCCCGTATTCTTATAAAAGACCCGCGTATCATCCAATAGTTTCTGAGCAAGCATCTCCATTGATTTCTTTTTCGCGATCATACCGCCGAACAAGTGTACGACGATACGCTCAGCGTCAAGCGATCCGCAGACGCACTTATAATTTTCCAGATCAACGCGATGCGCTATCGATTCCAATACAAGCGCTTTCGGCACAATCTCTTCGCCTTGCCGCCGATCACCGGGCAATTTGATTACGATCACCAGATAATCCGCTTTCGGTGGTATGTCTATATTATACCCAATGAAATCCTGGGAAATTTTTTTAAAATCAAACGATCCAGTCGTTAATTCTCTAGCAATTTCCTGATTGAGGAGCGGCATACTCTGCCTCACGTTTTTTTGTATCGTGATTTCTTGCTGGAGGCGCGCCTGGTCGTCTTTATAGGAAATGACGGCATCTCGCACGGCTTGGATAATCTCTTCCTTAACAATTGGTTTTTCGACAAAATCGACTGCTTTTATCTGTATCGCGTATTTTAAATACTCCTTATCGGAGTAACCGCTCATGAAAATCAGCTTGCATTCCGGAAAATCTCTCCTAAGTTCTCTCGCGCAAGCTAGGCCATCCATTCGCGGCATACGCACATCCAGCAATACTATTTCCGGACGAATTCTTTTAACCAAATTTAACCCGACAATACCATCTTCCGCTTCGCCGACAATCTCAACGCCTAATCTTCCCCAATCGATGTTGGAGATCAAGCCTTTGCGCGTCGCTTCTTCGTCATCAATAACAATCATTCTGACCATGGCGACGCCCCCTTCGTTCTGGTCCGCTGCCTGTTTCCGCTTTCGTTACCCTTTCACGGATCCAATCGTCAACCCATGAACAAAATGCCTCTGGAGGAACGGATACACTAACAGTATAGGCAAAGTAGAGGCGATTATCGTCGCCGCTTGAACACTTTCCATCGATAGATTCAAAAGCGATTCTGTATCTATACGCTCAGAAGCGCTCTGCGTCGAATTGATGACATCATACATATACAACTGCAGCGGTTTCAAACTTTGCTTGCTGATAAAAAGCAGCGGGTGGTAGAAATTATTCCAATAGCCGACCGCATAGAACAGACCAAGAGTAGCCAGCACCGGGGTGGATATCGGAAGAACGATACGAAACAAGATGCTGAAATTCCCCGCGCCGTCGATTTTTGCCGCCTCGACAATGTTTTCCTCTATACTTTCGAAAAACGTCTTCATAACGAAAAGGTTGAACGGCACGACTATGAAAGGAATGATCATTGCCCATACCGTATTGATCAATCGCAGTTCTTTCATAAGCATATAACTCGGTACCATGCCGCCGTAAAAAAGCATGCTGAAGACATACAGAAGGAGTACCGCTTTTCTCCCCTTAAAATGAGGTTTGGACAAGGGATAGGCAGCCATCAAGGTGACAAGCAGGCTGACGCAAGTGCCGATTGCGGTAACGAAAAGCGACACTCCAAACGCATTGAGAAATCCCGATTTCAGTATGACGAAGCGGAATGCGTCCATTTGGAAATCGATAGGATATACAGTCACTTTACCGGCTATGACCGCGGCATCCCCGCTCATCGACTTGGCGATTACGTTGACGAAGGGCAATACCGCCAATAGACCGATGGAACCGAGAAGAACCGCATTTATGATTTCGAAAAATGTCCTGCCTTTGGATCGTACTATCATTTTACCCCTCGCTTACCAGATGCTTTTACCGAGCAAGCGCCTCGAGAACGCGTTGCTGAAGAAAATTAGAAGAAAGGCGACGACTGAATTGAACAGGCCCAAGGCCGTTCCCAAACTAAAATCCATTTGACCCAGACCGATCCGATACACATAGGTTTCAATGATATCTCCGACATCGTATACGGACGGATTGTACATAGCTAATACCTGCTCGGAACCGGCTTCAAGAATTTTACCTACCCGCAGTATCAACATTAGAGAAACGACGGGAATAATTCCGGGTATGGTGATGGCTGTTATTTGCCTGAACCTGTTGGCCCCGTCAACGACAGCGGCTTCATACAATTCGGGGTCTATCGCGGTCAACGCGGCAAGATATACGATCGTACTCCAGCCGACATCCTTCCATCCTTCGGTAAAAACAAGGATTCCGCGGAATAATGACGTATCCATAAAAAAACGGACCGGTTCGATTCCCGCAACGCGCAAAAGGTTGTTCACAATGCCGTAGCTGCCCAGGAGAGAATAGAAAAGGCCGAATACAACGACCCAAGAGAGAAAATGGGGAATATAGATGAGAGTCTGAATCGTCCGTTTGAAGAATCGATTTCTGACTTCATTAAGTAGGAGCGCCAACAGGATGGGAAGCGGGAAAAGGAAGAATATTTTATAGGAACTGATTATTAAAGTATTTCCTAAGACACGTAGAAACTCCGGCTTGCTGAATAACCGTTCAAAATGGAAAAAACCGACCCAAGGACTTTTCGCTATTGAGTCCAGGAGCGTCTGACCGCCGAAGATGTTGAATTGTTTGAAAGCCAAAGTAAGGCCGTAAAGCGGTAAAAACTTATAGACGCATAGAAAAAGCAAGCCCGGTAAGGACATAAGGTACAATTCGTAATTACCGAGGAAGTAGGAGAAAACACTTGCCTTCTTTCTTTTCCCTTTTAATAACAAATCATGGTGTTTCAAATCTCCCTCCATTCTGATCACTCTTTTCTATTTTCTTTGAGCGTAATCGGGGATACGGATGAAAACAATTTACCTGCGTTATAATAATTGTTCCAAAATTACGATCCTTGAAAATCATAAGGCTGTGCCAATTATCGTAATTCTAGTCGCTTGAGTTCTCGCTTCTTCCATTTTACGCTTACGAATGCGGAGTCCGGCGCGCGCCTGATTCTTCCGAAATTAGACCGAAAGGAGATGAAACGATGACAAACCAAAAATTATTGATGGTTACCGCG
>JBAYHM010000379.1:0-4176 GCA_041666155.1 Treponemataceae bacterium
ACATCGGACGTCTGTATGCCGCGGGAAGCGCCTGGTATGGATCGATCCCCGCCGCTCGGACGCTCCGGACCGATATACCCTACGGCGATCTTAACCGGAAGAATTATCTGTATGGCGCGTTCACCTACCGCTTCGATGATTACACGAACGCGACGGCGGACTGCGCGGCATCGCTGGACGACCTCTCCTTTTCTCCGGCGCTCACGCTTGCGCATGAACCCTTTCAAGGCCTTACCTTGAGTCTGTCCTGCCGCGTGCCGCTGGACCAGCGGACATTCTCAGGCGACGGAGAGTACGGGGAACTTGGACCGACGAATACGGGCACGCGGGTGCTGGTAACCGCAAAGGCGAAAGCAAAGTTCTAATCCTTGAAGAGTTTTGAAATCGCTTCTCTTTGTTGACGATGGCTTTCAGCCTTCGTATGTTCTACATATGAGCGGGACCCCGCACGAACAAATTTTGAATTGGTTTCTCTATTTTTCCGCGGCTTCCGGTCTCGGCTGGATTCTGGAATCCACGTTTAGAAGCATCCAAGAACATCGCTTGGTCAACTCCGGCTTTCTGTCGGGGCCCTTTGTCCCGATATACGGTTTCGGAGCCTTGTTCGTCGCCCTATTGGCCCGCCTTCTGGCCCACACTCACGGAGTTCTTTTTTGGGCCATCCTGGCGATTTCGCCGACTATCGTGGAGTATACCGCCTCGTATCTTTTGGAAAAGCTGTTCGGCTTACGGCTCTGGGACTATCAAGATCAGCCCTTCAATCTTAAAGGCCGGGTCTGTCTCGCGTTCTCCCTCTGCTGGGTCGTACTGACAGCTTTCGCGGTATTCTACATCGAACCTTTCTTGCTCGGGAAAATCACGGCGATAGGCATACACGAACGCTATTTTCTTTCCGGCGCGTTATCTATGTACTTCGCGATGGATACGGTTGGATCAAGCAGGGCCATCATCAACTTCAAGGCCTTCGTCGTCGATCTCAAGGCACTGGCCGCGCGAGGCGGCGCTTTCTTCCCCTCACTTGAGATCGACGCCGGAAGACTGCCCCGTGAAATAAAACGGCTGGTCAAACCGCTCAAGGCGTTCCCGCAGCTTTCAGGAGAATTGAAACCGATGCTGCACGCTATCCCCGACTGGATCACGGCAAGGCTGGAATCGATTATCGGAGGGCGCCATTTCCACAAGTAAGGAAGCGCGGCTTGTCGGTCGCGACAAGGAATTCGAAGCGCTCGCACGTTTCATTTTGTCATCGCCCGATTACGAAAAGATCAGGCGGATCCCCCACCACGACGCGACGGTCGCCGATCACTCGGTCGCGGTCGCGTACTACTCCTACAAGGCGGCCCGCTTCTTCGGCATGCGATCGCGGCTGGATGAACTGGCTCGCGGTGCCCTCCTGCACGATTTCTTCCACTACGATTGGCGGACGGGGAAACCCCGCTCCGGCGGGCTTCACGGGTTTGATCATCCGCGGGAAGCGCTGGAAAACGCGGAAGCGGCCTTCGGACCGCTTTCGGCGGTAGAGCGCGATTGCGTGCTCCGCCACATGTGGCCTCTTACGCCGATTCCGCCGCGTTATCCGGAAAGCCTCATCGTCTGCCTTATGGATAAGGTTGTGGCGCTGGGGGAATCTTGGAGGGCATTGCGCGCGGGAAAAGGATTGGGAGTGCTGTAGATTCCGCCGTTTTCGCTATTTTTTTTTGATTTCGCTTTCTATGCGTTTACGAACCTCGGCTTTCAGACCTGGGTTCCGATATTCAAAACCAAAATCGGAGAAGGCACCCTCTGAGCCGAAATGCTCAAACATTGTATGTATCGGAAGAGTCAGCGCCCAATCGCGCAGCTCTTGGTTGAGCTCGTTCCAGGGGATGTCGGCGGGACGGATTTTCCGCGCTTGGGAATATTCCTTCAGCACGAAAGTCGCAAAGCTCCAGGAGGCTTCGCTCACGGCGAGCTCGCGCAGGAAACGAGTCTTCTGTTCGAGAGAGAAATCGGCAGGAGCGAAAAAAGGCGGCGTCACGCGCAGGCGCAGCGCGTCATTACCCAGCCAGCCATCTTCCCAAACAGCCCCGCCGACCGCGCCGATGTCCGACGCGCCGGTCACGCGTTTAGACGCCGGCTGCTCTGATCTTTTTTGCGCGTCGACGGTCCACCACACGACAAAGGCGACTAACGGAATAAAAACGAGAGAGGAAATCAACGCCAAGGCGCGGACGAGGCGGCGGCCCGAAAATGAGGACTCGGGCTCCGGCATCGCATCGGGGCGGAGACCGGGCGGCGTGGAGGTAGATCGGACTCCGTGAGCAAGCATCGCTCGATAAAGTCCATCGGCGTCCAACGGAGTCACCAAGTACCGTTCGCCGGCCTTTGTCCCTATCAAGAGATAAGAACCGTCGGCCATAACGTCGAATTTCCGGATATTATTTGCGGTCCCCATCGAACTTGATGACGAGACGATGGATATACTCTGAAACTTGTAGATATCCCTATTTTTCCGGATTGCGCTCCACCACGCGCTCAGATCGTAATTTCGCGTCGCGCCTACAATCTGAGCCTGTAGAGAGTAGAGAAAATCATGAGCCGCATTCTCATCAAGAAACGTGACGAATGCTAGATCGTCCAAAGGTATTATTTTTTTTGAAAAGGTGTTTTTCAGGGTTAGGGCCCGATCGCCCAAAACGCACCCGTAGCCGGGAGCTCCGACCTGAAAAAACAGAAAGGCAAGCATCACTCCGCCGAATCCCGACATGAGCAATGCTTGAGCCTCACCTGTGAAAAGCGCGAGGAAAATTCCGAGAATGGAAAAGCCCCCGAAGCCGACAAAAAAGATCCAAGATCTCCGGAAAGACCTCCGGGCCGCGTAAAAAACGTCCATACATCCAATCTCGACTATGCTGTCCGGCGATTCAAGAAGAAGAAGAAATCCTTGTTCCGCACTAAAGCGTTGCCGCGTTATCATCAATAAGGTTGACAGGCTCAAAAACCGGTCCTATCCTGATGCAGTGGTATTCATCCTATCTTGATAAGGAGGAAGGCGCATGACGACATTTATCGCGCTTTTCGCACTTGCTCTGTACCTGATTTTCTATTTCACCTACGGCAGGACCATCCGTGACAAGGTCCTGAAAAGCGAATCCGCCGCGGCGGCACCCTCCGTTCGTCTGAGCGACGGCGTCGATTACGTACCCACAAGCAAGTACGTACTCTTCGGCCACCACTTCGCGTCGATCGCGGGAGCGGGCCCCATCACCGGCCCCGCGATGGCGGTAGCCTGGGGCTGGCTCCCCGGTTTGCTCTGGATCTGGTTCGGCAACGTATTCCTCGGCGCCATCCATGACTATTTGGCGTTGGCCGCTTCGGTCCGTTACGACGGCCGCTCTATGCAGTTTGTCGCCCAGGACATGATCGGAAAGAAAGCCGGAAAAACCTTCGGCTGGTTCATCATGTTCCTGTGCATCCTCGTCGTAGCCGCGTTCGGCGACATCGTCGCCGGGCAGTTCGCGGTTGACGGCCGCGTATTCTTCGCGTTTGTATTCTTCTGCATAGCGGCGGTAATTGCCGGAGTCGCAATGTATAAGACGAAGCTGGGCCTCGGGTGGGGCAGCCTTATCGGCCTTGCGCTCATCATCGTCGCGTTCATCGCCGGCAACCAGTTCCCTGTAAAGTGGAGTAAGGACATCTACTTCCTGATCATCTTCATCTACATCGTTCTGGCCTCCACATTACCGGTCAATCTCCTGCTCCAGCCTCGAGATTACCTCTCTTCGTTCTTCCTTTATTTCGGGCTCATCGTCGGCGGTTTTGCGGCGCTGATGAGTTTCAAGGGTCTTGATGCCATTCCGATGTTCACGACTTTCAGCCCGAAGCTGATCGGCGGACAGCCCTCTCCCTTCTGGCCGACGGTTCCGCTTATCATCGCCTGCGGCGCGCTGTCCGGCTTCCACGCGCTGGTCGCCTCCGGAACCAGTTCCAAGCAAATTGCCAAAGAATCAGACGCGATGTTCGTCGGTTACGGCGCCATGCTTGTGGAAGGCTTCCTGTCAACTCTCGTCATCATCTCCATCGCGGGCTTCGGCGGCGCGGCTCTCGGCGACAAGCTGATGACCACCCCTGCAATCCCCCGATTCGTACAGTCTTTCGCGAAAATGGTTACTACTCAGATACCGGTTTTCTCGATGG
>JBAYHM010000380.1:0-4167 GCA_041666155.1 Treponemataceae bacterium
ACAAGGACGCCGGCTTCGAATTGCGCGAATACGAAGTCCAAGATGATTTCCGCAAAATCCTGACGGAAAATCTCATCGCCGACTACGCGACGAAACGCAGAATCATGTCCGACCGAATCGCCGAAGATCGATTGGAGGGGATGCGAAGCGCGGTATTCGGAGACGCGCCGCTCCTTCCCTTGGAAGGTTATTCCCCGGAATTCTCAAGTCTGCTGATAAAGGCGAACCTAAGCGCGTTCGAATCAATTAGGCCGATGTCGGTCATCAAGAGCTTCCTGGCCGCTTTCTATCTTCCTTCCCTTCGTCCGGCCCTCACGAAAGCCATAGTCGAACTCGATTTCCGCGATATCGAGTTCAGAACCGCCCTTTCCGACGAAGCTGATTCGCTTGGGGGAGTGGCCGAATCGATCACGACCTTCGAAGCTTTTACGATCTCCGTCGGCCGCGTGACCCTTCTAGGAGCTTTGGATCCGCGGATGACCGACAGAGCGGAAATCAACAAGGCCAACCGTGAAATAGCGGATTTGAATTCAAAAGCAGACGTGATAGTGCAGGAAACTTTTTCCCACGCGTCCGGACTCCTGCAACGAGTCCAAGCGCTGATGAACGATATCAAATCACGTTCGCCGGAGCTCGTTTCAAACGCGGGATTGATAAATGTGCACCACCCGAAAACCGTGAAAGGATTAGAAGAGGCACAGCGGCTTCTGGATCTTTTCTATATCCTTCTCCAAAACATCGCCGTCGATACCAACGCCGCGAAACAGGCCATCGCCGGCTAAGCCTTTGCCGCCAACCCGCTCCTCGCGAAGAGAGCGTCAGGATCGACGGGACGGAATGAGCGTTCGTCCAGTCTGCGGAATTCTCCCGCAGACCTATCGAACTTATACTCTTCCGCCCATTTCTCCCCGTTCTTAGCGACCTCGGACAAAGCCTTGATCACATACTCCAATTCCGCATCGGTCATGGTCGGGTGCAGGGATAAACGGACCCAACCGGGCTTGTCCGTTAGGTCTCCCGAATCGATACGGCAGGTTATCTCGCGCGAATGGGCGCGATCGACGTGCAGCAGATAGTGCCCATAAGTGCCCGCGCAGGAACAGCCGCCGCGAACCTGAATGCCGTAGCGATCCGACAATAACGAGACGACCAAATTGTAATGCAAGTTCTCAATGTAGAAAGATACAACTCCCAGCCGTTCCTTTTCATCTTGAGCGAGAATGCGCAGGCCGGTGACGGTGGATAACCCGACGAAGGCGCGATCAAGGAGTTGTCCTTCCCTAGCGCGCATTTTTTCCGGGTTCATCAGCTCTTTGAGTTCGAGCGCAAGCGCCGCGCGCATTGCGCCGAGGAAAGCCGGAGTTCCCCCGTCTTCGCGCGTTTCAATGTCGGATACGAAGCGGTGCTCGCCCCAACGGTTCGTCCAAGCCACGGTACCGCCGCCCGGATCGTCGGGAATAGTGTTCGAGTAAAGGCGGGGATCAAAAACGAGCACACCTGGGCTGCCGGGACCGCCCAGAAATTTATGAGGGCTGAAGTAAATGGCGTCAAGTGAACCTTGGGGATCTCCTTCGGGCCGCATGACGATCGGATCGTAAGGCGCCGATGCCGCGAAATCCGCAAACGCAAGGCCTCCGGCATCGTGCATGATCCGTGCGAGCTCCCGGTATGGAGGCCTGACGCCGGTGACGTTGGAACCTGCGGAAAAAGCGCCGATCTTCAACGGCCGCCGCGCGTAGAGGCGCAATTGACGCCGCAATTCCTCGGGATCTACGCGAAGCTCGGCGTTGGGCTCAAGGACAACCACATCGGCGACGGATTCAAGCCAGCTGGTGTGATTGGAATGGTGCTCCATGTGCGTGATGAACACCACCGGCCGCTCATCTTCCGGCATTTCGCAGGTATTCTTGCCACATAGTCCCTTGGCGCGTTCGGGTATGCGTAACCCGAGAATGCGCTGGAGTTTATTGACGACACCGGTCATACCGGAGCCGGTCGTGATTACCACGTCGGAAGGAGAAGCGCCGACCCGTTCTTTTATGATCGCGTGGGCGCGGTGATAGGCGGCGGTCATTCCCGCCCCGACCGCGCTCGACTCCGAGTGCGTGTTGGCGACATACGGGTACACGAGGTCCCGCAAGCGCTGCTCGATAGGGTCGTACAGACGACCCGAGGCGATCCAATCGGCGTACACAAGCGGTACTCGGCCGCAGGGACCGTCCAAGGTCGCGTCGATACCGATGATCTGAGAACGGAAGGGAGCGAAATGTGCTTCCAGAGATGATGCGGGATTCACGATTGTCTACACTCCTGCGGAATATGCTTTACGCGCTTCTTCTGCGATGATGGAAAGGCCACGCTCTACCTGGTCGTCACTCGAAGAATAGTTGATGCGGATACATCGGCGGGGATGATCCCATTCCGAGCACGGGGAACCGTCGGCAAAACGGCCGAACGAAAAATAGTCGCCTGAAAGGACCATCACCGAACGAGCCTTGAGGCGTTTATATAGCTCGCGGGAGGTAATGGGAAGTCCATCGAACCAGAGCCACATAAATATGGCCCCTTCGCTCTCGTGAACGCGGATAGGCATACCCGCGAACAGTGTTTTCATAAGCTCAAAGGCTCGCGCGCGTTTCTGGACGTAATACGGCCTGACGACGTCGCGGCTCAGTCGCAAAATATCACCCGAAGCAATGAGGGGTTCGGCTATAGCCTGCCCTATGGTCCCGGTCGCCAGGCTCGCGATCGCGTTGGTGGAAGACAGGGCGGCGATGATTTCCTTGCGCGCGACGATAATGCCCGTACGAGCGGAAGGAAGTCCGATTTTGGACAGGCTCATTGACAACACTACCGATTCATCCCAGTAGGGCTTGGCCTCCGTGAATACGATGCCGGGGAACGGCAGACCATACGCGTTATCAACGATGAGCGGCACGTCGTAACGCTTCGCCAGCGCGGCAAGGTGGATAATCTCCTGGTCGGTGAGCACGTTCCCCGAAGGATTAGTCGGCCGAGAGACCAGGATACCGCCGATGGGTTCGCTACCCCGCAACAAGAATTCCACCGCGTCCATATCCGCGTAATATTTAAAGCGATCGTCACCATGAAGTTCGATGCGAGGTTTGCAGGAAACGAAGACGTCCTCGTGGACGCCCTGGTCCGCGTAACCGACGTATTCGGGCATCAGGGGAAACAGCACGCGCCGACGTCGGCCCTGCGCGTCCGGCCCCGACAACAGATTGAGAAGGTACCACACGGCAATCTGACTGCCGTTGGTAACGCAGACATTTTCCGGTCCCACGTTCCAGCCGTATTCTCTCTTGAACAGCGCCGAAAGCGATGTCCTGAAAGCGGTCATGCCGTCGGCGGAATCGTACGCGCCGATGAGACGCCCGAACCCTTCCTCGTCGGAAAGAAGAGCGCCCATACGCTCGCGCCAGACGGCTTCCACCGCGGGAATACGCGCGGGGTTGCCGCCGCCGAGCATGCATAAGGGAGCGGCGCGCTTTTCGGCATCGCTCTTAGACGCGGTGAAGTCGGCGGCCTCGGCCAAATCCTCCATCAGTTCAAGTATGCCGGTTTTTCGCGTAAACTTGTCGCCGAACGAGGAAAGAGTCATCACTTTCCCTCTTCGACCACGGGATTGCGCAATACGCCGATGCTCGAAATTTCAACCTCGACAATATCGCCGTGGACTATGGGACTGACGCCGCTGGGCGTGCCGGTGGCGATCAGGTCGCCCGCTTCCAAGGTCATATTCTTGGAGATGAATTCGATGAGGGTCGCGACGGAAAACAACATATCGGCGGTTGAGCCGCGTTGTTTGACGGCTCCGTTCACCCGGCAAACGACCGTCAAAGTTTGAGGATCGGGGATGGATGCGGCGGGAACGACAACTGGGCCGACGGGACCGAAAGTATCCAGGGATTTCCCACGGAACCAGCCGGAAGTGTCCGACTTTTGGATATTCCGCTGACTGACGTCGTTGAAACAGGTGTATCCCAACACGTAATCGAGGGCGGAAGACTCGGGAACATTCTTGCATCCGCGGCCAATTATGACTGCCAGTTCGGCCTCGTGGTCTACCCGGGGTTCGGCGAAACGATATAAGGTGAGGAAAGCTGGGATCACCACCGGTTCACCCGGTCCCACCAGGACGTTGGG
>JBAYHM010000381.1:0-4139 GCA_041666155.1 Treponemataceae bacterium
CGCGGCCTTTGTCCAGAGCGTCCCCATTCATTCCCGAACCGAATAGCGAACGGTATAGGGATACTCCCGAATCAGGATATCCGGCCTCGGCAACTTTCTTGCCGAACGAGTAGTCAAGTTCGGCTAATTTCTTACGCGCGTCTTCTTCAAGACCGAACCGGCTGGAGGCGACGACCTTCTTTGTCTCAAGCACGACAAGACGATCGAAATCGCTCAACTTCGAACTTCCCAAACTCGCCTTCACCGCGGAAAGCTCCTGGTAGAGGCTGCGGAATACGACGTTGTAGTCGGACATCTTGTAACTGGTACCGGCTTCCGTCTTAGCGGCGGCCAGGTCCCTATTCTTGATGATTGCGGCTTTTTTCGCTTCCAGCTGATCTCGCCAGGATTTGACCGTCGATTCAATCCCGCGGATTTCCGACGTCATCTCGTCCTCTTCCTTTGAAAGCGTGCCGTATACCGCTATGCGATCCATAAGTTCTTTCGAATCGAAACTGTTCGATTTAAAAGTCGAGAGGATGAGCATCGACGTTGTCTTCAATTTGGGGCCGCCGAGTTGTTGTTCGGCAGTCAGCAACAACGACCGACTTTCATCGAATTTTTGGGCTTGGTAGCTATCCATCGCCTTTAGATAATTTTCGGTTGCGGTTTGAGCGATTACGGGCAAAACGAGCGCAAAAAGAATAGCGCTCATCCAGGCGGTTCGATATTTCATTCGATCGGATCTCCAAGGATGGGTTATTCCCCTTTATATCCAATATCGATCCACGTGTATATATCGATATTATTTATATGTATCAATGACCTCTTCACTCTTTTCGAGCACAGGTAGGTCGACTAAGCAATACCTTGTCGGCAGCTACCCGCGCCGCATTCTTTCCATCTCCGCGTACAGGTCCTGTATAACCACCGCTATACTTCGCGAAATACGTTCGCCCGCCTCGCTGAGACGATAATCGACGCGGGGCGGTTTTTCGTCCCATTCGCGCCGTTCCACTAGGCCTTCATCCTCCAAAGTCCGCAACGTCTGCGACAGCATCCGTTCGCTTATCCCATCGATCGCCCGGTGCAGCTCGCCGAAACGCAGCTCACCGACGGAAAGCCGGGCAAGAACGAGAAGACCCCACCGGCTGAATATGCGTTCAAAAGCTTCCCGGGACGGGCAGCGCGAGGAGAAAACGTCAAAGGGTCGAATCGCCTCAAAGCTCTCCATATTGTTGATGATACCGGAAAAAAAACAAAAAGTCACTTACTTTTTGTTTGCACTTACTAATAGTAAGTGATATATTCACTTCTAAGGAGCATACAATGACATATGCGATTACCGGCTCAACAGGAAATTTTGGATCTCTGGCGCTTCGCGGCCTTCTCGGCCTCGGCGTACAAGCAAAGGACATCGTGGCGATCGCAAGGAACGAAGCGAAAACCGCTTCTTTGTTCGCAAAGGGCGTCAGCGTTCGGATAGCGGACTACGGTCGGCCTGAAACCCTGGAGAGCGCTCTCGCCGGCGTCGATCGCCTCCTGTTGGTTTCGGGAAGCGAAGTCGGCAAACGATCCGAACAGCACCGCAACGTCATCGCGGCGGCGAAGAAGACCGGAGTGAAATTCATCGTCTACACGAGCCTAACCCGGGCCGCCGAATCGAAGAACCCGCTCGCCCCGGAACACAAAGCCACCGAGGAAGCGCTCGCGGCTTCCGGTATCCCGTACGCGGTGCTGCGCAATAATTGGTACACGGAGAACTACCTCGACGACGTAAAGCGGGCGGGAACAACCGGCGTCATAGAGGCGGCGGCGGGGAACGGCGTAGTCCACTCGGCCTCGCGGAGCGATTACGCTGAAGCCGCGGTTCGAGTGCTCGCCGGAGAAGGCCATGCCGGAAAAACCTACGAACTCAGCGGAGAAGGCTGGAATTACGCGACGTTGGCGAAAACGGCGTCGGAGATTTTAGGCAGAACCGTTTCGTACAAAGCCGTCAGCGCCGAACAGCGACAGGCGGATTTGGCGGGGGCGGGCTTGCCGCCTGAAATCGCCGGCTTCGTCACGGCGCTCGACGCGGCAATCGCCGCCGGAACCCTGGATAATGAAAGCCGCGATCTAGAAATGCTGTTGGGACGGAAGCCGCTGAGCCTGAAGGAAGGACTCAAGGCGGCCTTGGGCTGAGATGGTTTCGGGACGCGGAGGACGCGGCTTCCAGACTTTTGAAGCGTTCGGCGGCTTCCTTTTCCGCTGCTCGTCAACCTTGCGATTGAGGTATTCGGATACGACGCTTTTTATCTCGTACTCGGACCATTGAATTCATGAAAACTGAGTTTTATTCAATTATCTAGCGTGCAAAGCCGCTGCTTCCTCAGAACACGTCCAAGCTCAGCACGAACATTCCCTGGATGGTATTCACGTATACTTTATCGCCGGAAATCGTCAGGTCGTTGACGGTGACGGAGGAACCGTGGATAACGTTGAGGTCCTTGATACCGAATATGACCGGGTCGGTACCTGCGGTGACGTCAGCGAGCCAGATATTCCCGTCCAGATCGGCGGCGACCGCGATCGTTCCGCGCGCGTCCACCGCGACGATATTCCCGCCCGCCGCCGTCGTTTCACCTCCGCCGAAAGTTGTATCGATCGGATACGTGGGATCATTGAGATCGAAAAGGGTTATGCCGTTGGTCCCGTCGGCTCCGAC
This sequence comes from Treponemataceae bacterium, assembly GCA_041666155.1. Classification (GTDB taxonomy): domain Bacteria; phylum Spirochaetota; class Spirochaetia; order Treponematales; family Breznakiellaceae; genus SZUA-426. The sequence goes on from JBAYHM010000381.1 coordinate 2,687, forward strand.
GGCATAACGGCCGAGAAGCGCTAAATCTTTGAGGCTGCCGGTCGTGTCCCTGGTCCCGACCACGCGCGCGGCGCTGGGGGTCGACAGATCGATAACCGCCAAGCCGGCGTCTCCGTCCGCGACATAAGCGTAACCGCCTGAAGTGACGACGCGCGTGGCGGTTCCGCTCGTATCGACGATATCAACCGTCTGCAGGTTCGTCGGATCGGAAGCGTCGATGATATAAAGCCCGGCGGTCCCGGCCGCGACTAATAGATAGTCGCCCCAAATCGCGAGTCCATTGCCGGGGCCGTCAAGAGCGATCTCGTCCAACAGCGTCGCCCCGGTGCCGGAACCGACATCGTAGGCTTTTAGATAATTATTTTGCATTGCGACGTACGCGACGCCGTTCGCGTAGAGGATATCGTTTACCAGACCGCCGCACGAAGCGGACCACGTTTTGTTCGGCACACCGCTTTCCGATGCGGCGTATTCGCCCAAAGACGTTTGCTCGTAGCCGACAAAGATGCGGTCTCCGTACGCTCTGACGGCCATCAGTTTGGTGGTGGAAGTGGCGCGCCCGATATAACCGGGATTGCGGATATTAGTCAGATCGGCGACGACGAATGTTTTGTTTTGGGCCAACATCAGTGAATTACCCGAGACAACCATTCCGTTTACTTTTATATCGCCGTCACTTATAAAACTTCTCTCGCCGAGCGCCACCGGCGCGGTTGGAACCGAAGTGTCGACGATTCGTACATGCGGGGTGGTCGTTGAAAAACCGAAATACGCGTGACCGGTTCCGAACGCGCTACAGGTGGCGTCCGGACTCGCGCTGCCGTCCCAGGCGCCGGTCCAGGTCACGGCGGGCAGGAAAGGAGCGGACGCGGCGAGCGTATACCAGTGCAGCCCGCTCGTGCCGTCGGCGGAGAACATCAGTTGGCCGGAGAAACCTATCCCCGAGGGAGTGGACGCGCCCATACCTAAATCTATTTGGCGAACCAGCGAGGGAACGGAAGGCGTCGCAACGTTCAGCTCAACAATTTCCAGATAGTTGCTCACATTATTGTAAATGCTTCCCGCCATAACTTGCCCGCCGGCGCATTCGACGGTCCGAGCACTGAAAGACCCTGTGCTCGCATCGTTCTCGCGTGCGGCATCCAAGGTTGCCGCATTTGTTCCGCCGAAAAAATCGCCTACGTAGGTCGGATGGAGATAATCGCTCACATTGAATACTTCAACACCGTCGGCCCCCGCGGCGAGGTACGCGTAAATACCGTATACAGCGATATCGAACACTTCATCGCCGGCTCCGTGCGCCGTACTCAATAAAGCCGCGTTCATGCTGGTCCCTTCGTTGAACTTGAAAGTATTGGGATCACTCAGATCGGCGATCATGATCCCGTCCGCGGCCCCCGGGGTTCCGTACAATAGATCGGGAACCCCGCCATTCACATAAATTCCCTTGGTC
>JBAYHM010000382.1:0-4063 GCA_041666155.1 Treponemataceae bacterium
AGGCGACATGCGATCGACGACGGCCGCGAATTTCTCACCGGGGAACGCTTCCAGGGAGAGCTGCGCCTCAAGTCCGTTTCTCAGTTGGCCGACATCGCGCTCGGGGATTTTCGCTTCCACTTCAAGCTTGTCCATAACGCCGACCACCGCGACGGTTGTAGAAGTGGAGACGGTGGCGCCGACGCTTAGGGGGGCTGAACTCACCGTCCCGGAAATAGGAGCGTAGATGGGGCTCAGCGAATACGCGATCCCCGGTTTTGACGGATCCACTTCCGCGATCAGTTGACCTTTCTTGACGACGGAACCGACTTCCACTTTTAGGGTCACCAGTTTTCCGGCCGCGTCGGGGACGACGGCGACGCTTATCTGCGCGACGATGTCTCCGTTAACATCGATATACGATCGCAGGTTTTTTTTGACGACTTTTTCGACACGGACCGAGTAGACGGTGTCCGAGGTCGAAACCGTTTTTTTTGCGTCGGCGGCGTTCGAACTTGTCGTCGATTTTCCCTGTAGATCGGCCAGTACGGTTGGGCCCACGATGAAAACGGCCGCGAGGGCTACGGCGCACGCGCCGAGGATCAGTTTCCTGTTCATGTTATTTTCTCCCTATAGTTGCGAACGGAAGGTTCAACGCGTTTTCCAGGTCAAGAATCGCGTTCAGCAAGGTATATCTCTCTTCAAGGACGCTTACGCGCGCCTCAACCAGCGTATCTCCTGAGTCCTTGAGGCTCTGCAGATCGCTGGTGCCTTTTTTGTACGACTCCTCGTACATGGCGTAGCTTTTCTCCGCCAGCTGTACGTTGAGGACCAGCGCATCGATGGAATTGAAGGATTTTTCTATTGACCGCCGTAGCTGCCGCACGGTCGCGTCCGCGGTCAGCCGCGCTTCGGTTATTTGACTTGAGAGGGACTCGATGGAGTCGTCGTATTGGGAAAGCGTTTCCTGGGCGGAGGACCAGGGGAGAAAGCCGTCCAGGTTGAGTCCGACGCTCGCGGAGAAACTGCCGGCGTCGGTCCAGGTCTCATAGCTGTAGGTAGGCGCGCTTGAGAACGAAAGGTTCAGGGACGGCATCAGCGTTTGGTCGGCGTATACTTTTTTCCCGATTTTCCTCAGCTCCAACGACTTTTTGAGCGTCGTCACCGTTTCCGGCTCTCCGACGCGCTCAAGGTTGGAAACGGCGTTGATTTTCGCGTTTGCCTCAAGCTTGCCGTCCAGGACGACCGCGTTTTCAACCGGTAGGCCGATCATCAGTTTGAAGTCGTCCAAGGAGTTCTCATAGGAGACGAACGCGCTTTTCAACGTGGGCTTCAATTTTTCCCAGGCGACCTGCGCGCTCAGAACCTCAACCTGGGACGCCTGTCCGACCCGGGCCTTCGCCGCGGTTTCGTCGTATTGGGATTTCGCCGTCTCTATCTTTCGTTCGTACACTTCTATCTGGGCCTTATAGAGAAGAAGGTGGTTGAACGTTTTCCGAGTTGAAAGGTCCAGGCTCTTTTTCGCCGCATCATAATCAAGCAGGCCCGATTCGTATTCGGTTTTCGCCTGCCGCATGGAGGAAACGATCGAGGGCGACAAACTTACCGACGCGCTGATCGATTCCGTCGGCGTCCAGTCCGTCGCGGCGCCGCTTCCCGCGTTCGCTTTCGATACGGCGCTTTTCGCGTTGACCGATGGGATCAGGGAATTCCACGAAAGATCCGACGCCCTCTTTTTAGCCGCCGTGGTCGCCTTCGTGCGCTGCAGGCTCAGGTTGTTCCTGATAGCGGCGTCAACTGCTTGGTCTATCGTCAGCGCGGTTTGCGCGAATACTTGTCCGATGCTTCCCGCGACAAGCGTAAGAACGAGCGCGAATTGTTTTCTGTTCATGAAACCTCCGATATGCGTGAAAGGTACGCCGAATGCGGATCGCGCTCCATAAACGACGAATGAAGGTTGTATAATTTTTTGTTATATTCCGGTCATGAGGGCCCTCACGCGGTTGTGTCCGGCCTTTTTCGCGCCTATACTCCGAACTCGAGAGGCAACGCGAACATGAAAGCGAAAGTGTTGATTGTCGAGGACGTCAAGGAATTGGCTGATCTCGTCTCGCTGTATTTAGCCAAGGAAGGGCTTGAGGTCCGCGCGGTTGAAAGCGCCGAGGATGCTTTAGCGGAGCTTTCCCGCTGGCAGCCGGATCTTATTATTCTCGATATCAACCTGCCGGGTATGGACGGCTTTGAATTTCTCAATCGATACCGGAAAACAGGGACCGCTCCGGTGTTGATAGTTTCCGCGCGCGACGCGGATGAAGACATAATCGCGGGACTCGGCTCAGGCGCCGACGGCTTTGTTACCAAACCGTTTTCCCCGCGCGTACTTGTCGCGCGGGTGCGCGCCATGCTGCGTCGCGCCCAGGAAGAAGGCGGCCGGGAGACCGATCGGATCATCAGCTTTGGTTCTTACGCGCTCGACCTCGATTCATGCATTCTTAAACGGGCGGCCGAGCGCATACAACTCTCCGCAAAAGAGTTCGGAGTGCTCGCGTTCCTTGCCGAGCATATTGGGAAACCTCAGACGCCCGACGCGGTGTACGCCGCGGTATGGAAAAATGCCTTCGGCGACCTTACCGCCGTGGCCGTCTATATTCAGCGTTTGCGTAAAAAGATCGAGCTTGATCCGGGGGCGCCCCAGTTCATCGAAACGGTCCACGGGATGGGCTACCGTCTCAATAGTTCGGCGACAGAGGACGTCTTATGAAAATAAGGACGCAATTCTACATCCTCACGGCGGGTATCGTAGTTGTGCCTCTTCTGGCAATAGGGATTTTCTACGGAATAGAAAAGGTGCGGGAACGGAACATGTATCCGGTACCCGCCTACGAAGATATGTCGAAGCTTTTCGGCGGAAACCTGCGGCGCGAGGAATGGGAGGGATTGGCGGTGTTCATCGAGCATCGCAAGCCGAATATGAACTTTACGGTCCTCAGGGGCGATCGCCGCGTCGTCTACTCGACGACGACCGATTTTCCCTCCGGCAGCGAATTATCGGACGCGGCGTTGATGGACATAGTGCGAAAGACGAGCGATCGATATTCGTATGTGTTCGATTCTTTGATCCGGCAGAGCGATGAAAAATCTTTGGTTCTCATGCGCTTTGAAAGGGAGGTTTACGGTCCCCCGAATCCGTTCGCCAAGCTTTTCGGGTACCTCGTCGCGCTCTTCGGCGTCGTGTTCTTTTTTTCGGCGGCGATGTCGGTATTCATCGCACGCTCGATCACACAGTCCGTGACAAAGCTGGACGCGGCCACGCGCCGCATCGCCGCGGGCGAACTGGACCTTGCCGTCGAGGCGCACGGCAGCAACGAAATCACTTCGCTCACTGATTCGCTCAATCGGATGCGCTTGGCGCTCAAGGACGATCAGAGCCGTCGCGCGCGTTTCATCATGGGCGTGACCCACGACCTGAAGACGCCGCTTGCTCTCATCAAAGGCTATGCGGAAGCGATCGGCGACGGCATGGCCGATGACGCGGAATCTCGCGAGAAGTCGGTGGCGATCATCGGTTCCAAGGTCGATCAGCTGGAAGGGATGATCGATGATCTGATCGAGTTCGTGAAAGTTGATACGGGCGAATGGCGTCGGCATCTGGACCGCGTAGCGTTGGGACCTTTCCTGACTAACTACGGAAAACGCTTCGCGGATGACGCCGAACTCCTGGACCGTCGCCCTGAGGTTAACGTTGACATACCCGCGTACATTTCCGTTCCCATGGATGAACGACTTGCGATGCGCGCTCTGGAAAACCTGATTAACAATTCCCTCCGTTACACTGAAAAGGGCGGAACGGTTAGACTTTTCGCGCACGTGGACTCAAATAGCGAAGGCCGACTTGTCCTCATCGAAATATCGGACGACGGTCCTGGGATCGATGAGCTTGACCTCCCGCGGATTTTTGACCCGTTCTTCCGCGGTACATCCTCCCGCCGCGAGCCGGGAATGGGGCTTGGCCTTTCGGTCGTGAAAGGCGTCGTTGATTCTCATGGCTGGGATATCGCGGTGAAATCCAAGAAAGGGGAAGGTA
>JBAYHM010000383.1:0-4052 GCA_041666155.1 Treponemataceae bacterium
GCCGGGCAAGCCGCTTGGGCGAACGCTCCCGAGGAGCCCTGGACGCGGGAGCTACTTCCTGCTTCCTGCTGCTGGACAGCATGGCGGGATCGATGACGAAACTGCTTAACGAATAAAAAATCGGGGGCTTAAAAATGCGAGAGGTTGTTATTGTCGCCGCCGCGCGAACCGCGATAGGAAAATTCGGCGGTTCGTTGATGGGAATCCCCGCCTGGAAACTCGGTTCCATCGCTATAGCCGAAGCGCTTTCGCGCGCGGGGCTCGATCCGAATATCGTTGATGAAGTCATAATGGGGAACGTTCTCCAGTCGGGGCAGGGCCAGGGTCCGGCACGGCAGGCGGCCGTCAACGCCGGTCTTCCTCATTCGGTCGCGGCAATGACGATCAACAGGATCTGCGGTTCGGGGCTTGAGGCCGTGAACACCGGAGCGGCCAAGATAATCGCCGGAGAGGTGGACGCGGTCGTCGCGGGGGGAATGGAGAACATGAGCGATGCTCCCTTCCTCCTTGACTCCGCCCGCTGGGGATACCGGATGGGGCACGGCAAACTTGTCGATTCGATGCTCAGCGAAGCTTTGACGGACGCTTTCGACGGTTTACACATGGGAGTCACCGCGGAGAACCTTGCGGAACGGTACGGAATCAGCCGCGGCGAGCAGGACGAATTCGCCGCGGCAAGCCAGGAAAAGGCCGAAACGGCACTCAAAAACGGAGTCTTCCAAAAAGAAATCACGCCGGTAGAGGTCGTCCTTGGTAAGAAGGAAACCCGTAAATTCATCGTTGACGAATATCCGCGCGCGGGCATCACCGCCGCTTCGTTGTCGTCCCTGAAACCGGCTTTCAAGGAAAATGGAACGGTGACCGCCGGCAATTCGTCGGGAATCAACGACGGGGCTGCCGTCCTGATCCTTATGGAAAAAAAAGCGGCCAAAGAACGCGGGATTCCGATTCTGGCGAAATTCGTCGTCGGAGCCTCCGCTGGGGTCGATCCGCGGTTTATGGGCATCGGTCCGGTGTTCTCTACCAGAAAGGTTCTTTCCCGGAGCAGAATCGATTTGAAGGATATCGGTCTGATTGAAGCGAACGAAGCGTTCGCGGCCCAGTCGCTCGCGGTCGGGAAGGAATTGGGTTGGGATCCCGCACGGGTTAACGTGAACGGCGGCGCTATAGCCTTGGGTCACCCCGTCGGCGCTTCCGGTTCGCGGATTCTCGTTACGCTGCTTTACGAGATGCTTCGGAGGGAAGTCCGTTTCGGACTTGCGACTCTGTGCGTCGGCGGAGGAATGGGCGTCTCGACGATAATCGAAAGAGCCTGAGATGCGTGTCGAGGAGTATCTGGTCCCCCTTTCAGACGGCTTGCGCCTGCGAACCATCGTTTGTCGTCCCGAAGGAAACGCCCCGTTGCCCGTCTTGTTCATGCGCACCCCGTATCCTCAATTGGAAGAAAACGCGAAAAAGGCGGCCCAATCAGCCGTGGAACGCGGATATGCGTACGTCTTTCAATTCTGTCGCGGGACCGGGGGCTCCGAAGGGGATTGGGTTCCGAACGCGAACGAGCGAAAGGACGGCATTGACGGCCTGCAATGGCTTTCTTCACAGCCTTGGTGCGATTGGATCGGCATTCATGGAATCTCGTATATGGCCCTGACCGGCTGGATAGTCGCCGATGCCTTGCCCGACAAGGTTCGGGGCCTGTTCCTTTGCCATTATGGAATCGATCGGCATCTTTCCGCCTATCGGGACGGTTTGTTTCGCCACGACATCCTGACCGGGTGGACGATGCAAAACGCGGGAAAGTCCGTTACGGACAATTTCGCGCGCGATTACCTGCGCTCTTGCGTGTTCCGCCCGCACCTGGAGGCGGACGAAAAACTTTGGGGCGTCCGTTTGGATTGGTATCGGGATTGGATAACGAACGTCGATTATACGGCCCCGTATTGGCATTCCGGTTTTTGGAAACAGCTGCGGGAGATTCCCGGCAAGGTTGGAGTTCCGGTTTGCGTCGTTGCCGGTTGGTTCGATCATCATTTGGAGGGAACCCTTCTCGCCTTTGAAGAATTGAGCGAGAAAATTAAAAAGCGAAGCGAGCTGATCGTCGGTTCGTGGACTCATGATTTCGTCCCATCCGTCGCGGTCCATCCTTCCGCGCGGGCGGCGCTCGATATTAATGCCGTAATTTTGGATTGGTTCGATTCGCTCTCGGGGCGCGGAAAGAGGAGAACTCCCGGGGTGACGGTCTATGTCGCCGGCGAAGACACTTGGAAACGGTCGGATCGATGGCCCGTCCCCACCGCCGGCCGCAAGATCCGGTACCTGTCGCCTCAAGGCGATTCCTACTCGGGCGCGTATCGATTAAGCGATTCTCCTGCCGTCGGGCCGGAATCCGTTATAGAATACCGATACGATCCGGACGATCCGGTGAGATCCGTGGGCGGCGAAACCTTGTTGGTATCGGAATCGGAACGCGGCTGCCGAAAGCAGCCTGGTCCCGGCGCGAGAGCGGACGTGATCACGTTCATTTCCGACCCGTTTATCGACGCCTTGCCGATCTGCGGTGAGATCGGCGTATCCCTGAGCGTGAGTTCCGACGCGGAGGATACCTGCTTCGCCGTCAAAATAAGTGAAGTTTTCCCGAACGGGGAGGCCTACAATATCCGGTCGGGCATCACGACTTTGGCGTATCGTAATGGGCGGACCGAACGGGGAACGTATACGCCCGACGAGATCGTCGACATCAAAGTGAAGACCTTGCCGATTACTTGGACGATGGGGAAAGGCTCGCGGCTACGATTGGACGTCGCTTCTTCGGATTTTCCGCAATACTGCGTCCATACGAATTATCCGGGCGTTTGGTCGACGCGGCGCGACGTCAAGATCGCGCGGCAACGTCTCCATATCGGCGGGAGCCGGGGGGCGTTCATCGAGATTCCGATACAAGGAGTATTCAGTGGACTTTAAAGGTTTCGACGTGGATTTTTCGCTGAAAGGCAAGACCGCTATGATAACGGGCGCCGCCAAAGGAATAGGGAAGGCGATCGCGTTGCTTTTCGCGGCCAAAGGCGCCGACGTCGCGATGCTGGATATGAGCGATGAGCTCGCATCGGTAGCGAAGGAAATAGAAGCCAAGGGCCGTAAAGCCTTGGCGATCAAGACCGACCTAACGAAACTCGATCAACTTGAAAGCGCTGTCGAGCAAACCGTACGCGCCTTCGGACGCATCGACATACTCGTGAACAACGCGGGCGTCGTGTTTCTGGACGACGCGGAAAAATTATCCGAGAAAGACTGGGACCTAACCATGGCTGTGAATTTGAAAGCGCCGTTCCAGTTGTCCCAGATCGTCGCGAGACGGATGATAGAGAAGCGCTCCGGGCGGATCGTCAACATAGCCAGCCAAGCCGGCTTCATCGCTTTGGATAAGCACGTGGCCTATACCGCGAGCAAGGCCGCCGTCATCGGAATGACCAAGGTTATGGCCGCCGAATGGGCTGAATACAACATCCGCGTCAACGCGATCTCCCCGACGGTCATACTTACCGAACTCGGAAAGAAAGCTTGGGCCGGAGAAGTCGGCGAAGCCATGAAAAAAAAGATTCCGGTTGGTCGATTCGGATACCCGGAAGAGGTCGCCGCCTGCGCGGTGTTTTTGGCGAGCGACGCGACGGATCTCATCACGGGGTCCAATCTCGTCATCGACGGCGGCTATACGATCCAATAGGAATGAGGAAAGCCTCATGTCCAAACCGTTGAATAAGGCCACGCTATCCGCTTTCTCCTCTTCCCTCGCGGTTCCGTCTTATGACCGCGGTGCTTTGAAGCACAGTATCGTCCACATCGGCGTGGGCGGTTTCCATAGGGCGCACCAAGCCGTGTACCTTGACGATTTGATCAAGGCCGGGGGCGGCGCCGAATGGGGGCTTTGCGGGATCGGTTTACTTCCACAGGATAGACGCATGTTCGACGCTATGAGCCGGCAGGATTGCCTCTATACCGTCGTCGAACGCAGCGCGGCAGGCGATGTCGCGCGGATCATCGGTTCGATGACCGATTAC
>JBAYHM010000384.1:0-4032 GCA_041666155.1 Treponemataceae bacterium
CAGTTCCATCCGCAGCTCTTCCAGAAATGAGATATATACCGTCACTGCGCTTTCAAAGGCGACGATCGCTTGCGGAACCTTTTTTTGAATCGCCGATACACGATCCGCATCCAAATCCCGGTTGTAGAGATTCCGGAATACATGCCTGAATCCCCGCAATTCATCGATCAAAAGATATGCGTCACGGGAAAGGAAGGCCGGCCGAAGTCGAGGAATAGATACAAGCATTCGATCAAGCAATTCTTTATGCCAAGACTCTTTTGATAATCCGTTCTCAAAGAACTTGGAGATGCGTAAACACGCGTTTCCCATAATGCCGTAGAGGTTATGTATCGTATATCCGAGCGCCGAGTAATCCAGACTATCGGTTGCGCCATTGAGAACACGAGAATTTGCGCGATCATTAGTCCGCGCCTGATCCTCCAATTGAGAACAATCCAAGCGCAATTCCCCGATCAATCGGTCAACGTCGATCTGCGTTCTTTTCATCACCTCGTCCCGTAATTCTTTTCAATCCATTCCCGGTACGCGCCCGATCTTACTCGTTCTATCCATTTCGGATTGTCCAGATACCAGGCAACAGTCCGGTCCAAACCTTCGTTGAAAGTACACGCCTGTTTCCACCCAAGCTCATTCTTCAACTTTGAACAATCGATCGCGTAACGCCGATCATGACCAGGCCGGTCTTTGACGTAGGTAATCAATTTTTCATAATCGGCCGGGGTTTTCCCGGTACGGCGCGCGACAACCGTAATCAGCTCTTTGAGTAGGCGTATATTCTCCCACTCGTTTTCCCCGCCGATGTTGTAGGTTTCTCCGAGCCGTCCTTTCGCCATCACCGTCCAGACCGCCGAATTGTGATCTTCAACATACAACCAATCCCGGATATTTTTTCCGTCGCCGTAGACGGGGAGGGGCTTTCCTTCCAGCATATTGAGGATCATGACCGGGACCAATTTCTCCGGAAACTGATAGGGCCCGTAGTTGTTTGAACAATTGGTGAGCGTTACCGGAAGTCCGTAGGTGTGGTAGTACGCCATCACCAGATGATCAGATCCGGCCTTACTCGCGGAGTAAGGGGATCTCGGGTCGTAAGGAGTAGTCTCGGTGAAAAAGCCGGTATCCCCGAGAGATCCGAAAACCTCATCGGTTGAGACGTGATGAAACAAGACGTCATCGCGACCTTTCCAGGCGTTGCGCGCCACGTCAAGGAGCGTGAACGTCCCCATTATATTAGTCTTCACGAAGGCTTCCGGCCCGTGGATTGATCTATCAACATGGCTCTCAGCCGCAAAGTGTACAACCGCGTCAGGCTTATATTTGGCGAAAATCGCCTCTACCGCCGCGCGGTCGCAAATATCCGCCCGCTCAAACACATAACGTGACGCGACGGCGGAACCGGGAGCTGCCAGATCGGCAAGACTATCCGGATTGCCAGCGTACGTGAGCGCATCCAAATTGACGATCTTGCCCTTGAAATCCGAGTTGGTCAGCAAGTAGCGAATGAAGTTGCACCCGATGAATCCCGCCCCGCCGGTAACCAACAATGTATTGAATGACCGCATTACATACCTCAACTGGTTTTTTTTCACACCGAGAAAGAAGAAATCCAACAAATAGTTACCTGACTAACCAATATGTAATATATTTTGGTTGCCAGACTATACAATAATACAAAATCTTGGCTATATTGAACGTATGGAACAGATTATTGAGCAATTCAGACGAAAAACTGCGCTTACGCGTGATGATTTCAGCCGTAGCCTTACTAAGTCCGTACAGTGGGATTCCCGGCTTATTGGAATAAAGGGCGCCCGCGGGGTTGGAAAAACTACGCTACTGCTACAGCATATTAAAAGCGCTTTTAGCGCTGATTTGAATAAAGCGCTATACGTCAGCTTGGATAATCTCTGGTTTTCAGAACACAGCCTTCTTGAGGCGGCCGATGCCTTTGTCAAAAGGGGCGGAACACATCTTTTTCTAGATGAAGTCCACAAGTACCCGCAGTGGTCTCAAACAATAAAAAACCTATATGACAACTATCCTGAGCTGTATGTGGTTTTTACCGGATCCTCATTGCTTGAAATCTTGAATGCCCGCGCCGATCTGAGTCGGAGGGCGGTAGTGTATGAAATGCAAGGACTATCGTTCCGGGAGTACCTAAGTATAGAAACTGGTAGCGCTTTTCGGTCCTATACGTTGCGGGAAATTCTGGAAAACCATGAATCAATTGCCCGAGATATCGTGACAAAAATTAAGCCGTTCCAGTTTTTCTCCACATACTTACAAACCGGCTATTATCCCTACTTTCTTGAGGGTCTTGACGTATATTCTATGCGTCTTGAAGAAACGGTAAACATGATCCTTGAACTTGAACTACCGATGCTCCGTCGAGTTGAAACCGCTTATATACCAAAGCTGAAAAGACTCTTAAGCATTATTTCCGAATCGGCGCCCTTCATTCCCAATATATCAAAGCTTAGTGACCGGATCGGTATAAACCGACAAACGTTACTGTCCTATCTGCAATATTTCTCGGAAGCGAAATTGATACAGCTGCTTTATAAAGAATCTCACGGAATCGGTGCCCTGCAAAAGCCGGATAAACTGTTCCTTGAGAATACCAATCTCATGTATCTCTTTCGGGGTTCTAACGCGGATACCGGGAACGTCCGTGAAACGTTCCTGGCTAACCAGCTTTCGTATTCACATAAGTTAACCTTTTCCGATTCCGGGGATTTTTTTGTTGATGAACACTATACCATCGAAGTTGGCGGCAAAAACAAAACGCGCAAGCAAATACAAAAAATCGACGATGCGTATATCGCGGCAGACAATCTTGAATACGGCTACGACCAAAAGATTCCGCTCTGGCTTTTTGGTTTCCTTTATTAGGGACCGCTTTCAAATAGAATTAATCTAACCACGAAAACACGAAGGCACGAAAAATACAAAGAAAAAATTTTTCAGATAGCATAAAGATATTCCTTCACAACAGCTCACAAATTCAAACTTTTTTCTTCCTCTCTCTTTTCGTGCTTTCGTGCCTTCGTGGTTTCTTACTCTTTCAGCTCTTTAATAAACTTTTCCAAACTATCCTTCCACTCAGGTACAACAATCCCATAAACCCTTTTAATCTTTTCTTTCGAAAGCACGGAGTAGGGCGGTCGCCTCGTCTTGGTCGGGTACTGTTCCGTCGTCAGCGCGTTAATTACACACTCTTTGTCCAGCAGCCCGCATTCTTTCCCAAGCTTCAGTATTTCCCGCGCAAACTCATACCAGACCGTCTCCCCTTCATTCGTAAAATGAAAGACCCCATACGCCGGCTTAGTCGACTTCACTATGGATACGATCGCCTCGGACAAATCCCTAGCCCAGGTAGGGCTTCCCTTCTGGTCAGCCACCACGCCGATCGCATCGCGCTCTTTCATAAGGCGGAGCATCGTATACACAAAGTTCGGACCGTGTTTACCGTAAAGCCATGCGGTACGCACGATCACTGTGCGCGGACAGGCGGCGAGCGCCGCTTGTTCACCATCTGCTTTGGTGCGTCCATACACGCCGGTCGGCCCCGTCGGATCATCTTCTCTGTACGGTCGAGTTCCGTTGCCGTCGAATACGTAATCGGTTGAAATATGTAAAAATGAGGCGCCTATTTTGTTCGCAAGGCGGGCGATATTGCCCGGACCGTCTACATTGAGAGAATGGCACAGATCACTTTCGTCTTCCGCTTTATCTACAGCGGTATACGCGGCGCAGTTGATAATCCAATCTATTTTTTTGTCTTTGGCAAAGCCGGCAATCGCCTCTTCATCAAGTATGCTGACCTCTCGGTCGGTGCCCGCAAGGGGCAAGGCGGCTCGTTCAAGAGCTTCCGCCAATTCCGTTCCCAGCATGCCCTTATTGCCGATGAGCCAAATCATCTTTTCCCCATCCATTTGCCGTTAAGATCAAAATAAATACTTTGTTGCGCTATATGAGGCAGCACCGCGTCTTTAGCGGAAAGGTTGGGAGCTGTTCCAGTTTTCGGCC
>JBAYHM010000385.1:0-4030 GCA_041666155.1 Treponemataceae bacterium
CGTATCCTCGCGGCCGCCTTTTGCGAACGCGTGCCAGATAGGTGCCCCGTCGGCCCGTTCTCCCACCCGTTTCGCGTCGATGGAAAGCACCACGCACTGGCTTCCGTAAGCCTTCGACATTTCAGTGAGAAGCTCCGGCCTGCGCAGCGCGGCAGTGCAGACCGACACCTTGTCGGCGCCGGAGTTCATCGCCTCACGCATGTCTTCCACGGTCCGGATACCGCCGCCGACGCAGAGCGGAATAAATACTTCCTTGGCCACGCGCCGAACCACATCCATAAGCGTCGCGCGGCTTTTGTACGAAGCGCCGATATCCAGAAAAGTGAGCTCGTCCGCGCCCTGGTCGTTATAGCGCCGCGCCAATTCAACCGGGTCCCCAGCGTCTTTAATGCCTACGAATTTGATGCCTTTGACAACCCGCCCGTCATCCACGTCCAAGCAAGGAATAATTCTCTTAGCGAGCATAGGTTCTCCTACTTATCAGTCAAGGCGATTTTTATCGCTAAAGCGGCGAAGACAAACGCGAAGCCACGCTCGATAGTCCTTACGACTTTTTTCGCTCTTAGTAGGTATTCACTTATCATACTTGCCAGGACACCGTACATAATGAAAACGATAAGAGTCATTATCATAAAAACAAAGCTCAATCGAATCATGTTCACTAAAAAGCCTGAAGGATCCGAAGTGACAAACTGAGGGAGGAAGGAAAAGAAAAATAACGTCAACTTCGGATTCAATAAATTGAGAAATATTCCCTTAATGACAATCTTCAGGTAATTGTTCTGGCCGCTTTCTTTTTTAATTTCCAGCATTCCAACGGACATCCACATTTTCCAAGCCAGGTACAGCAAATACCCGGCGCCCAGAAATTTTATTGTCATAAAAACCTTCGCGCTCATATTCATAATCGCGGAGATACCGAAAACGCAGGCGATGATATGGGGAACGATTCCCAACGTACAGCCGATGGCGGCCGCGATACTGGCTTTCGATTTCTGAACCAACCCGACGCTGATCGTATAAAGAACACCGGTTCCAGGAATCAAAACTACTATCAAAGAAGTTAATAAAAATTCCATCGTCATCGAATTGCCCCCTAATTCCTCATCGTCCAGTTTTTCAGAAGCTCCAGTCCCACGGCGCCGGATTTTTCCGGATGGAACTGCGTTGCCGCCAAATTGCCCCGCTCCGCCGCCGAGCAATATTTCAGGTAATAATCCGTCTCCGCGGCGATATCCGCGGCATTCGCCGGGGCCGCGTAGTAAGAATGTATGTAGTAGAAGAACGAGTTTTCGGGGATGCCCGCGAACAGCTTCGATGTCTCCCGCGAATCGGTTTGGTTCCAGCCAATCTGCGGCACTTTGCGCCCCGGAAAACGCTTCACCGTACCCGCAAGCACGCCCAGCCCCTTCACGCCCGGCGCTTCCTCGCTCGTCTCGAACAGGAGTTGCAGACCGATGCATATGCCCAGGAACGGCTTGTCCGCGTCTATCCACTTCTTCAACGGTTCGGCGTAGCCCAACCTTTCAATCGCTTCCATCGCCGTGGCGAAGTGTCCGTCGCCGGGGAATACGATTTTATCGAAGGGCGACTTTCCGACCGACAGCTCCTCGGGCCCGGAAGCGAAGCGGGCTTCGATACGAAGGCGTTCAAACGCGTTCATCACCGAGCCGAGGTTTCCCGCGCCGTAGTCTACGACCCCGATCACGCGAGCACGCCCTTGGTCGATGGAATGGCGTCGGAAGCGCGTGGATCGATCTCGCACGCGGCGCGCAGGGCGCGGGCAGCGGCCTTAAACAGCGCTTCGATCTTGTGGTGGTCGCTGCGGCCGCGCAGGATGTCCAGGTGCAGCGCGCACTGGGCGTTCATCGCGAAGCCGAGCCAGAAATCCTCCACGACGTCCGTCTGGAACGAGGCGCCAGCAGTCCCTCCCGCGGTAGGCGAAACGGACACCAGCGGCATTCCGGAAAGCGCGGCCTCGAACACGAGAAACGCCCTTCCGCAGAGATCCACCGCGGCGCGCGCCAGAGTCTCGTCCATCGGGAAGAGGAAACTCCCGGCGCGCACGATCCCGCGCTTATCGCCGAGCGCCTTCGCGAAGCACTGTCCGAGCACGATGCCGACGTCCTCAACCAAGTGGTGCTGGTCGACGTAGAGGTCGCCCTTCGCCTCGACCTCGATATCGAACAGACCGTGTTTGGAAAAGGTCTCCAGCATGTGCGTCAGAAACCCGACCGGACAATCGATCTTTGATTTTCCCGTCCCGTCCAGGTTCAGCTTGATTCGGATATCCGTCTCTTTCGTCTTCCGCGAAATCTCGGCGACTCTGTTCATTGCGCGCTCCTTAGAGGACAACTTTCCGTAGGTCGTATTCGACTATGTCCGTAGCGCCCAGCTTCTTCAAGGCCGGGATGAGTTCAGGCACTTCGCTCCGCTTCACCGCGATTTTCACCGCGTAGCCGTCGTCGCCATACAGCGGCGCGACCGTGGGGCTCCGCATCGACGGAAGGCCCGCGACGAGGCCGGGGAACTTGAGCTTGGTCACGTTCATCTCAAGCATAACCCGCTCGCGGCCGTCCACGACGGCCTTGAACAACATCGCCAATTCCTCTATCCGACGCTTCTTTGCGGGATCGGCCATCGCCTTTTTGGAAGCGACAAAGCGGGTGGAGGATTCAAGTAGAGTATCGACAATGCGGAGACCGTTCTCTATCAGCGTTCGGCCGGTGGACGTATTGTCGACGATCATATCCGCGTCATCCGGCGGGAACACTTCGGTGGCGCCGTAGGTACGCACGATACGATAGTCGTAGCCGGCTTTCTTGAGCCACTCTTCCGCGATGGCCACGTACTCGGTCGCGACCACGAGTTTCTTGCCGCGCAGCGCTTTCTCGTCCAAAGCGTTCGGAACCGCCGCCACGATACGTACTTTATCGAAACCGAGGTCCATCACTTCGACCACGTCCGAATTCGTTTCCTTGATCCAGTCCGCTCCCGTGAAGCCCACGTCGTGGCTTCCGATTTCCAGAAGCTGGCCTACATTCTGTGGTTTCATCACCTTGCCGTCCAGCCAATCCACGCCGATGGACGGACGATAGGTGCGCTCCGCCAGAGAGATGGAAATCCCCGCCTCGGAAAAAAGTTTGGACACGTTGTCGTAGATGCGTCCCTTCGGTATCAGAATGCTCAAATTGCCCATAAAATCCTCCAGAAAATGCGAACGCCCAAAACGAGCGAACGAAAAAAAAGCCGCGGACTCCATAGAGTCCGCGGCCTGTTGCTACCGCAGATGGTTGCCGCAAACGCGACATCCGGACTCTATGCGCCCCTTGTTGAGTCTCCATGATGATGATGGTGCGCGTAAAGTCGATTCATGTCTTTCATACTAGCGTTATGCGGAAATGCTGTCAATAGTCGCATATTTATACGAAAATGCGAATTCAGGCTGCCGACGGGACAATGGGTAGCTCGCTTGTCCTCGCCCTGCGGGCTGCGGGAACCGCTCGCTACCCATTATCCCTGGCGCGCCTGAACTCGACCGTTTCGGAAGAGGTGGGTAACTCGACAACACCCTAAAAAGCTGTCGAAATTGACGATTTTTACATCCCCTTTACAGATTAAAGCTCTTTCACATCAGACCAAGGCAAGGGCGCGCCCGGAGTTACCGAGAACAAGCGGTTCCCGCAGGACCTCCTGGTCCGAGGACAAGCGAGTTCTCGGTAACTCCGAAGGCAGCCCTTGTACTGGAACTCTTGTGAATGGTGCTTATCATCAACTACCGGTTTTGAAGCACCCTATTGCGGCGTCCATTTTTTGGATGGTTTCGCGGGTAGCGTCGGCGGTTTCGGCCGCTTGGCGGGTACCGCCGTTGATCTCATCGGCGCCGGACGACATTTCGTTCACATTCTCGTGAATTTCCTGCGCGGAACTGAGCAGCCGTTCCATTTCATCCAGAATAGCGGCATTGCCCGCGCTCATTTCCTGGGAACCGGCCCGAACCTGGATAGTTATTTCGTTCATCGATTTCAGA
>JBAYHM010000386.1:0-4028 GCA_041666155.1 Treponemataceae bacterium
ATCGAGGCTGAAGGCGGAAGTCGGCTTCTATCCCATTCCGTCAATTACGGCGCGGTAACCGAAGACACGTTCGGCCCGGCCTATGCGTTTAAGTGACTTATCGGTTCGTACCGCGGGTATTATAGTTTCCTTCCGTATTACCAGAAGATCCGTGAATACGGCGATATCGACATGCGCGATATGTGGGAGTACGAACTCAACTTTTCGGACGCGGAACTGGATAGGATCCTCCGGCATATCGTTGAAATGGAAGATATCTATTCCGATTATTTTTTCATCACCGAAAATTGTTCCTATAATCTTTTGTTTCTTATAGAAGCGGCGAAACCGGAGACGAAAGCGACGACCGCGCTCGGTTTAGCCGTCGAACCTATCGATACCGTGAAATTCTTTGAGAAAAGCGGACTTGTGAAAAAACGTCAGTATCGCCCATCTCTCTACGCGAAAATCCAGTATCAGGCTTCCGCGTTGAGTTCTGAGCAGAACGCTTTCATTTTAGATGTTTGCTACGGCAAAAAAGACGTGTCGACGTTCCCGTTCGCGGGTATTCCGGACGAAAAGAAAGCGGCGATTTGGGAGCTTGCGGTCGATTACCTTAAATTCCTTGCGACCCAGGGAAAAGTGAACGAGGCCGAGTACCGCAAACGTTTTCTAGCCATCCTCTCGGCGCGAAAGAATTTCGGGAAAATCGATGCTTTGCGAGGACTCAGTGAGCCGGAGCCGCCGGAGGCATCGCATGGATCGCGAAAAATCGCCATCGATACCAGCGCCGATAATCGCGGTATCTACTCTGAAGCTGCCTTTCGTTTGACGGCTCATGACGCGATGGATAGAGATGCGGGTTATACCCGCAATTCGCAGCTCATCGTCGGTCAATTTTCTGTCCGGTGGCGTTATGCGGAATCTGAGTTTTCTTTCCGGAAATTCGATATAGTCGATCTGATTTCACTTCCCAAAAGCGACGCATACTTTTTCAATTCTTGTTTCCAGGTTACGACCGGCTTGACGATGAATCCGGATGGCGCGGATACGGAAGTTCTGAGTTATCGATTCCGAGGTTCCGCCGGTTTAAGCGTCACACCCTTCTCGTGGGTACAGGCGTACGCCTTTCTCGGTTCCGACTCTTATATCTCAACTTCGTACGAGTACGGCGTTGATTTTCTCCTCGGTGGCGAAACGGGAATCATCATGAGTGCCGGTCCCTGGAAGAGTCGTCTATCGGCGACCCTGCATCGTACCCTGTTTGCTCCCATTCACACGCGTTTCTCCCTTTCCGCGGAGGAGAGGATAGCGGTCGGCAAGGATTTTTCGTTGATCGCCCATTATGCGTGGAAGGGCGATTATGAAACGGCTCGGCACGAGTATGGACTAAGCGCGAGCTTCTTTTTTTAGGAGTTTGACGGAGCGATACCGTATGACCGATAATGTGGCGCGTATCATCGAAGTACTCAAAGCTATTCCCATCGGGGCCGTCGTGTCGTACGGCGAGGTCGCGGCATCCGCGGGAGTTCCCCGGGGGGCGCGCCTTGTCGCGCGGGTGTTACATTCCATGAGTAAACGTTATAGCCTTCCGTGGCACCGCGTGGTCCGCGTCGATCGGCGGATAGCGCTTCACAGGGGCGGCGGTTTCGAACTACAGAAAACGCTCCTGGAAGCTGAGGGCTGGGTTATTTCCGATGAGGGAGAAATCCATGGTACTGATACAACCATTCATAACGGTACGGTATCGTTGAAGACTCTATGAGACCGATGGTAAATATGGCTACGCATAGCTTTCTCCGCCGCTTCCATGTCGCCGGTTTGTATGGCGTCTAATATGCTCTTATGGTGATTGACCGGAAATGCTTTTTTTTCTACCAAGACCCAATCTTTTGCTCGTTGCAAAAAACGAAAAAGGTTTATTTTTTGTATCTCCTTATAGAGAGACTTACTGCCGGTAAAGCGTGCCAACATGAGATGAAACTCGTAATCTTTTTTCCAATAGGAACTATCTACCGGATACGTGCTGCTGCATTTATCGAGATCCTCGGCGCAAGCCAGCAGTTCGTCTTTTTGGGCGTTCGTCAGCACCTTTACCAGAATCCGAACGACTTGGCATTCGATAGCTTCCCGCAGATAGTAGCGGTCCCGGATAGTCTCTTGGTCCAATGTAATCACCCGGGAGCCCCATCCCGGAACGGTTTCCACCAAGCCTTCGTTATCAAGCCTTTGAAGCGCATGCAATACGGGTATTATGCTTACTCCCGTCAGCTTCGCCATGCTTCTACTGGTGAGTCTGGTTCCCGCGACCAATTTATAATTGAGAATGTTTTTTTTAATAACATTATAAGCTTGTTCGGTTGATGATGTTGTTTTCATGGCCCTAGTACTTCTCCCGTCATTGTATATCGAAAATAAAATCCTCGAATTTGTTATGAAGATTATATTACAGTAATTAATATTTGTCTCTAAACTTACCCGGTAAATCTCAATAAAAATAATTTTATTGACGTCGTGTTATAATGATGTTATAACAAAATTATGGCATTTATGAAATAACATGTTCATTAATGCTTCGAAGAAAGTGAAGGGGGTTCGCAATGAAAAACGCTCTCATATGCTTGACCGCAATAATGCTGCTGTCGGCGAATGTGTACGCGAACGGTGAAAAAGAGAAGCCGGCTCCTACAAAGATTCAGGAATTGCGGTTTATGCTTCCGACCTTGCCTGGTGATGGCGCGTATCCCGTCTTGAAACGCAAGGCGGAAGAGTTTGAGAAAGCAAATCCTGGAGTCAAGATCATTATCGATTCCCAGCCGTCAGCTCAGCTTAGGACCAAGTTGACTGTTGAAATGGCCGCGGGAAATCCTCCCTCCGTTTCATGGAGTCCGCTGAATTACACCCGCGAATTCATGAAGGATAATAAAATAATCGATCTACGACCTTATTATAACGACCCGAAGAATCCTGAGTTCAAGCAATGGTACAGTGAAAGCGTGCTCGCCGGTTCTGCGTATAAAGATGGGCGATTAATGGCAGTTCCTCATGAAGCGAGTATGGACGGATTTTTCTACAATAAAGAAATATTCGACAAGAATGGGTGGGCGCTGCCTAAGACATTCGATGATATTCTCGATCTGGCGAAGAAAGCCAGAGCTAAGGGAATCTATCTGATGGTCACCGGTGGAAAAGACATGCGTTTCGCGTGGCAGGCTTCGGCCTTGCTGGCGCGGACTACCAGCGTAGAGAAAGCTAATGCTCTCGCGTTGGGGCCTTCAATGGATAAATGGAACGATCCCGCGTTCGGTTTTCCCCAAGCAATGAAAAAATTCAACGACCTCATCAAGGCGGAAGTGTATCCGCCGGGAGTATTGGGTTTCAGCGCTAACGAAGCTGATCAATTCTTCTCTCGTGGAGAAGCGGCGATGTATTTCGAGGGTGCCTGGAAGCCGGGGAATTTTATGGCGGTCGGCGGTCCCGATTTTATCAAGAAGGTTCATCGGATCGATTTCCCCCCGATGACTGATATGAAGGATGCGGTTCCTGGAATAAGCGTCGGCGGAACGATCGTTGGATATATCATCGCGGCGAATCAAACCCCGAAGGAAATTGAGAATTGCATTCGTTGGGTGAAGGTCGTTTCTGATCCAGGCTTCTGGAAAGAAGTAGTAAAAACAGTTGGCCAGATGCAGTATCTGCCCGCGGGTAGAATAGGGGATTTCGATTGGGCTCCATATCCCGCGGTCAATAAAGAACTGTACGACGCGTTCCAGAAGACGACCGCATTCGTTCCTTCCATGGACGCTTGGGCGCCTCCTCCAATTGACTTGGCCATAAAGAAAACCGCCATTCCGGGAATGGTTTCCGGAGAATATACGGTTGACCAAGCCGTCGCGGAAGTTCAGAAAGTCGCTATTGAGTACATGAAAACGTTGAAGAAATGAAATGATGACGGTAGGCATTCTCGATAGGAGTGCCTACCGAAATTACTCCAGGGGAATACACTCGTGGCCCAAGCAACAGCGATAAAACCGACCTTTATTTCGCAA
>JBAYHM010000387.1:0-4011 GCA_041666155.1 Treponemataceae bacterium
GGTTCGATGACCGATTACCTTTTGGCGCCCGAGAATCCGGAAGCGGCGATCGAAAAGATGGCTTCGCCTGATTGCCGCATAGTGACGCTCACCATCACCGAAGGCGGCTACTACGTGAATTCGGGAACCGGGGAATTCGACGCTTCCCATCCCGATATCGTCCGCGATTTGGCGAATCCGACGAAACCCGCGTGCGTGTACGGCTATTTGGCCGAAGCCTTGAATCGGCGCCGATTGCGCGGATTGCCGCCGTTCACGGCGATGTCCTGCGACAACATGCAGCACAACGGCGACGTGTTCAAGAAAATGCTCCTGGAATTCACCCGGAGACGGGATCCCGCCCTGCACGCCTGGTTGGCGGAAAAAGGCGCGTTCCCCAACAGCATGGTCGATCGCATAACGCCGGCCACCACCGACGAGCACCGGGTAATGGTGCGCGACTCTTTCGGCATAGAGGATCTCTGGCCGGTAGTGACGGAGCCCTTCAAGCAATGGGTGGTGGAAGATACTTTCCCCGGCGGTCGGCCCCGTTGGGAGCTGGTCGGCGCCCAAATGACCGATAACGTCCTTCCTTACGAAAAGATGAAGATACGCCTGCTGAACGCGAGCCACCAGGCGATGTGCTACATCGGCATGCTGATGGGGTATCAGTACGCCCACCAGACCATGGAAGATCCGCTGATCCGCAAAATCGTCCGCACCATGATGGACGTTGAGGTGACCCCGCTTCTCTCCGCGGTACCCGGCGTGGACCTGAATGAATATAAGAATACCCTCATCGAGCGCTTTGCCAATCCGACGATCCGCGATCAACTGTCGCGGATCGGGACCGAAGGCTCGGCGCGGATTCCGAAGTTCGTGCTTCCTTCGGTGCTGGACCAATTGAAGCGGGGCGGCCCCGTTCAGATGGCCGCTTTCACGGTCGCCGCTTGGTTCCGCTATCTTACCGGTACGGACGACCAGGGCCGAACCATGCCGATCATCGATCCGATGGCCGATAAAATCCGGGCGTGCGCCGCGAAAGGCGGAGCGGATCCTCGGGAGCTGCTGAGTTTGACCGAGCTGTTCGGAGAGGTCCTGCCAAAATCCCCTGTATTCGTCGGGGAGGTAGAGACGGCTTTGCGATCTTTTTACGAGAAGGGAACGAAGGCGACGCTGGAGAAATACGCCGCGGCGGGTGTTTGAATTGACCGAAGAGAGAACGCCGCGCTATCATTGAGGGATGAACACCAAAGCGATAAAAGCGAACGGCTGGAAAACCCAAGATGTAGCTTCCTACATTAACTCGACTGGGGGAATCGATCCCTTCTCCCTCATCGGAAAAACGTGGATGCTCGTCGGCGCCGGGACCGGAGACGACTGGAACGCGATGACCGCCTCCTGGGGCGGACTCGGTTTTCTGTGGAACAAAAACGTCGCCATGTGCTTCGTGCGGCCTTCCCGGCACACCTTCGGCTATGTGGAAAACGCGGAACGCTTTACTCTGTCTTTCTTTGATGAAAAACACCGCGCGGCGCTCAACTATTTCGGTTCCCATTCCGGACGCGACGCCGATAAAGCCGCGGCGGGCGGTCTGACGCCGATCGTGTTTGATGACGGAACGGTCTCTTTCGCGGAAGCCCGCCTTGCGCTGACGTGCCGGAAACTATACGCCCAGGAATTGACGCCCGAGTCCGTCATCGATCATTCGATTATGGGCAACTACTCCAACGGCGACTTCCACACGATGAACGTCGGAGAAATAGAGGCGGTCCGGACGCGGAGTTAGTTTTTTCTCAGGAACGGTCTCCGTAGCGGGCGTTTCCTCCCATGACGCGTCCGTCGGAGATCATATCCGCGACTTGGAGCCCCGCCTGCATGCTCGGCCAGATGCCGTGGCTGAACTTCGGAAGAAAGAGGTTTTTCACCGGCGTCTTCGTTTTAAGGCGATTCTTACCGAAGTTTCCCGGAACCGGGAGCATGTCGAAGTTAGATCCCGAAGGCGATCCGATGTAGCGCGCGTACGTGGCGGGCGTCGCGATATCGCGGAAGACAATATGCTCCGACAGGCCGGGTATCAGGTATTCTTCGAGCTTCCCAATGTAGAAATCGGCGATGCGTTCTTTCTTTACGCGGTACGCTTCCGGGTTGCTCGCGCGCAGCGCCGCCCAGTCGGCGGTCGGCGCGGGCATCACGTGTATCACTAGGTTGTTCTTTCCGCCCGTAGTGATCGATGAGTTGTAGACGCCGAAGTGGAAACAGTCGTCGTTCCGCAGAAGCTCGCCGCGTTCCCACGCGTCGAACATTTTTGCGAAGGCGCCGTTCCCCGTCGTCAGTACGTTGTAGCCGCACTCGAAGCCCAGGGCTTTCAGGTCGATGCCGTCGTCCAGGCCGAGGTGGATCGCGAAGGCCGACGGCGACATGCGCGCCTCATGTATTTTTTTCGCATAGGCTTTTCCGGCCGCTTTCAGTTCGGCCTCTCCGACCAGCTCCCCCGCGAAGGCCTTGGTGTCCGCGGTAGAAACGACGATGTCCGCCTTGATCGTTTCACCGCCGCGCAGCGCGACTCCCGCTGCCTTTCCATTCTCCACGATGATTTTAGCGGCGCTCGCGTTCGTCCTGATCACTCCGCCCGCGGCCGTCAGGGCGTCCCGCAGCGCGATCGGCAGCCGGATGAATTCGCCCCGCGGTCTATAGGCGCCCTCAAGCGTCGTCATCATCGCCGAAGTTGTCAGGAGCGCCGCGCATCGATCCCCCGACAGACCGGAGAATGAGGAAAAGAGGTCAAGGATTTCGATGAGCGATTGATCCTTAAAGCCGAAGCCGCGCAGGAATTGGTGATAGGTTTTGTTCGACGCGGCAAGTATCCGAGGGCAATGAAGGACGATGCTCGCGATGTCTTTCAGCGTCGGTTCGGTTTTCAGATAGCGGAGTTCCTCGTGCATGGCGGCGCAATAGCGGAAAAATTTCTCAACCCGCCCGCGTTCGGCCGGAAAACGCGCGGTCAAGTCGTTTCTGAAAGAGTCGAAAGAACTCGGTACCCTAAAGACCGACACTGACCTTTGTTGAGTATCGGCCAGGAAGAGGCGGGCGTAGTAGTCGTCGTAGCGATGCAGCGGCATATCGATTCCGAAAAATTCCAGGAGATCGGAAATGTCCGGGATGATCTGCACCGTATCGAACTTATATCCGCCCCGGGCGAATGAGGAGACGCAGCCGCCGACGACCGAGTTGCGTTCCAGGACAAGAACCGTTTCGTTTTCCGAAGAGCGTACTTTGGTCCACGCGAGCGCGGTGCTAAGACCGGCTATTCCGCCCCCGATTACGATCATGGCGTATTTGTTAAGCATGTCCGCCCCCCAGGGAAAGTATAACACGGGGGTTGAAATCGTCCGTGGCGAACGTCGCGGCGCGTTATTTTCGCAGAATTTTATCCATCGACTTGCCTTTTGCCAATTCATCGATCAATTTATCCAAATAACGAACGTTCCGAACCACGGCATCCTCAATTTCCTCCACACGGCAACCGCAGACTACGCCGGTGATTTTGGAAGCGTTGAGATTGAATTGAGGAGCTTGGGCGAAAAATGCCTCAAAGTCGTTTTCAATATCGATTTGCCGCCGTAATGTTTGTTCGTCGTATCCCGTCAACCAAAAAATGATTTGGTCCACCTCTTCCTTCGCGCGTCCTTTTCTTTCGGCTTTTTGGACATACAGTGGATATACACTGCCGAAAATCATTTTATGGACCCGCTCGGTATTCATAGCGCTCTTGGAGGACTCGCCCATCGTATTAGCTCCTCTTTAGGTGGTGGTGACGCATCGCGTTCCGGACTTAACTTTGTTAATGAAGTATAGCGCGGTGGATGGGCCAAGTTCCTCCCCATAGATTCAAAAAACTCGCTTATCCCCTGGTGGATGCTGTAGACAAGATAGTAACTGGGTGATGGCTACTCGATTGTTGTGGCATAGTTCATGCGATATAGTAATTGCTAGTAAAGAATAACCAGATTAGCTTAGTTAAAAGAGGAA
>JBAYHM010000388.1:0-3970 GCA_041666155.1 Treponemataceae bacterium
AAGTGTGAAATCTACCATGCGTTGGAGCTTGTTTCCAGTGCGGATGATGTGCGGGCGGATCGAATTGCCGAATTAAAGCAAAAGATAAACGATCCCTCTTATATCAACGACAAGTTGATTTCCGATACGGCCGACCGAATAATGACCGCCTTCGGGTTGTGATTCGTTTCTGTTCGTTGAAGGAAGGCGGGACCTTCCGTTCCGCCTTTTTTATTATGCAGTTTTCGGTTCACTCCGGCAGCATGCTGCGGACGTAGGGAGTTTTAACGATGGCCGATATATCTCTCAGGCTCAATCCCAAAATCGTTATCGGACAGGATACGATAAATAGAATCGGATCATTCTGTACTGAATTCGGCGGACGCGCGTTGGTGGTGTCCGAGCAAGTCCTTTACGAAAATAAAGTTATCGATCGTGTTGTTTCCGTTCTGGCTGACGCCGGTATTGAGGCGATTATGTTTGACGAGGTTCCCGCCCAAGCAACAGCCGATGTCGCCGAGAACGCGGCTGAGCTGGCTCGTGGGGCTCGTTGTTCAGTGGTTGTAGGTCTTGGCGGGCTTAAAACGCTCGCAATCGCGCGTACTGTCGCAATTCTTGCGTCCGGTAACGACTATCTCTTTGAATTGTTGGACGGCGCGGCCCCAAACGGCCCAATTTTACCGTTTATTGCGGTTCCGACTACCGGACGTGATCCTTTCCTTTTTTCCGAACGATATATTGCTGTTGATCCGCGTGATCGGAGTGTCAAACTTATAAAATCGGGACCGACCATCTGCGTTGGTGCTATTATGGATCCCGGTTTATCTGAATCGTTATCCGGCAAGTTTTCCGCGACGACCGCATTTGATGGTTTCTGTTCCGCCTTCGAGTCATATTGTTCATCAAAGGCTAATTTCTTCTCAGATACACTACTGGAACGAGCGATAGAATTGTACGTACGTATTATGGATTCTTTTGCTGATAATCGCCCGTTTGACGCCTTAGGTATATCCACTCAAGCCGGGTTTCTCACTTCGCTTGGGGTGGCATCAAGCGCGCCTGGGATAGGTACCGCGCTTTCTTTTGCACTGAATGGCCGGTTCCCCGTTGCGAAATCATGGTGTTCAACCGTAATACTTCCATATGTAATGGAATTTACGTCAAAGGCCCGGGTAGAACGGCTTGCGCGAGTAGCAAGCATTATGGGAGAAGCTGTCGAGGGTGCCGGCAGCGGGGCCGCGGCTGCTATGGCGGTGGACGGAATACGCCGTAGAATGGGATTGTTGAAGGTTCCCGCGCGTCTCAAAGATTTCGGTCTGGCGCTTGATAAGCTTGTACCGGTAGCCGAGTGCGCATGTGACCTCGAATTCGTCTCTTTTTCTCCGAGAGCCGTTTCGGCGGAAGATGCCTACGACTTGTTGAAACAGGCGTATTGATTCGTGATTCCGATCCATAAATTAAAACGTCTTCCTCGACATCAGCGATTGAGAAAAATCGCCAACGTTTTGGAAGCCGAAGATGCTCGATTATCATCGCACCCGGAAGGCGAACCCTACAGCTTTCGAGATAAATATTTATCAGACGTCGCCAAGCTTTTGAGCGAGGACACTGATTTTTCACTGGAAGCGCGGAGTGCCATATTGGCGGTTTTTGCTGAGGTATCAGAACGATTCGCCAAGGGATTGCCTTTTGAACGACGAGCGGTCAATTCATTGCGACATATTGTAAATTTAGTTATTGGAAAACAGACGGCGGACTGGGATCTCATTGATGACCAAGGGCATCTTTCCGCAGAAGGCCGGACCGTGATTCCGGGAGTTCATATTTACCTTGAAGATATTCGATCCCCCTTCAACGTTGGATCTATTTTTCGCGCGGCCGAATCGTTTGGCGTTGAACGTGTCTTTCTTTCTCCATTATGCGCGTCACCCGATCATCCAAGAGCTACTAGGACCTCAATGGGCTGTGTTGAATTGGTTTCCTGGGAACGAAAGCGGCTTGAAGACTTGGAAGGTCCGTATTTCGCTTTGGAAACGGGCGGAACCTCCATAGATGATTTCTCTTTTCCTGATAAAGGATTGTTGATTGTCGGATCAGAAGAATTGGGTGTTAGCCCATCAACATTGGCTATCGCAGAAGCGTCGCTCGGCAAAGTCAGCATACCGACGATCGGCGCGAAAGGGTCCCTAAATGTTTCCGTGGCGTTCGGAATCGCGATGCGAGATTGGTGCGCTCGACTTACCTGACTCGCTGGTTTTCCATGCTGAAGCCTTGAGAAAAACGCTGCAATAGCGATTCTATTTGCTTGGACGAAGAAATACCAAAATCCGCAAGTATTTTCGGATCGAATTGATCAAAAGTAACATTGCCGGTCTCAAATTCACAAAGCATATTCGCCAGATACACAGTGTCGACGATATCCTTAAATTCCGCGGAAGCGACAGAAGGATCGTGATGGAGGCGGATACAAGCAACGAGGGTTTCAGGAAAATTCCATTTCTCGGCGATCATTGCTCCGATTTCCGCATGATTCATTCCGGCCGACAAGTCTTCAAAGGTGGCAGTAGGAATACTCTTATCCGCGCAAAATGAATGAATTTTGCTGAGGAGATCCGGATGAACATTTGAGAAAATTATTTTCCCCATATCGTGGAGGATTCCGCCAACGTAGACGTCGTCCATCAAGTTACGATCTTTCTTAAAGTTTTTAGCCAAGTTGTAGGCGTAAAAAGCGGTTCGATAAGAATGTTCCCAGAGCGTCTTTTTTTCGTTGGTTGAATCGTCTCCGAGAATTTTTTGAGTACCGTAGGAATACAGGAGGTTTTTGATACCGCGTATTCCGACAAGCTTTACAGCTTCGGAAATACTGTCAACCTTCTTTGGTAACATAAATTGAGCAGAATTGACCATTTTTAATAGATCGGCGGTTAAAGCCGGGTCCATGGAGATTTGACGGGCAATATCGGCCATTTCTGATTTCGGGTCAGCGATAAGTTTCTGTATCGTGACAATGTTTTCGGGGAATTGAGGAAGGGCAGTGACTTGATTGACAATTTCTTTAGCAAGAATGGAAACATTTTCAATGCGTGTTTGCGCAACGGGTATGGTAATCCGCGCAATCGTTTCAGTCTCAGAACTGAAAATGTCAAAGCAATCCTCGTCCAATCCGACTTTTTTCAGCATGAGGACGAGTATTACCAAGCCGAGGCCTGCGCCTTCCGAATCATCAAGTACTTGGGTGAGTGCTTCTTCAAGCGAATTATATTGCCGCGAACGAGCTAATTTGTCGTGGATTCGAATGAGCTCGGTTCGGGTAACTACGACGTTGTTGCGTATCTCCAAGATAATCGTATTACCTTTGGATTGGAAAAAAAGCTTGATGTATAAGCCTTTTTCCTTTTGAAGCTGCAAGTAATGACCAATGTTATCTAAGGTATCCTTTTTAAAATTTTCCATTCCCGACTTGTATTCTTCAGGGCTTAGGAGATCTAAACCACGTTCAAGAAAATAAACCCGTTTAGTATTTGCTTTTTTTGCGTTTACCGCGAGTTCACGAACACAATATACGAGATAGTCCTTCAGTTTTTCATGACCGACTTCTTTTAGGAATGTCTCAAGTACTTGTTCAATATATACTTCAATCTCATGGGGTAGAGTATACGTGGTAATCGTAAGCGGAATGCCGGACTGTGCGGCTTTCCGAATCTTGTTCACATCAATCTTTAATTCTTGTGAAGCAGCCATCGTGTAATTCCTCATAAGTCAAAGTAAGGACTTATTCAGTATAACATTCGGATAGGTCGATTCGCAATAGTATCATGTTTCGTACCGACGAATTACTTCGGCCATACGCATGAGTTCTCGGGAAACAAGATCGTTAACCGACCCGGAGGGAAAAGCGCCGTTTTCATTTTCCGTACCGGCTGTTTTTTCGGTAAGTATTTCCAAAGCTTGATCTATGCTGTTTATGGCGTATATGTGGAAACGGCCT
>JBAYHM010000389.1:0-3968 GCA_041666155.1 Treponemataceae bacterium
AAGGCGCGGCAAAAACAAATCCGCGGGATTCTATGGCCGCGACTGCATCAATGCGTTCATGAGCATACGCATCGATCATACTGTCAATGCAATATTTAAATGCGGGCGGACTCGCGAGAATACTCGTAATGTCGTAGAAGAGTATGCCTTTCTTGGGAAAATCAGGCACCCTTCTAATAGCGCCGTTGAGATCGAATTGCCCGGCCATTAAGGAATCACCTCAAAGTCGCAGAGTTTCAGCAGCCCAAATTCCAATATCGGCTTTCCCGGAAATCAGGAAAGGCTTCGGCTGCAAGCGGAGGTCCGCATCGCGGACAATGGAGCGAAGATACTCTATCGCCTCATTCGAAGCAAGCGAAAAAAGGCCGCACGGTCTTCCCGCCAAATTAATGCCCTTCAACACACGCTCCAATTCGGCGAATGAAACAGGACGATCGCTTTCACACCCGAAAAAATACGCATCCGCGGGCAGAATATCCACGGGGGTAAATTCGGATGCGTTTCGCACGATAGAGCGAATATCGCCCAAACTTTTTTGCATTGCCGTGGCCGCCTTCAAAATAGAAGTAGTACCGTCGACAACAATCAGAACATGTTTTATGGAGTCCACGAGAGCAATACTAGCCCCCTGAGGGTGCCTTGTCAACTTTGATCGCTGTTTTAAGGAGAAGGTCAATCGTAGCAGAACGCTAGAGCAAATACGTACTCGCATCCGGCGTTCCTTAGCGCAAGGGCGCAAGCGTTCAGCGTCGCGCCTGTCGTAAGTACGTCGTCGATCAAAACAACGCGGGAAGGAGCCGCTTGATCGCAACGAATGACGCCGCGCATGTTGAGCGCCCGCGCTGTTTTATCCAATTTTTTTTGCGTATGAGACGGAAGGCGCACCAAACAACGTCGAATGGGTAGCCCTTCCCGTTTTTCAAGGTGGTCAAGGATAGCCGAAACTTGGTCCCAGCCGGTCTTCTTTAGTTTTCCCGGACGCGGCGGAACCGGTACAATCGTAAAACCGCAACCGATTTCCGCGCTTTTATCCGCTATCGTTTCAGCAAAAAGACGCGCGATGAAAGCGGCGGCTACTTTTCCCGCGCCGAATTTGTACGAAACAAGAAATTTGCGCGGCAGACCGCCGTACCTAAAAAGAACGTGCGCTTCGTCGTAAAACGGGTTTTCACATTCACGGCATTCAATACAGGAAACGCGCTCGGAAACGAGCGGCCTTCCGCAAAAAACGCACCGAGGACCAACTTCCGGCCTGAGAAGGCTCGCGCAGGCGATGCACACGCCTAGGCGTATTTCCGAAGCCTCTAGTGGTTCGCCGCAACACGCACAGGGCGATGGAAAAAACATGTCACGTACACGGTCGGTAAGAATATCGAATCGCATAACCGTCGATAGGGAAAATATTGACGCAACGCTTTACCGCAAACTTAAAAAAGTTCCGGACCGTCGAACTTCTTAGGCGTTCTGACAACCTTGGCCGAGGTTAATTTACTTTTCAGGTGATAGATCAACTCAAGGGCTTCCAGGGGCGTCATTCGATCCGGCTGTGCGGCCTCCAATTCAACCCGTAGCCGGGAAGCGACGGCATCGGC
This sequence comes from Treponemataceae bacterium, assembly GCA_041666155.1. GTDB lineage: Bacteria > Spirochaetota > Spirochaetia > Treponematales > Breznakiellaceae > SZUA-426. Next base: position 1,593 of record JBAYHM010000389.1, read on the forward strand.
GGGAATGTCTTTCGACGAATCGGAAACTTCGGAAAGGTACGCGGGCAGCGCGGCTTCAGTGCGCCGGACCGTGGCGAGGATGGCCTGCGCGCGGTCCAGCACCCGTTCGGGGATTCCGGCCAAACGAGCGACATGCAAGCCGTACGATTCGGCGGTAGCACCTTCACGAAGGTGCCTGAGAAAGACGATTTCGCCATCCTGTTCCGCTACTTCCATCGATCGATTTGCAAGCCGCGGATGAACGATGCGTGAAAGTTCGTGGTAATGAGTCGCGAACAAGGTACGGCAGCGAATTTCGGAAAGAAGGTCCTCACATACCGCCCAGGCGATAGAGAGGCCGTCGTTCGTGCCGGTGCCCCGACCTACTTCATCCATGACAACGAGGCTTCGCGGACCGGCGGTTCTGAGAATGTTGGCGGTTTCGTTCATTTCCACCAGGAAGGTGGATTCACCGCGAGCTAAATTGTCGGAGGCGCCCACGCGGCAGAAAATCTTGTCTACTACACCGATTTCGGCTTCTCGGGCGGGTACGAAACTGCCGATTTGCGCCATCAGGATAATGAGCGCCGACTGCCTCAAATAAGTGGACTTTCCCGCCATATTCGGCCCGGTTATGAGCGCGAAGGAGATTTCCCCCTCGGTGGCGGCATCCAGATGAAGATCGTTCGGCACAAAATCCCCGCGCGGGAGATGCGCTTCCACAACGGGGTGCCGGCCTTCGATGATACGCAGCCGGGAACTGGAATCGACCGAAGGACGATTCCACGCATGGATGGTCGCCGCGCGGGCCAAGGCCTGCGACACGTCCAATGCGGCTAGTCGATGCGCCGCGCTTAGAAGCGGCTGGATTTCCACCTTGGCCTTCTCACGGATCTCAAGAAAAAGCCGCTTCTCTAATTCAACAACCCGGCCTGCGGCGCCGTTCAACTCGGTCTCCAGAGCTATCAAACGATCTGTGGTGAATCGCTCGGCACCGGCCATCGATTGGCGCCGGATGAAATGGGTCGGGATGGATGCGGCGTTCGTTCTAGTGACCTCAAAAAAGTATCCAATCAGTCGATTATAGCGAATTTTGAGGCTTTGAATGCCGGTCGTCTCACGCTCTTCCTGCAGATACGCCTCAAGTTCACCGTGGCCATCGTTCTTCAGCCTTTTGAGCGCATCGAGTTCCGAGCTGTAGCCTTCTCGGATAAGGTTTCCCTCGGTTAAAAGTATTGAAGGATCATTCGCTATCGACCGCTCAAGAAGGAGACGTAATTCAAAGAGACGCGACGACTCTTCGGTCGACAGACAACGAGAATCTTCTTCTTCCAAAGCCGATGGATGCTCAAGCGAAGCGATGATTCCCTCGGCTTGCTCGAAAACGGCCAAGCTATCACGAAGGGCGACAAGATCTTTCCCGTGTGCCCTGTCCATGGCAACCCGAGCGCAGAGGCGCTCAAGGTCGAAAGACCGCGCCAGGGTATCGCGCAGGGCGGTGAGTTTGCCTTGCGCGCGGTAGAGCGTATCAACGGCGTCCAAACGGAGTTCAATGGAAGCGGGCTGCACGAGCGGATGTTGGATACGGCGTTTTAAAAGCCGGGCACCCATCGCCGTTTTCGTCTTATCGATGGTTTCAAGGAGTGTAAACCGGACATCTCCATCGCGCATATTACGCACGAGCTCAAGGTTACGCTGGGTGGATTCGTCCATTCCCAGAAATTCCCCATCCGAGTATGCGCGAATTGCGCGAATATGCGGCAGAACGCTCTTGGACGTATCGTCCAGATACGAAAGCAGAGCGCCCGCGGCAAGTATTTCGGGGGCGGAATCGTCAAGACCGAAACCCTTGAGATTCGAGGTATCAAATTGGGTACACAATCGCGCGAAAGCCCGTTCGCGGTCGAACAGCCAATCGGGCCATCGATTAACGACCAGAGAAGGACGATCCCCAATGATGCGCGCGATATCCTCGCGTTCTTCAATCAAAGATTCCTGAACGATGATTTCTTTAGGCTGGGTTCGCTCAAGCTCTTTCCGAAGGCGTTCGCAAGCAACGTCGAGAGGAAACGAACAAGCGCGAAAATCTCCGGTGGAGGCTTCAATGTAGGAAAAAGCAAGAGACTCTCGGGACCGAGCGAGCGAGGCAAGGTAGTTGGAATCGCCCTTTTCAAGATAATCCTCGTCTACAGTCGTTCCCGGCGTGATAACCTCAACGACACGCCGTTCGGCGATGCCTTTCCCGGGACCGGGTAGAGAAAGCTGTTCGCATATCGCGATCTTCTTTCCGATTTTCAGTAGGCGCGCTATATAGGTGCGAGCCGCGTGGTAGGGAACACCGCACATCGGTTGCCCATTCCGACTGGTCAGCGTCAAATTGAGGAGGGAAGACACTTC
>JBAYHM010000390.1:0-3935 GCA_041666155.1 Treponemataceae bacterium
CGCTTCAGAAGGCCCTTACCGACGCGCGCTCAAAACTTGAAAACGACTGCGAAGCCATACTCGCCATTGATGAAGAAGGCATTGATTCTCTTGAAAAAGCTAAAAACCTAATCCGCCCTCTTTTGCCTCTTCCGACAGAACAGAGCGACGCCGAACTGGCGGAATTGACCCGACGCGCATCCGTTCTTTCAAGCGGAGAATTGCGCAAACCGGGAACGGTGAAACAACACGGTTTATTGTTGCTGAAAGAACTGTTGACCCCGGTCAAGGACGGAGCGGCGACCGTCCTTCAGTTGAGTGAAACAGTTCGCCTCCGGTCCGATATTGAAGGAGTAGGTATACTACTCGACGACCTTGCGCGGCGCTTCCTGGAACGCAAACGTCGGGAAGGCGTGCTGTCTTTCCAGGATGCCGCCGAACTGGCGATCGACATCCTGAAAAACGATGGGGAAATCAGGGGCTACTACAAACAATGCTTAAAATCGATCCTCATCGATGAGTTCCAGGATAACAACGAGTTGCAGAAGGAACTGCTCTTCCTCCTAGCCGAACGGGAGGATCGCCTGACGGTGGGAGTTCCGAAAGCCGAAGATCTCTGCTCCGATAAACTCTTTTTCGTCGGCGACGAGAAACAGTCCATCTATCGATTCCGCGGAGCCGACGTGTCCGTGTTCCGGCGGCTCTCAGGCGAGCTTGATCGCGCGGTGGGGAAACCGACCGCGTTATCGCTCAACTTCAACCACCGATCGTCCGCAGAACTTGTCGCTTTCTTCAACGCGATCTTTCCTGGTGTCTTCGGATTGGCCGAAAAAGATTTTGAGGCGCGGTTTTCAGTAGTCGACACCCTGAAAGAGCAAAACATCGATGAAAAGACCACCCCTGCCGTCGAATTCCATATACTTGAGCCGCTTGAAGGGGATGATGACAGCGACGATGAGGACATTTCCGCCGCCACAGCCGAAGCCTTCGCCGCGGCAAGCCGCATCGTAGAAGGGGTTGCCTTACAGGAATTCGCCTTTTCAGATATCGCGGTGCTTTTCCGGTCCACCAGCCGCCAACACGAATACGAACGAGCGTTTCGCGTTTTCGGAGTTCCCTACCAGGCCGCCGACCCGCGGGGACTCTTCGCCGAAGGACCGGCAAACGATTTGTACGCCGCGCTTCGCCTCTGCCTCTTTCCCCAGGATCGAAACGCGTACGCGGCCCTCCTCCGTTCTCCCTTCATTAGACTTGGCGACGAATCCCTCGCCCGGGTGCTGCTCGACGAACGCCGCGATCCCTTCCCGGACGATGCGCCTGAAACCTGGTTTACCTCGGAAGCGGATGCGGTCCGGTACAAACGCGGTACGGAATTGTGCAAGACGATACGGGAAAACGCCGACCTCATCGCCATTTCCGAATTGATATCTCGGCTCTGGTATGACGAAGGCTATCATGCCTCTCTCCTTAATGAAGGTATCGAACGCGGCGGAATCGACCATTTTGAGAAACTGTACGCGTTGGCCCTTGATGCTGATCGGCGCCGCCTACCACTTGCCGCGTTCCTGGACGAACTGACTCCATTCATGGGCAGCGCCGCAAAAATTGAAGGCGATGAAGCTTCCGACGTCTCGGGAAACGCGGTCCGCCTGATGACCGTGCATAAAAGCAAAGGGCTCGAATTTCCGGTTGTTATCGTCGCCGACGCGGGAAACGACGGCCGCGGAGTCCGTAACGACCAACCCTTTTATAACGATCCGGAATTCGGCGTAATTGTGAATCTTCGGCGTGAGGATTCATCACGAAAAAAGAGAATCGGCAACTGGTTCTTTGATCGGGAAAAAGAAAACGAAAAAGAGCGGGAACTTGCCGAGCTGAGGCGACTCCTTTACGTCGCCGCGACGCGCGCGGAGTGGAAACTCTTCTTTTTCGGGAACAAAAAGACAAACGCGTCCGTCCGCGAGGATATTGGCGACAAAGAAGGAACTGAAAGGCAGGATGCCTTTCTCCGCATGCGAAAACGGACAGCCGACGGAGAGAGCGCCGATCCGAAATCTTTTTTCGATCTGCTCGCCGAGGGTTTTTCTCATCCCGCAGCCGACCAAGCCCGCTTTTCAGTACATGCTATCGATCCAAAACCGGCATTGACTAAACAGACCCGGACCGGGGCTGAACTGAGGACCCTTCTTCCGGAATCCTTTTATGAGCAAGCCCCTTCGTATCCGTTCCGGGAACCCGCGAGAATGACTACTCCGACAGCGCTTGAAGCGGCGCGGCTGGAACGGAATCAAGAGCTCTCAGCCGGAACGCGATACGCGGCAACACTTGCGATAGACCCGTTGCTGGCCGAAAGTAAGATAGAAAGCGTATTCGGGACCTTGTGCCACCTCGTCATCGAACGCGCCCTGACCAGCATCAAGGGACAAGCGGCACTACCCACCGAGGATTGCGCGCTGCTGTTGCCCGATTTGAGAGAATCGGAACGGGCCGATATCGCCGCGACGGCTTTTTCCCTAGCCCAGGGATTTCTAGCGTCGGAACTCGGCCGCAAAGCCGTAGCGGCGACGCGCAGACGTTCCGAGTTTCCGTTCCTGATCGCCGTGGACTCGGGAGTTCCCGAGAAGCCCTATGTCGTCAACGGGAAAATGGACTTGTTGTTTGAAATACCGGGAAATCCCGGGCGTTGCGTTATAGTAGATTTCAAGACCGACCGCACGATAGATGCCGTCGCGCATTTAGCCCAAATGACCTGTTATAGAGCCGCCTCACCGGCTTTTTCGGACATGCCGTCAGAATCGTGGCTTTTCTACTTACGCGGAGGCATTGCGGTGCCGATTCTTGACAATATAGACCTATGTCAGTGGACCGCGTTTTCCTTAAAACGCTCGTCCGACGGAGATGACCGATGACCGAATCGCCCACGTACGGCGAACTTCTCGACTCATTTGAAGATCAAAGGCTCCTAATAGAAATCGGTCGCGATCTTATGCGTATCCGCGATAGAGACAAATTGTTGCGGAGAATCCTTGAAGTCAGCCGCCTCATGACCGGGGCGGATGCCGGATCTATCTTCTTGGCTGAAGAAATCGACGGGAAGCCGTATTTACGGTTCAAATATTCCCATACCGTCTCCATGCAGCTGCCCTACGAAGAATTCGTCATGCCGCGCACGGTCGGTTCAATCGCCGGTTACGTCTCTCTCACCGGCCACAGCCTCAATATCGACGACGTGTATCTCCTCTCTAAAGAACAGCCGTACGGCTTCAACAAATCTTTCGACCTCGCCCACGGGTACCGCACGAAATCCATGCTCGCGGTTCCGATGACCGACCATACCGGCGCCGTCGTCGGAGTGGTACAACTCCTAAACTCTAAAGAAGTTCCCGATACCTTCGGAAACGATCCCGACAAAATATTGCTTAAGTCTCCAGCCGATTTTGAGAAACTGGTTGTCTCGTTCAAGGAACGGTACATTCCGCTTATGGAAGCCGTCGCGGCACAAGCGGCGGTCGCGTTGGAAAACGCGGCGATGATCAAACGGATCCAGACTCAGTTCGAGCAGTTTGTCGCCGCCGCCGTCGACGCGGTAGAAGCCCGCGATCCGGCCACCAGCGGCCATTCGTCCCGAGTCGCCGAACACGCCGTCGCAATAGCCCACGAGCTTAATCGCCGCGCTGAAAAAGAAGGCAAGACACCCCGCTTCAACGATAGCCAGTTAACCGAACTGGAATACGCGGGCTTACTACATGACTTCGGAAAAGTCTATATCGATCCATCAATCTTCCTCAAAGCTAAAAAATTGTTCCCCGGTGACTTTGACCGGCTCATCCTGCGGATGAAATACCTGCGGCGTTCGCTCGAACTCAATTTCAGCAGCAAGAGCTCCACGACCGATGAAACCGAGCGCTCCATACTGGATAAGCAACGTGAAGAATCGATACATGAGTTGATCGAAA
>JBAYHM010000391.1:0-3922 GCA_041666155.1 Treponemataceae bacterium
AGTCACGTAACCCTGATTGATGCCCGCGCGCAATTTAATGAAACGAAGCACTTTAACTTCCGTTCCAATATGCAGAAGAGCCCAAGGCGACTGTTGGTCACGGATGACACCCAGGGGGTCAACAATGTCCGCTTGGATGGTCGGATCAAACAGGAATGACAAACCGCCGAGATCCGGATGGAAGGCGACGCCCGCGCTGATGACCATAGGAATCACGAAAGTACCATCCGCCTGCACAACTGTAGAAGTCGTGCCGTCGGCACCCGTGTATGATTCATTGGAGGGAAGCCCGCCATTGGAATAAACATAGTTCAGATAATCGCCAAGCTTGTGGCGGTACATGCTGATACGAGTCCCGAAAACGTCACGAACAGAAAGCCCTAAAGTGACCGCGCCGAGTTCCCACTTAGCCCCCAGGTCGATGCCGAGCCCAGCGCCCTGATAGGCGGAGGTGCCGTTCAACGCGGCAAAAACCGCACTGGAACCCGAATCCGCTTTTGTACCATCGGTATTTACACCCAAAGCGGTCAATAAGCCTGAGGCGGTCGAAGCATCTATTTTGGAATATACACGTATCATTGGACGCAGGTCGGCGCCGATAATCAATCGACTATTGCCGATCTGGAACGGCATGGCGTAACCACCAACAACAGCAAGAGTAGTACTGGCCATACCGCTGATGCCGAAGGGGAATGTATCTCCCTGCATGAATAGGTTCGTGCTCGCGATGAAACCGAGACCGAGTCCGCCGCCGACCCAGGAAATACCCAGAGAACCGCCGCCGCCGAAGCCGTACTTCGCTTGATCCTTAAAGAAGGCGAGCATGGCCTTGGAACTGATCTCATCGGCGTTGGATTCATAATTCGAATCACCGGGATTCGCGTACAAGGGATCGGAAGGAGCCAACTGTTCAGGCGCCGTTCCGAAGGTATACGGACTTCCGTAGGTATACCCGTAGGTTGACAGAGCCTCTTCAGCGGTCATGGCGCCAGTAGCGACCATAACGCCGACGGGATTCATGAAAGCCCAGCCGGTAAAAGAGCCGATCGTAAGGCTGCCGGATTTCGAATAGAAGCCGGCAGGATTGGTGTACAGCGACTCGTGGCCGGAAGCGATCGCGGTGAACGACCCGCCCTGGGCCATAATACGGGGACTATAGACGAAGAAAGAATCTATGATCGTATCTTCGGCAAAAGACTGCATTGGGAGCAAAGTTGCGAAGACAAGCGCTAGAACGGGTAGTATCTTCTTCATGGTATATCGCTCCTTGCCTTATATGCCGCTCAATAGCGATGAAAGACTCGACAGGCCTGCGGCCGCGAGAATGGTAAAGAGAGAGGTGCCGTCCGCTACGATCTCAGTAAGAGGAGATCCGGTCAAAATCAATGTTTGATCCGGAATATTCGGATCAAGCAAAGAGCTGAGTACGCTGCGCAAGCTTTCGGCTTTAGCGGCATCGTCTGCACCTGGTGAAGCATCAACAATTGAGACCAGCGCATAAGCGACCACCGCTGCCTGGGCGATGTTGCCGTCAACGGAAACGACAGACGGATCAACCGCACCCGCCAGGGCATCGAACGTAGCCTTCAAATCCCTCATATCCTGGATAAAATTACTAAATTCTTCCTGCGTATCTAAAACATCCCCTGCAGGAGCGATAAATGACGATACTAGGCTTTCGGGGGTCATGCTGTCGCCGCTGTTTGCCGTGTCGATTATCCCGTCGGCCAGCGAATTAACGACATCCCCCGTTTCAGTTGTATTGAGGATAATCTCAGCCGAATAGGTTGCGGCCGTTTGAACATCCGAGTCAGATGAAGCGGGATCAGCGATGATTGTATTGAGATCATCGAGAATCGCATCTCTGGTCGTGGTATCCACGGTCAAATCTTCATAAAAGCTCGGTGAATCCGTATCCCTGCCCAGCGCGGCGAGCGTGTCCGACGGAGCCATCGACGAATACTTTTGAGTGGAATTTCCTTCCAAGTCGGCGAATAGATTTTTCTGCCCGAGCAGATAGTCGCACCCCGATAAACCGATGATTACGGCCAGAGCCGCAAACAAAAACGCCATTCTCTTCATTAAGTCGCCTCCGGTAAATTTCACTTCGCGCATCCCTGTGCAAAGAACACCTTCTATAACTATAGCGCATATAATTCTGAATTGCTAAAAATATTTAAACTATTATCTCCATTAACTCCGATTTTGCGTCAATAGTGCCGGAAGCTGGTTCAGCTTCCAAAATTCGACACCGGATAGAAGAACCGGGGTGCACGGAGGGGAAAACGGAAGGCGGAAGATCAACGATAAGCTTCAAATAGTTCGCGGAAAGCGCGGAAAAAGAAGTCCTTGGCGCGGCATCGCTTGAACGGCCATCGATTGAGCGTTTGGTACCCCGTCCTTCGACAATCGCATCAATTTCTTTTCCGACCCATCGATTGATATACGTCTTACGGCCCTCTTTAGCTAAGGCCGTAAGACGCTCGACACGATGACCCGCGTCCCGTTCACTGACCCGACCGGAAAGCGTCGCGGCTTCCGTCCCTGGACGCGGCGAAAACGGAAAAGCGTGAATCCACGCAAAACCGATGGCTTTACAAAGGTCATAGGTTGCCTCAAAATCCACCTCGGTTTCACCCGGGAAACCGGCGATTATATCGCAGGCAAGGAATGGATCGCCCTTAACCGTCCGTAAAAGTTCGGCTGCTTTAAGGACCTGATCCGCGGTGTATCTACGACGCATGCGGCGGAGAATCGCATCGCTCCCCGATTGCACCGATAAGTGAAAATGCGGGCGAATACGCGCGGAAGAAACCGCTTCCGCGAAACGGTCGTTCACACCATCGGGCTCCGTGGACGAAACGCGCAGCGCGATGCGTTCGGTATTATCGATCAAGGTTTGCAGCAATTGCGGAAAGTCAGTGCCATTTGCGTCTTTATAACCCGTTACGTTGATGCCGGTGAGTACCGCTTCCGCGTAGCCTTTCGTCTCCAAGGCTCGCAGACGATTGACAATTTCACTCGAGACAAGGCTAACGCTTTTTCCGCGCGCCAGGCGCACACGACAATACGCGCATTGGTTATCACAACCGTCTTGAATCTTGAGAGAAGCGCGGCTATGGAACGAAAAATCGTTTGCGTCGAAACGGAAAGGATCGCGGTCTTCCGTTCGACGATTAGAGGCCCAAGCGCCCAATATTTCTCCGAGGCCGGAAGATGAACACGCACTGTCATTGATATACGCCGGAAGATCAATAAGGGCAGACTTCAAATCGCCGGAAACAACCACTATACGGCGCCTATCGAAAGCGGAGCGATCATCACCCTCAGAGAATGCCGCGTCGATATCATCGGCTATCGAGCCGAGCGCTTCCGGATCGAGCTGCGCGTAGCAGCCGGTAGCGATCACACAGGAAGCAGGCCGATCACGAAGAACTTTACGTATCTCTCTGCGGGCTTTCTGCTCAGCCATCGAGGTTACCGTACAGGTATTCACAATGTACAGATCGGCAAGATTGCCCCAGGGAACTATGGAAAAACCTTCTTCAAGAAAAGCTTGTGTGATGGATTCCGTTTCAAGTTGGTTGAGTTTGCAGCCAAGTGTATGGAAGGCAACGGCGATTGACGACATTGGCGATCAGCGTGACAAAGATTTGCGGCTTCGTTCAAGGCCGCGTTGCGCATCGATTAATTGAGGATTGATGGAAAGAGCTTTTTCATACGCATCAGCGGCGTGATTATTCTCGCCTGCCCGTTCTCGGACATAGGCTAAGCGTGTCCACCATGCGGCGTTTCCCGGTACGTATCGGATAGCGGTTGAAAAGGCGATATCCGCATGCCGGAAGCGCCCCATACGAGCATAAATTTCACCAATAAAATAATATACAACATCAATTCGACCGCCTTCCGGCGCGAGTGTTAT
>JBAYHM010000392.1:0-3920 GCA_041666155.1 Treponemataceae bacterium
GAGCCCAAGGACCACGTCCAGCTCGGCCAGGACCTGGACATCATAGACTTCGACGCGGGCACGAAAGTCTCCGGCACCAAGTTCTACTACCTCAAGAACGAGGGCGTATTCCTCGAACTCGGCCTGGTGCGCTACGCGCTAGACATCCTGGCCAAGAAAGGCTTCACCCCCTTCATAACCCCCGACGTCGCCAAAACCGAAATCCTTGAGGGCATCGGCTTCAACCCGCGCGGCGCGGAATCCAACGTGTACTCAGTGGAAGGCGAAGGCGCCTGCCTGGTCGGTACCGCTGAAATCACCCTCGGCGGTTACTACTCCGATACAATTTTGGCGCGAGAAAAGCTGCCGCTTCGCATGGCGGGCCTCTCCCACTGCTTCCGCCGCGAAGCCGGCGCCGCCGGCCAATTCTCCAAAGGCCTCTACCGAGTCCACCAGTTCACCAAGCTTGAAATGTTCGCCTACTGCCTCCCCGAAGATTCCGGCAAGCTCCACGAGGAACTGCGCGGCATAGAGGAAGAAATTTTCTCAGGCCTGGAGATCCCCTTCCGCGTCGTCGACACCTGCACCGGCGACCTCGGCGCTCCGGCCTACCGCAAGTGGGACCTGGAAGCCTGGATGCCCGGCCGCAACGGCGGCGAATGGGGCGAAGTCACCTCCACCTCCAACTGCACCGACTTCCAGGCGCGCCGCCTCAACATCAAGTACAAAGACGACGACGGCAAGAACAAGTACGTCCACATGCTCAACGGCACGGCCATCGCCATATCGCGCGGAATCATCGCGGTGCTGGAGAACTTCCAGCAGAAAGACGGCACGGTGAAGCTACCCAAGGTGTTGGTGCCGTATTGCGGGTTTGAAGTAATCAAAGCGAAAAAATAGGGGGAGTACCTCTACGCTGAAACGGGAATCGCGCGGCGAGTACCGTTTCTTGGGGTCCTGTCTGAAAAAAACCGAAATGCGCTAGTCCTCGGCTGTAGCCTGCGGAGACGCGCCTTTCGGTTTTTTTCAGCCACCCCTCAAGACCCTTTCCAGCCGCGCGCTTCCCGCAATTATGAACAAAGCTTACTCCTCTGTTTCGCTACTCCCCCTCGGCCGAGCCAAGGTCTCGGCCTACCCCTACTCCGGGAACGGACATATCAGCAGCGGAGCAGTCCGTCGATTTCCGCGAAATGTTCGTCGAAGCTCAGGAGGCGGGCGCCGTGTTCCATGCAGCTCGCGGCGATCCAGATATCGTTGGTCGGAATGGGCTTGCCTTTCGACCTGAGTATCCGCTTGATTTCCGCGAACCAATCGGCGGTGGCGTCGGTAATGGGAACGCAGACGGTGCGCGGCTTCGCGCGGAAGCGCTCAAGGATGGCGCGATTTTCTTTCGGTCGCGACCCGTTCCGGAAGCCGTCGTACAATTCACCGATAACGATGGGAGAAAAAAGAATCGATTCGTGACGGGCAAGCTCGTCGGCTACGAGGACGTCGCCGCGCATAAGAGCCGCGTACGCGTTAGTATCGATAAGCACGCGGGCCATCAGCGCCAATCCTCTTCATCGACCCGGGAATTGTCACCCTGCGCCGATTGGAACAAAGCGTACTCCTCTTCGCTCCACAAACCGCAGAATTCGCGATAATCGTCGGTAAACGCGCCGTCGGTCCGCATTCCGAGGGACCGTGACAAGAGGTCTTTGACCAACTGGTTCTTGCTCTTTTTGGCGTGGCGGGCTTCCTCGGTAAGGCGGACATCCAACGCGGAATCAAGAGCATGTATGGTTATTGAACTCACGGTTCACCTCCATGGTTCAAATATACTTCAACCTGGTTCAAAAGCAAGCACATCAAGGACCAAGTGACTACCTTTTTCCTCGCGCCGCCTTCATTCTTGATTTATACCCGGAATGGGCTATAATATCCTTAACATTTTTCGACGGTTCATTCACATAAAGGGGAGATACAAGCATGTACCAACGTGCTTCGCGCGGCACATCGGCGTTCTTCTTATGTAATTCAAGTGTAACCGTGCGAAAAAGCCGCCGCGACTCATCTTTATTCAACAACTACTTCTACATATTGTCCGATACCGACGACACCCCCAACGGCAGGTTTGATCTCCGCATCAATTGGGCATCCCGGCCGTCGACCACTTGTGAGTTATGAGAAGCTTCGGCTTCCAGGATTTTTTAGGAGTGTGAATATGAGTAAATGGATGCGTTTCCCGATTTTCTTCACCGTCATTCTGCTCATCGTTGCCTGCCAGAACATCAACATCGCTAACGGTAAATGCGAAACTCCAACGTTCAGCCCTCCGGCGGGAACATATACAAGCATACAATCCGTAGCTATAGCATCCGCTACGCAAGGAGCTTCAATATTTTATACAACGGACGGCAGTGCGCCCAAAACCACTTCCACCCGATACTCCGCGCCTATTTCGGTCGACAGATCGATGACCGTCCAGGCAATCGCGACAAAAACGGATATGGATGATTCCGACGTATCGAGCGCGGTATATGCGGTAAATTTGCCCTCAACCGCCAAAGCTATCACCTCTTTCAGCTTTACCAGCCCAGCCGTAACCGGTGTGATAAATGAGACGAACCACACCATTTCAGTCACCGTTCCCTACCTGACGCCGGTGACCGCCCTAGTTGCCAACTTCTCCACGACAGGAAGCGCGGTCACCGTTAATGGAGTCGCCCAGTTTAGTGGGGCCACGCCCAACAGCTTCGTCACACCGGTCACCTACCGGGTCACCGCTGCCGATAGCTCCACCCAAGACTATGTAGTAACGGTGACAGTTGCCCTGAACTCGTCGAAGGCCATCACAAGCTTCGCGATTAAAACTCCCTCGGCGAGTGGGTTCATCGACGAAGGCAACCACACTATCGCTGTCGAGGTTCCTTACGGAACGTCTCTTAATCTCCTGATCGCCAATTTCGCCACGTCGGGGAGCGCGGTCACGGTGAACGGCGTGGTTCAGACCAGCGGTACAACTTCCAACAATTTTTCAGCCCCGGTCACCTACCGAGTCACCGCGGCCGATAGCACCACTCAAGACTATATAGTGACGGTTACGGTTGCCTCCAGTTCCGCCAAGGCTCTTACGGCCTTCAGTTTCGCGAGTCCCGCGGCAACCGGTGTTATTACTGAAGCTAGCCATACAGTGGCCGTGTCCGTTCCCTATGGCACGAACGTGACAGCTCTGGTCGCTACATTCGATACTACGGGAGCCTCGGTTATGGTCGGAGCGACCACGCAGGTCAGTGGAACAACCCCGAATAACTTCACGAGCCCCGTCACCTATAGAGTCACGGCCGGCGATACTTCCTACCAAGACTATACGGTAACAGTCACCGTCGCGCTGAATCCGGCCAAAGACATCACGGCCTTCAGCTTCTCAAGCCCGGCCGCGACGGGAAGCATAGTCGGCACCGCGATCTCGGTCAGCGTGCCTCCCTTCACGGATGTCCGCGCCCTCGTGGCGAACTTCACTACGACAGGCGCCTCGGTGAAGATCGGGGCGACTGTCCAGACTAGCGGTGCTACGATAAACGACTTCACGGGCGCGCTCGTCTACCGCGTGACGGCGGCGGACAGTACTACAAAGGATTATACGGTTACGGTCACCAAGGCCGCCATCACTTGGACAAACTACACAAACACCCAGGGTTTACCGAGCCATTGGGTCTACGACGTCTTCGTATCAGGTACCAATATCTATCTGGCGACAGCCGCGGGGATCTCAGTCTCTGCGGACGCGGGAAGCACCTGGACCACCAAAAACGCTATGGCCGTTGATGATATCCGCTGCATCCATGTTTCAGGAACAACAATCTACGCTGGTACATATAATGGCGGGCTTATTACGGCCATCCCTGACTATTCCAGCTGGACCGCGTATAAGGTGACCCCTGATGGCCTGGCTGACGACA
>JBAYHM010000393.1:0-3915 GCA_041666155.1 Treponemataceae bacterium
GACTTGGAGGCTATAGCCGCAACCTCCGTAAGGAAGTGACCAAGAAAGATAAGGTTTATTTCTTTGACAATGGGGTCAGAAATGCGCTTATCGAGGATTTCAAGGAATGGGAACTTCGCGGGGATCAAGGTGCTCTCTGGGAAAATTTCCTCGTAAGCGAACGACGCAAGGCCAATGCTTATCGCGGATTCTATGGCCGCTCATGGTTCTGGAGAACCCACACCGGGGCGGAACTCGATTATGTGGAGGATTATGACGGCAAACTCGCGGGCTTTGAGTTCAAGCTTCGTGAGCGCGATGTCAAGCCGCCCGCAAGCTGGGCAAGTACCTATCCCGAAGCTTCTTTTTCGACAATTCACCCAAGGAATTACCTGAACTTCATATCGCCTTAAATGCAGCCTACGGGAATGGCGACAGTGTTTCTGTCGATTGGAAAGGATTCCCGGCAGAGGCACAGAACCGCGCCCGGGCCTACAGTCTGAGAGGCTTTATCAAGGACAGAGAAATGCTTGATCCAGTCCTTCTTCGGGCTTGCTCCCAGCTTGATCTCTACGGGATATAACGAACCGTCAGTCTCAAAGAGCAAATCGATTTCCGCTCCATCTTTGTCGCGGTAGTAGTAAACGGGCGGCTCCCTGAGAGCGTACCACCAGGATTTAAGTACTTCGCTGACGCACCAGGTCTCAAATATGGAACCGCGCATGGGCCCGGAGGCCAGTGTCCGAGCAGAACCGTAGCCGGCCAGAAAAGAACAGAGACCGGTATCCAGAAAATAGAACTTGGGACTCTTGATGAGCCTTGAACTATGATTTGAGTGCCAGGGACGCAGGAGATAGACGATAGACGTGGCGAGAAGCAGCGAAATCCATTGCTTGACCGTAGGAACGCTTACCTCGCAATCCCGTGCGATATCGGACATATTAAGCGTAGTTCCGCTCCTGGCCGCCATGACCTTGAGGAACGTGTAAAACGTTTCCAGGTTGCCAACCTGCGACAGCTCGCGTATATCGCGCTCCAGGTATGTTTGCACATATGAACTGTAGTACTGTTCAGGGTCCATGCCCTCATCGGTGACAAGCGCGGGGTAGGATCCCCTGAAAATCCGTTCGAACAGAAGCGATTCGTTGAATACGCTTCCTGATCGTACCGTATCAATGGCAGATGGGAGAAATGGCGCTGTTCTGTCGACATCGCCCGCAATTTCCCTTGCGGAAAGACCGTTGAGCGTCACGATCGCGACACGCCCGGCCAGGCTTTCGGTGACGCCGCGCATCAGATGAAACTGTTGTGAACCCGTAAGCCAATACATTCCGTTCTCTCGTCTGGCATCGCATGATATTTTTATGGCGGAAAGAAGTTCCGGCACGTATTGAATCTCGTCTATCATCACCGGCGGCGCGTATCGCTGAAGGAACAGTTCCGGATCTTCGCGCGCCAGCATTCGCGCGGGCATGGAATCCAGTGAAACATAGCTCCGGCTCTCATCTTTGATTCGAGAAAGTAGAGTCGTTTTTCCCGTTTGCCTGGGGCCGGTAACCAGGATTACCGGGAAATGCGATGATGTTTCCAGTATCTTCCGTTCGAGCATCCTGGTGATGTACCGAGCCATAAAGCACCCCTAATTTCCGACATATTTAATATTACACTTTAAATCGGTCGGAAGCAAGGGCTAGCGGTCCAGGTATTTATACGGACTCTTCCGGACTGAATATGGTAGCCGGACTGCCGCGGTCCGAGTATCGTAACGATTCAGTTCTATTTTGTATGGATTAGAACTAATGAAAATGCGTCAATCGATTGATTGATATTCATAGCGCCCACCAAGGTATCGCCGAAATTTTGTCATCCAGGGCCAACACATACGGACAACGGGAAACTATGTAAGCTCGACCGCAACGCTTTGAGTGTTCGCAGATGAATTTTTTTAGGTGACGTGCGTCCTTCATGGTAGGATTCTCGCTCCATTTTACCTCGATGGGGATGAGTTCTCCCCCTAGATCCAGTATGAAATCAATTTCGGCGCCATCCGTCGTACGATAGTAAGAAAGACTGCCGGAAGCGCCGTAAGAAAGCTTCCGCCAGAGTTGCGTTCCGACCCAGTGTTCAAATAGAGCTCCCGGCGCGGCGTTGACCGTCGCTTCGACGAGCGGAAGCCCCGCCGCGGCGTTGCGTACGCCGAGATCGAAGAAGAAGAATCGGGGACTGGAGAGGACACTCTTCCGCGCGCTTCCGGAGAAGGCCGGGACGCTGAAACCGACAAACATGTCCTCAAGCAACTGGTAATAGGACTTGATCGTCTGCGCCGCTACTCCCGTCTCCCGAGAAACGGCTGCCAGATTTACGATCCCGCCGGAATCTCCCGCGGCGAACTTTAGGAAGCGGAGGAAATAGCCCCAGTCTTTTACAATAGCCTCTCTGCGTATTTCTTCTTCCAAATGGGCTGTCGCGTAGGTATAGAGGATTTCCGCGCGATCCTCATCGTCTTCCAGAATCGCTATTCCCGGCAGATCGCCGAAAACAAGTCGATTCTCAAGACTGCGGAAGGGGAAATGGGGAAATGGAGATTTTTCAATCAAGCCTAGCGATACAAGGGACTTACTCTCGGCTTTCGGCATAAGCGCGTCAACTTCGTATTCTTCAGTGACCAATGGATGGAGGATGTGGCGCATACTGCGGCCGGGGAGCAGATTGGCGCCCGAGACGCGGAGTTGCCTTGCGGAACTGCCGCAAAGAATGAAGCGCCATCGCTCCTTATCGCTGTCATACAGATTTTGAACCGCGTCGAACAAGGCAGGAACCGATTGGGCTTCGTCGACGAAAACGGTCCGGCAAATTCCCTTACTGGGCAGAGACCGACATAGATCCATGAAGAGTCCCGGATTCGCCGCGAAACGCGCGCGTTCGCGCGGATCGGAAAGGTCGATGATGGTCGCGTCATCCCTCAGGATGCTCCTGATCAGCGTCGACTTTCCCGTTTGCCGCGCGCCGAAGAGTATATGTACGAAGGGTTTTTGAAACTTCTTCGCAAGAATTGACCCAAAATAACGAAACTTAGTATCCATACCACTAAATTACGCTAAAAATGCCAGTTTTGCAAATAGTATCGGTTAAAAATGGCAGAAATACAATAATTGGAGATAGTGCCGAATGTTGTTGCTCCTACGCCTGGCCCTCCGAAACCTCCTACGCCATCCGGCCAAGACTTTTCTCATCGGTTCCCTCATCGTCGCGGGAACCGGCTTTCTCTTTTGCGCCAACGCCGTATTTGAAAGCACCAGCCGCGGACTGGAAGCTTCTTTTATCGGAAGCCTTACCGGAGACTTTGCCGTCGGCGCGCGCGGGGAGGAATCCTTCGGACTTTTCGGAAGCGAAGTTCCCATCGTCAGCGAATATGAAAGCATTCCCGCAATCCCGGATTTCGCGTCCGTTTCCGCCGTTTTATCCGGTGATCCGGCAATTTCCCGTTGGACTCCCATCGTATCGGCGGCCGCTCAGGTGAATATCGGCGGCTATGTCCAAAAAGTTCCGGTCTTCGGCGTGGATGGCCCCTCCTACTTCCGCCTTTGCTCGGACATACTCCTTGAACGCGGGGAGGTTTCCGCGCTGAGTTCGGGCGGCGTATTCCTCAACGAAGTTTTAGCGAAAAACACCGAAGCCGCCCTCGGACGCGCTCTTAAAATCGGGGAGCCGGTGGTTTTTTCCATGTACGCCAAAGGAAGTTTCCGCGTCAGGCGCGGCGCTTTCGCGGGAGTACACCGCTACCCCGCCCCTACCGAAGCCTTGGACCGCGTCGTCTTGGCAGATCCGGTCATCGTACGCGCGCTCTGTGATTACACGCTCGGTTACGCGGCTGCTTCGGATACCGGTTCCCAAAAAATATCTGAGTCCGACGAACTTGACGATCTCTTCTCGGAC
>JBAYHM010000394.1:0-3876 GCA_041666155.1 Treponemataceae bacterium
CCCGCGCGTACCAGGAGGTCGGCGGCGTAGCCGACGGCGGGATTGGCGGTGACGCCGGAGAAGGCGTCGGAGCCGCCGCACTGGACGCCGACCACGAGTCCGGCTACCGGGCAGACTTCTCTGCGGCGTTTGTTGAGTCGTTCAAGGCGTTCCTCGGCTAGTCGCATGATTGCGGCGACTTGACCGGTGAAGCCCTTTTCGTCCTGCAGCATGATGATGGTCGAAACCGCCTGCGGCGGCGCCATTTCGGTCGGAAGCAACTTCTCACAGCCAAGTCCTACAACCAGGACTTCTCCACCGAAGTTCGGGTGCGTTGCCAAGTTCTTTAGCGTGCGGATTGGAACGGCGGCATCGGTAGCATTGATGGCGACTCCGCACCCGTAAATGTGGTCCAGATAGACCACTCCGTCTACATTTGGATAACGGGGAAGGAGTTCCGCTTCGATCTTCTTGACCGTGTAGGCGACAACGCCGGAAACGCATTGAACGCTCGGGAGGATGGCAAGCATATTTTTGGAAGCGACCGATCCGGCGGCATTTTTATAACCCATGAAAGTCTGCCCTGGAAGGGGCGGCGCCGGAGGGAAGGTCGCGCCGCCCAGCCGCATGGAATCGAGCTCAGGCGCGACGGGCATGCTCATCGTCGATTCATCGATCCATCCGCCGGATTCAATGTCACGGACGGCGTAGCCGATGGTGACGCCGTAGCGGAGAACGGCTTCTCCCTTCTTGATAGTCTGAAGGGCAACCTTGTGTCCCTGCGGGACATGTTCTATAAGGGTCGGTCCGTCGGGGAATACAGTACCGGCGGGAAGACCACCTTCGTTAACGATAATAGCGACATTGTCTTCAGGGCTTACTTTAATGTACAAGGGTTTATCCATTCAAACGCTCCTAAATTTACGGACTATTGGACTCTGCCGAAGAGGCTGCCCCAGATAAACGAAAATGCGATACCGACGACGGAGAAAACCACACAGAAGACCCAATTCCACCTGACCGCGACGTCGGAGGCTTTTGCCCCTATCAATTTCGCGATGGTCATGATGATTCCGGTAAACGGAGAGACCGTGTAGGAGATGACGCCGCCGACGGCGAGAAGCAAAGCGATAGTAACGGGCGAAACGGATAACGCGGCACCTTCCACGATTTTTCCGAAGAGTACGATGGTGATAAAGGGGTGAATACCGACAAGACCGAGTAATACCAGCAATATAGGTATCGCGGCAACAGCAACCGGTCCAACGGAAACGGCAACCGAAGAAAGCGAAGGACGAATAGCCTCCATGAGGCCGGATTGTTCAAGACTTCCGGAAAAGGCGCCCATCGCGATGAAAAAAGGCGCAAGGTCACCTGATTTTAGGATCCCGGTTTTCCAATGGTCGGCGAGGATGTCTCGGAGAGCCGAAGGGCCGCAATAGCGGGCATTCGTAGCCAAAAGTGCCAACCAAGCAAGGGAAACCAGGCAGCCCGCCAGAATGATGCGGTTATACACTGCACCGTAGGTTATTTTTTCCATCGCAAACGCGACTACAAGAAAAACCGCGGTCACAACCAGAATATGGGAGGCGGGGGCTGCTTTTCTTATACCGCAGGCCACGGAAGATTCCGGTTTCACTTCTTTCGCGCCGGAGGTGAGGGGTGCGTTCCCGAGTGTGCGCAGTTCCAGAAGAAACGAGATTCCGATACCAATCACCGATAGAATAATGCCGGGAATGAAAAGCTCGGACCAGGAAACTCCGGTCGCTTCCAGCACGAGAAATACATTTACGGCGCCGGGAGCCCATAAGGCCATAAGCGAATAACCGCGTGAAACGGCGGCTGCCGTGAAACGTTCAAAATGTTCGACCGAATTTTTCAAGGTTTTTTCTAATAAGGAAATCGCGACCGGTACAGACCCGAAACTAAGGAAGCTTGCCAGAATATGCGTCAAGACGCTTGTGAACAGGAACAGGCTTCTTTGGCGTTTAAATGTTCGTCGTACCCAGCGGAGAATGGATTCCTGGTATCCGCCGAGCGCGAGCGGTAGCGCGAAGAGTTGCATGACGACGATGATCGCGATGATGTTCGTCATCGATCCAAACGCGATGGCCCAATCGTGGAACGACGCGCCCGACACGATCAAAGTCGCTCCTCCCGCCACGAGGAATACGATGCTTGAGATCATAAACGCGCCGTCCATGATCGCTATTCCGCTTATAAGCGACGTGATGGCGAGGATGAAGATTGCATACACGGGATCGAATTGAAGAAGAGGCTTAAACAGATGGATAAGTGAAATACAGAGGATGCTCAATTTAAAGGCGGTTCGCATCGATCCATCCTACCGAAAAAGGAAAGGTCGGAACAACCGGGGCAGGGGGTGCCCTCCGATCGGTTCCGACCCGTGAAAACTAAAAAATTCGTTTCGCCGCGGCCGCCAGCTCTCTGGCTTCAGCGGTTGAGTCGACCACTGATTGCACCATGAGTCCGACCGGCGATAGGTTTTTAGCGATAAGTCCGAAGTCTTCCGCATTGAGCGGCCCACGCAAGAAAATCCGTCTCCCTGCAGCCTGGATGCGTTTGAGGTACGGGAGAAGTTCCGTCATGCCCATCTCCCCGACGTCTCGGTTGATCTGGAAAACACCGATTTCCTTGATTGCCAGGAAGTCGTCCAGAAGGAACAAAGATGAGCTGTGTAGGTGGATGAGACTGTAGGGGAAAGCCTGGGCAACTTTCCGGTCGCTCTCCTGAACGATCTCACGGTACAGGGTGGGCGAATATACGGCGGTCGCGTCTTCCTGCAAACGGGCCAGCGGACCGGGCGCCCACATTGAGTACTGTTCGATAAAATACCCGCCGTGGAAGGGCTTGGTCGCCTTGTGGTGCTCTTTGGTAACCTGGATCAGGGCATCCGCCGCGCTCTCTGCCAAGGCTTTTGCCTCTGCCGGGCATTCAAGCAGATCCATGATCGATTCCGTATGTCCACGAATAGCGCCCATCACATCCGCGGAGCCCCGCAGTATCGGCACGCCGACCGGGTACGCGCCCGCGGCGTTTTCGGTTAGGACGCGCACGAATTCGATATACTTCTTGAACCAGGGATGATCCGGCAAAGCCGTCAGGTTTACCAGTTCGTCCCAAGAGGCTTTACGCTCCTCTGCCCAAACGGTTTGGCCGCTGCGCTGGAGGCGGCACCCGAGGATACCTTCCATCCATGGGATGGCGGAAATCGGACAGACGCCTTTGATGAAATCGTCCTCAATTTCCAAACAGCGTGCCATGTACGCCGCGTAATCGGGAAGGCAACGCTTCGCGTTCAGGCATTCGGGATCGATGTAGCCTTTCTCTTCTATAGTGCGCAAATCCGCGTAACGCTGAAAAGGAAACCACCCACCCACGTCAAACCCGACGAAAGGTTTTTTCACTGGTTTCAAGTCCCAAAATTCGCGATACCGTACCAGTTTTTCGTCAAGTTCGATCATGAGTATTCTCCTTGGTGCTCTAGCGGACTAAACAAGGTTTCTTGTTGTCGAATTTCCAGTTGGGAACCAGGAACTGCATTGCCATCGCGTCGTCCCGTGCTCCCAGGCAGTGTTTCATGTAGAGCTGGTTGGCTGACGCGATGCGGTCCATATCCGGTTCGATGCCGAGGCCGCCTTTTTTCGGTACGGCGATTTTTCCTCCGACAATCTTGAGCGGTTCCTTGGTGAGCCGTTCGGTATTCTCCTGCCAAATCCAGTGCGTGTCCAGCGCCGTGATTTTACCGGGCGCCGCGGCGCCGACGTGTGTGAACATTGCCAGGGAAATATCAAAGTGGTTGTTGGAATGCGAACCCCAGGTAAGGCCCCACTCGTTGCAAAGTTGCGCTACACGAACGGAACCCTGCATGGTCCA
>JBAYHM010000395.1:0-3865 GCA_041666155.1 Treponemataceae bacterium
ACGTGTCCGGTCGCGGGGTCGGGATGGACGTCGTGAAGCGCAATCTGGAAAAGATTCGTGGTCGCGTCGACATCCGTACCGAACCGGGCAAAGGCTCCGAATTCATCCTTCAAATTCCGTTGACTATGGCCATCATCGACGGTATCACCGTGCGTGTCGGTCGCAGCTTCTATTCCCTGCCCCTCCACGACATTTTCGAGTTCTTCAAGGCGCGGCCCGAACAGATCACCAAGACTGAGCGGGGAGAGGAGACCGTCAATCTCCGCGGCGCCATTATGCCTCTTTTGAAGCTAGGGGAGATATTCCGCGTCGCGGACGCGACGCTTGATCCGATGGCCGGCATCGTGTTGGTCGTTCAGAGCGGCGGCAAACGCGCGTGTCTCTTGATCGACGAAGTTGTAGGCAATCAACAGATAGTCATCAAATCGCTGTCGGAATACATAGGAAAAGTGGAGGGACTGGCCGGTTGCAGCATTCTGGGCGACGGATTGGTCAGTTTCATTATTGATACGGGCAGGCTCATGGGTTTGCGCTTGGAATGAAGCGTAAAAAAAAGCATGGAGGTTCGAATTATGAAAATTCTCGTTAAGCTCCTCTTAGGGTTCGTTTCAGTGGCGCTGCTTTGCGCGTTCGTGGGTATCGTCGCGATATCGCAGGTTTCTAATCTGAATAAGAACATCACTATGCTTGCCGATGAAACGATTCCCGCCCTCGGGTACCTCAAGACGATTGATCTTGAGTTTACAAATATAAAGGCGGCGACACGTTCCATCGCCCATCCGTACGGTTTGGATAACGAAGAATATTACAAGCGGCAACTTGCGAACGTACAAAAAGCGAGAATCTCGTACAAGGCGGCGCGCGAGGCCTACGAAAAATTGCCAAAGGTTCCTGAAGAAGCCCGCTTATATAAAGAAACTATTTCGCTTTTGGAAAAAGCCACCGAGTATAACAATGAAGTTCTGGACCTGACGGCGAAGGCGCAGGCCGCAACCAGCGTTGAGAGAACCGGCTACGTACTGAAGATATTTGATATGATCCAAGGCGACAAACGACTTGCTTTTGATAATTTGATAGCCGCTTTGAAAAAACTGATCGAATTCGATCAGCGCTACTACGGTAACGAATTGCCTCAGGCCGCTCTGAGGAGCGCGAACTCCGCGATCGTTATCCTTCTGGTCATCACCTTCCTCGCTTTCGTCATTGCCGTAACGCTCGGGGTTATCCTCGGTCGGTCTATCTCCGGTTCTCTGCGCGCTTCGGTCGTAATCCTCAACAAAATCGCCGCCGGAGATATGAGCGACCGATTGAAGGTAAAATCGAACGATGAGTTTAAGGAAGTGGCGGCTTCGCTCAATACGGTGGCGGAGACCATCAACGCTTTGGTCTCGGAGGCGGCATCTTTGTCTGACGCCGCGGTTGCGGGGAAGCTGACCGTTCGTGGAAATTCCGAGCGTTTCCAGGGGGCTTATCGTGATTTGGTGAACGGCGTGAATGATGTAATTGACGGTTTGGTCGGATTCCTCGATACCATGCCGACTCCCGCGATGCTCATCGATACGAATTATCAAATCCTGTATATGAATAAAGCGGGATCGGAACTCGGAGGGGCAACCGGCCGGGATCTCGTGGATACTCGCCGGAAATGTTACGATTTCTTCAAGACCAGTGATTGCAAAAGCGAACGTTGCGCTTGTTCCCAAGCCATGCGTATTGGCGGATCGGCCGGTTCCCAAACTAACGCGACACCTTTGGATAAAACATACGAAATAGCGTACACAGGCGTGCCGGTCAAAGACCGTTCCGGAAAAATTGTCGGGGCTTTCGAGGTTGTCGTCGATCAAACAGCGATCAAGCAGGCCGAGAGGAAAATGCTCAAGATCGCCGACTTCCAGAACGGTGAAATCCGTAAACTCAATGAGTATCTGATGAAGGTCGCGGCCGGGGATCTTTCAAGCGATTTCGTCGTGGCCGGAGCGGATTCCGATACCGCGGAAACGAAGTCTCAGCTGGATTCATTATCATCGGCTTTGAATCAATCACTGGATTCCATCAATGATATCCTCAGTCAAGTGGCGATAGCGGTGGAGCAAGTGTCCGCCGGAAGCCAACAGGTTTCGCAGGCTAGCCAGTCGCTGTCGCAAGGCGCGACCGAGCAGGCGAGCTCTCTTGAGGAGATCACGTCCTCCGTCACCGAGATTTCCGGCCAGACGCGGCAGAACACTGAGAACGCGGTGCAGGTGAACACCTTGGCCAAGACGGCTAAAGAAGACGCCGAACAGGGCAACGTGCAGATGACCGACTTGGTGTCGGCGATGAGCGACATCAACAAGAGCGCCGAAGAGATCCGCAAGATCGTCAAAGCGATCGACGATATATCCTTCCAGATCAACCTTCTGGCTCTGAACGCGAACGTGGAGGCGGCACGCGCCGGCAAGTACGGAAAAGGTTTCGCCGTCGTCGCCGAGGAAGTGCGTAACCTCGCCGTCCGTTCGGCGGGTTCCGTCAAGGAAACGACGAACATGGTGGATGAGGCAATAGCGAATATCTCCCGCGGCAACGAACTGGTCTCGGTAACCGCAAAGCAGCTGTCGTCGATCGTCGGAGGGGCCGGCAAAGTCGCGGATCTCGCGGAAGAAGTGTCGATCGCGAGCCGGGAACAGTCGCAAGGGTTGGAGCAAATATCGACAGGATTGAACCAGATCGATCAGGTGACGCAATCGAATACCGCCAGCGCGGAACAAAGCGCGTCCGCGGCGGAAGAGTTGTCCAGCCAGGCGCAGCAGCTCAACGGTATGATCGGCCGCTTCAAGCTGAAACAGCGCGAAAGTACGATGAACAAAAACGATATGCTCGCGATGCTGCGCGCGGAGTTGGCTCGGGAAGGTGGCCACGCCGCGGCCGGAAAGCAGATAGCGCGGGCGATGACGCTGCATAAAGATGACGCGCCGCGGCCGACAAAGGCTCCGGTGAAAATCGGCGCGAAGGAGCCGGTGAACCCGGCGGGTGTGATATCGCTTGATGACGACGATTTCGGTAAGTTCTGAAGGCGCGTCATGGAGCAACAACTGAAAGGCGACTTGATCGATGAGATGCTGGACGACGACAACGAGGATACTCAGGCGAACAAATACCTTTTTTTCCGGATCGATACGGAGTCGTACGGCATCGGTATTCGACACGTTATTGAGATCGTTGAACTGCAGCGCATTTCCGCGGTGCCCGATATGCCGCTATACGTGAAGGGTGTGATCAATCTGCGGGGAAAAGTCATTCCGGTTGTGGATCTCAGGCTGAGGTTCGGCATGGAGGAACGTCCCTACGATGATCGGACTTGCATTGTGGTAAGTGAAATTGAGGGTGTCAGCCTTGGTTTCATCGTGGATACGGTGGAAGAAGTTCTGGAGATACCTGAGGCCCAGGTGGAGAGCGCTCCTCGTTTTAAAACGGTATCTGGGCGGGAACGGTACATCGAAGGTATGGGCAAAGTTGGGGCAACGGTGAAGATCCTTTTGGACGTGGAAAAGTTGGTACGGGACGAAGATATACGAGCCGCGGCAACATCGGTTGGTGCCGAACCCGCGGCAGCGGCTCTGTGAGCAAGGGCTGCGCATGGACGATGTGCTAGGCATTTCGGAAGCTGAATTTCGCGACGCCGCGAAGCTGGTGTACGAACGCTTCGGAATCCACCTAACGGACCAGAAGCGCGCCCTTGTCGCGGGACGCCTGGCAAAGCGCGTCCGTGTCTTGGGCTTGCCGTCTTTCGGCGCCTATCTCGCTCTGGTCCGCGCCGACGCAAGCGGCGCGGAGTTGAGCGAATTCATTAACCGCATTACGACCAACCATTCTTTTTTCTACCGGGAAA
>JBAYHM010000396.1:0-3859 GCA_041666155.1 Treponemataceae bacterium
CTATGCGAGCGTGGCCGATCTTGATGACCAGGAAACCCGCGAGCATGGAGACGAAGCCCGACATGATGATGCCGAACTGGGCCTGCCCGATGAGCGTGTCGGAGACTACCTTACCGAACTCATGCGTACCGGTGATGGAGACAATAGCCGCGATGTAGGAAAAAGAGCTGCCGTAGTACAGCGGAATTTTGCCGCCCGTAGCGAAAATGAAGCAGAGGGTGGCAAACCCGCTCGCGAAAATCGTTGTGGAGACGTGGAAGCCCGTCAGAAGAGCTACCAGAACCGTCGCCGGGAACATAACGATGAATTGCTGCAATGCGAACAACAGAAGTTTGCCGAAACTCGGCGCTTCGTCGGGCAAGAGCCCCTCTACGTCCGCTCCAAATCTGAAGCCGAATATTTTCCAAATCGATTTCGATGCACTCGCCACGTTTGTCTCCTTGGATAAGTTTGGACCAGTATACATACGCAAGCGGCGCTGCCAAGTTCCCTGGCGCAATTTCGTGTCGGCGACTATACTACCGGCAAATGTTTAAGCCCGAAGAAATCATTTTTGCCCCGACCGGCCGCTGCAACCTGTCATGCGCGCACTGCAGAGTCCCGCGCGTTCCCGGCCCTCTTTCCGCCGATGACGCGATTTCCCTCTTGCGGTCCGTCCGTGAACACGGCGTTGACCGCGTCGGCTTTTCCGGCGGCGAACCTTTCCTGGAAATGGATTTCCTATGCGGCGTAACCAAGGCGGCGGTCGAACTGGACTTCATCTTTGATAGGGCGATGACCAACGCGGACTGGTGGCGTGACGAGACTGACCTGCGCCGATCCCTGAACGCGCTTTTCGACGCGGGTTTTGATGGGAAATTCGGCGTCAGCGTGGATACATATCACGCTCAAGACCTTTCCCGTCTTGTCGTTTTTTTTAACGCGGTTTTCGATATCTGGGGAAGACGCGATTGCTGCGAAATCGTCTGGACGACTTCCCCCGACGATTCGGGCTTGTTGAACAAATTCGGAATCCTCGCCGACGCGCTTAACGGAGAACTTGTCCTGGAAGACGGCCGGCCCTTGGTCATAAACGGCAACAATTCGAACGGCGATGATCCCGACGCCGCCCCGGATGACGAATACAGCGAAGAATCAGGCTTTGACGACCCCAACGCACTCTCCATCCTCTTCGATCGTATCCTTTTTTCCCCAAGCGCGGAGGAAGCCGCCTGGTCCGACGCAAACTGGTTTACTGACGATTTCTGCGCCGGTCCCGGCAACGTTTTCTATGTACACCCGGACGGAAGGATCGCCGTATGTTGCGGTTTCGCCAACGAAAGCGATGCCCTCGTCGTCGGCAAACTCGGAACAGACGACTTCGAATCACTTATGCGAAACGCTGGTACAAGCGCCTACGTGCGTATCTGCTACGAAAAAGGACTCGGAGCCGAACGGCTTCGGCTGGAAAATTCCGGAACGCGCTTCCCCGGCAAAACGGCGGATCTCTGCGTTTTCTGCGATTACCTCTGCAAAAAAGGTTTCATCGGATAATTCACCGATAAAATAATTAAGAACGATTATGTTTTTCCGTTGCTGTGGGAACAAACTAACTATACAATTGCTCCCATGACCGGATGGAAGGACAAGAAACCTGCCCGCATCCTCATCCCTATGGCCGTCGGGGTTGTACTCGTTATTGCCTTGGTGCTCCTCTACAACGCGCTTCGGGAGTACCGTTATAAAGACCTCGTAGACAAGCTTCACGGGTATTCAAAAGAAATCATACTTTCAGCCCTGGCTCTGACAATCATCAACTATATAGTTCTCAGTTTATACGACTTGCTCGCCCTGAAATACGTCAACCGAAAGTTCCCGTATCCGAAAACTCTTTTTATTTCTTTCTTAAGCTACGTCTTCAGCTATAACGTCGGCCTTTCCGTTTTCGGTTCCAGCGCCATCCGGCTCCGCTTCTATTCAACCTGGGGGATGGACGGAAGTACAATAGCCAAGATCATCACGTTCTGCATCTCAACTTTCTGGATTGGCCTTGCGGCGATCGGGGGCATGGCCTTGTTGACCGGCCCCGCGGTTCAAACCGCCTTTCACGCGTTCAACGCTTCAACACGAGTCCTCGGGTTTCTCTTGGCGGCCATCGCCGCCGCCTACCTGATCGCCTGCGCGAGCGGAAAGGCTTCCATTTCGTTCCGCAGCTTCAAAATCTCGCTTCCTTCAGGAAAACTCGCGGTGGGGCAAATGCTCGTCGCCGCGCTCGACTGGTTTTTCTCAGCTTATACCCTCTATGTGCTATTACCGGCCGGTCGGCCGCCGTTTCCACGATTCCTTTCAATTTTCATGATCGCCCAGCTCGCCGCTTTCAGCAGCCATGTCCCCGGCGGCGTCGGCATTCTGGAAACGATTCTGGTTCTCTCACTCTCCTCGTATATCCCTTCCGGAGAAGTCTTCGGCGCGATTTTGGTTTACAGGGGGGTGTTCTACCTGTTCCCCCTCTTTATCGCGATCATCGCGTTCGCTACCCGCGAGCTTTGGGCAGGATGGAAAAAGGCGGCGGGGCTCGCGAAAGCGGCGGCTTCGCTTATGCCGGCTCTCCTTGCGGCAGCCGTGTTCGTCGCGGGCGCGGTGCTTCTTTTTTCAGCGGCTACGCCTTCACTTTCCCAGCGCTTGAAACTCTTCGGCTCGCTTTTTCCTCTTATTCTTCTGGAAACATCCCACTTCGCGGCCAGCATCACCGGCCTCGCGCTTTTGCTTATCGCGGACGGGCTGCGTCGACGAATAGACGCGGCGTATTATATGGCTGTAGGGCTCCTGACGGCGGGTGTCGTGTTTTCCCTGCTGAAAGCTTTTGAATGGGAAGAAGCGCTGATTCTTATTTCCGTGCTTGTTCTACTCATTCCATCACGCAAGCTTTTCTACAAACGCGCTATCCTCTTTACCAAACCCGATGCCTGGTGGATGATTGCCGTCGGAACCGTACTGGCGGCCAGCACGTGGATCGGATTGTTCGCCTTTAAGCATGTTCAATATTCGAGCGATTTATGGTGGAAATTTGAACTTGCCCGCAACGCCCCACGCTTCCTGAGAGCGGGTCTCGGAGTCTCCATCTTCGCGGCTGCCGTCGCCCTAAGAATTCTTCTCGGGCATAAACCGCCGACGCCGAAAGAACCTTTTGCTGAAGAAACTCAGGAAAATGAGGATACTTCGTCCGAAAAAAAAGAGAAAATTTGAAACCGCGTCTCTTTTTATAATAATAAGGCCTCGCGTTCATCGCTTTTTCGGCAGATAATGAGGCGGCATCAATAAACTAAGGAGCAGACTCATGAGAACGATGAAAATCGGAAAATCAGGAATAGAAGCCTCTGTCGTCGGGATCGGCGCCTGGGCTATCGGCGGAGACAGCAATTGGGGCCCCAGCGACGAAGCCGAATCGATCCGGACAATCCATCGCGCCCGGGAACTCGGCGTCACTTTATTGGATACCGCTCCGGCGTACGGCCTCGGCCACAGCGAAGAAGTCGTCGGCAAAGCCTTGGTTGGGCGCCGTAAAGATTACATACTGTCCACTAAATGCGGGCTCCGCTGGGACATCGACGACGGCCACTTCCACATGGCCCGCGACGGCATCAAACTCATGCGGAACACCAAACCCGCCCGGCTCGCCGAAGAGCTGGAGATAAGTCTGAAACGCCTCAAGACCGACTATATCGATATTTACATCGTCCATTGGCAGGCCATGCCGGACTTTCCCTGCCCGATTTCCGAAACGATGGACTTCCTCCTCAAGATGAAGAAACAAGGCAAGATTCGCGCAATCGGCGCCTCAAACCTCACCCCGGCGGAGTTTGTCGAATACGCGGATGCC
>JBAYHM010000397.1:0-3856 GCA_041666155.1 Treponemataceae bacterium
CTTGCTCGGCAAGGTTAATCGAGTTCGATCAGCGGAAGGAGAGGCGACGCCTCGGAGCAGGAGCTCGAAGGTGCTTCTTAGTTCTTCCCTAATGAAGCGCGTATCCCGAGCCTCCCGAGGCAAACGGGCAATGTTGTCGATATAGGCGGTAGCGATGAAAAGGGAAGACCGCGCGATATGTTCCGGATCGATATCCTGATCAAGAGAGCCGTCGGCCACGCCGCGCCTCAGAGCCTTTATTATCAGATCGACCATAGGACGGACCGGTTTACGCAGCGGGGAATCCTGAGACGGATCTTTGGCGATAAAAGTCGGATCAACAGCCTTCCAAATTCCGGTGAGCACGATGTCGTCACCTGATTCGCCGTAGAGACTCAAGTAGCTGCCCCAGAGAACACGAATACATTCCAACCCGGAAGCGTTTTCCGGTATCCGCTCTTCGACATATTCGACGAAGTAGTCGGTCGCATCCCGAAAAAGTTCTTCAAGGATGGCTTCTTTGTTCAGGAAATAAAGGTATAAGGTTGCCTTACTCAGCTCAATAGCATCGGCGATATCTTGCATACTGAATGCGGCGACGCCCTTTTCTATTATTAGACGCTTTGTGGTCTCAAGGATGAGCTTTCGCCGTTCTTCTTTTTCTCTGATTCTTCGCTCCACAATTCCCATGGTAACAAAATAACCAGCGGTCAGTTACTCGTCAATAGGTTTTTCGATAAAAAACCGTCTGTGGAAGCGTACGCTTCCACAGACGGCAGACACGCCATTTTTTGAAGTAAAATGTTTAACGTTTCTTTATAACTTCCACGCCCGCGAGCTTTTCAAAATGGTGGACGATGGAACAATGATCCAGATCCAAACCGTCGGCAATTTTCAAACCCTGCATGATTTCCAAGAGCTGGGCGGTGTATGGAAGCGGAACGTCGATTTCGTGCGCCGTCGTCATTACGTTTTTGATATCCTTCAAGTTGATTGACATCTTTCCGCCCGGCGCGAAATTTCGATCCGCGATCATCGGGACCTTACGAGTAAGGATCTCGCTCGCCGCCAGCCCCCCCTTGATCGCGTCGTAGACTTTCAAGGGATCCACTCCCGCCTTGGCCGCGAAAACAAACGCTTCAGATACGACGGCGATGGTGTTGTTGACTATTATCTGGTTAACAAGCTTCGCGACCGATCCGGCGCCGCTTTCACCGATCAAGACGACGGACGCTCCCATCATTTTAAAATAGGGCAGAAGCGAATCGAAAGTCTTCTGATCCCCGCCAGTCATGAAAGAAAGTGTCCCGTCTATCGCTTTCGGTTCGCCACCCGAAACCGGCGCATCCATGAAAGCAAGCCCCTTCTCTTTCAGGCCTTGAGCGCAGAACTTTGAATCGGTCGGTGTAACCGAACTCATATCCGCCACTATGCCGCCTGAAGCCATGTGCTGCCCAATGCCGTCTTTTCCGAAAAGTACGTCCTTCACGATACCGCCGGTAGGCAGAATAGTGAACACGATTGAACAGTTTTCCGCTATACTTTTAAGAGTTCCCGCCTCGGCTCCGAGAGTGGTCAGCTCCTTGACGGCTGCCGGAACAACATCGTACACGACAAGGGAACAACCTTTGGCAATGAGGTTTTTCGCCATAGGGCGACCCATGATACCCAATCCTACAAACCCGATCCTAGGCATATTGGAACTCCTTGGTTATCGTATAAATATACCTTCACAATATAACAGACAGTAATTTTACAACTTAATACTAACAACGACAATACATGCAATGAAAGATAGTCCGAAGGGATTTCCGCTATTGCCCATTAATCGCCGCGAGGACGTCGGCGTAGGTCCGGGCGTCAACGACTGAAATTCCGTTTCTTAGTACCTCTGTCGGCAAGAGTTTCCCCGCGGGATTAAACCAGACGGCGTCCAGGCCGAAACCGAGGGCGCCGACAATATCCGCGCTCCAGGAATCCCCGACAACAACGACTCCAGCGGTATCGCCTTCGGCGCGGCCCAGACGACGGAAAGCTTCAGAAAAAAAAGCTCGGGCGGGTTTTTCGGCGCCGAGTTCTTCGGAAATGAGGAGAGCGGGGATGAGAGAACCAAAAGGAGAACGCGCGAAGCGTCCTCGTTGAACGGCGGAAATTCCGTTGGTAATTATCGCGAGGCATTTACCGGCCGCGACAAGCGCGCGTACAAAATCTTCGGCTCCCGGAATGAGCTGCGCGCCTTCGGCTAAGCGTTCTAAGAAAAAAGCGGAAAACTCAACAGCGTCGGCTTGTATCGAAAACTCGGCAAAGAGTCTTCTGAAACGCTCAGCCTTGAGCGTTTCTTTGTCGATCTCGCCGCGTTCCAATTCCGCCCAAATACCGTGATTGATGACGCGGTAAGCGGCAAAGAGTTCATCGACGGAGAATGACGAACCGAGACCCTTATCGGTGTGCGCCGCGCGAAAGGCGGCTTCAGCAGCCGCGTCGAAATCAAAAAGGGTGCCGTCGGCGTCAAGGAGGACAAGGTCATAGCCGGTAGAATTACTCATGAGCCGTTATTTTACACGAAACGGGATGCCGCGAACAAGTTCATGGCCAATAAGCTTATTAGGCATTTTCCAAAAACCAGCTTGAAGTGTGAGTATGCAAAAGCCGTAATATTTGTTTTAATAAAATGATGTATATCGGAGGAGAACCAATCTGATGCAACGATACTTGGTCACCGGCGTTTCAGGATTCGTCGCGAAACACTTTTTGAACCTTCTTGAAGAAAAGGGCGAACCTTGTGAGGTCATCGGTCTTGATGTCAATTCCTCATCTATAGGGGGATACCGGTTTCCTATTAGTGTCGAAGTCATGAACCTCTTGGATTCTCAGGCTATCAATAACTTTATTGTCAAGTTCAAACCTACCAGGATTCTCCATTTGGCGTCTTTCTCCAGTGTCGCGGAAAGTTGGAAATCACCCGTTACAAGTTTCAACAACAATACGAACATCTTTTTGAATGTCCTCGACCCCCTTCGCATGAACAATATCCCCTGCAAGGTTCTTTCAGTCGGTTCTTCGGAAGAGTACGGAGTCGTCACACCCGCCGAGCTGCCCTTGCGGGAAACGCAGCCTCTCAATCCGGGCAGTCCGTATGGCGTCGCCCGGGTGGCGCAGGAGCAACTTTCAAGGCTCTTTGCTCAGGGTTACGGTTTGGACGTGGTTATGACACGTTCGTTCAACCATATAGGGCCCGGTCAGCGAGATCAGTTTGTCATTTCATCGTTCGTAAAACAGGTTGTCCAAGCCCGACGGGCGGGGCATAAGTCCTTGGTGCTCCGTTCCGGCAATACAAAAGTCATTCGCGACTTTCTGGATGTTCGCGACGTTGTAAGGGCTTATTTTGAATTGTTAGTCAACGGAAGAAAAGGTGAAGTCTATAATATTTGCTCCGGTATCGGCCAAAGTTTAGATCACGTTTTAAGTACCCTGTCGGAACTTACCGGCGTGACCATCACTCAAGAGGTTGCGCCCGAACTCCTTCGGCCGAACGAACTCCTGGAAATCGTCGGTTCCGCCGGCAAAATACATTCAGAGTTGGGATGGACTCCAAGGATCGATTTTAGGACTAGCCTGCTCGATATGGTCGACTACTGGGACGACAAACTTTCACAAGACGGCAATCCCGATATACCGCGATAAGACTGAACAATTATCAGGACGAAGTGATTACTCTGTAAAAATGCTTATAAACGATGAAGTCGGGGCTGCCGACGTTAAAACGCGTATTCGCTGGTCCTCGGCCCAGAAGGGCCTGCGGAGAAGGGCCTGCGGAGATGGTATGTTATTGAACGTAGCGAAATCAGGGGTTACCATAGTCTGACGGGGCTAGGGA
>JBAYHM010000398.1:0-3844 GCA_041666155.1 Treponemataceae bacterium
CGTTCTCCGGGGCGCGGGCGACGCGCGTACGCCTATGTTCGTCAATATTCTCATGAATCTAGCCAATGCCGCGGCTGGGCGCGTGTTTATTTTTGGGTTTTTTATTGGAAGCGTCATGTACGTTCCCGCGCTCGGCGCCGCCGGCGCGGGAATCGCCGTTAGCGTTGCCCGCGTTGTCGGGACCGTTTTCTACGGCGTTGCCGGCGCTCGCGGCGCGGGGCGTTTTTCTTTCGGCACCATACGTTTATCGTTTGTTTCTCCGTTGGGTTCGCGCGTCGCGGCCGCGCCTGCTGACCGCGAGGCCATCGCGGCCGTACTCGCTATCGGGCTTCCGGCCGCCGTTGAGTCCCTGGCTTTCAACGGCGGAAAGCTTCTTACTCAGACCTACGCGGCGGGGCTTGGCGCTACGGCCGTGGCTGCCGATTATCTCTCTTCCGCGGCGGCGGGCCTTATCCAGGTTCTACTTACAAGTCTTAGCTTGGCCGTTCCGCCCCTGGTCGGCGCTTCCCTGGGGCGAAATCGTCCGGAAGAGGCCCGTTCCGTCATTTCCACAGCTCGATTCTGGGGTTCGGTAGCGACTACGCTGATGGTTGTGCCGGGTTTTATCTTCGCGCCGGCCTTACTGGGACTTTCTACCGACGATCCCGCTGTTCTTGAATCGGCTGTTTCGATCTTTCGCCTCTTTTGTTGCGTTACGCCCTTTCTATGGGCTCCTTCTTTTATCGTCCCCTCGGGAATGCGGGGCGCGGGTGACGGTCGGTTCACCATGATTGTCGCCGTCGCGTCCATGTGGCTGGTACGAGTCGGTCTCGGTTGGCTGCTCGCCGTCCCGGCCGCTTTCGGCATCATGGGCGTTTGGATCGCGATGGTTGCTGATTGGCTCGTTCGCGCCGCTTTCTTCATTCCCCGATTTCGAAGCGGAGCATGGCTGCGGAGAAGAGAACGTATCTCGTTGCGAGAATGAAGGACTTTGTATCATAACAAATGCACTTCGTATTTGCTTTATACTGAACTTTCCTGTATCCTGATTGAAATTTGCCGCCTTTACTTCGGGAAGAACCAAAGCGGTAACATAGTCAAGGAGTAAATATGTCGGAAAAAGAAACGCTCGTGATCGCTTCCAAGGTGAAGGCGTACATCAAAGAGGCCGGTGAGTTGAAGTGTTCGGCATCGGTCATCGATGTGCTTTCGGACAAGGTTCGCGCTCTCTGCGACGCCGCCGTCAAGAACGCGAAGGCTGACGGACGGAAGACTGTTCAGGACAAGGACGTTCGCTAAGCCGGCGTTGACGGTTTGCCGCGGCGTTTCACGCGACGGCAAACCGTCAATTCTCTTGATTTTGAGTTGATGACCCTTACGCGCTTAAACAGAGATCAACGGCGTCGATGAGGGTTCGATGTGTCCACGGTTTTTTTATGTACGCGTCCAGCTGGAATCGTATGCGCGCTCTCTCTATTGCGTCCGGGTCTGCTTGCCCGGAGATGATTATGCAGCGGACGTTTGGATGACGCGATTTCACGTCCGCAAGGAAATCGTCCCCTCGCATTCCTGGCATAAGCCAATCCGAAATGACCAGGATGAGTTTTACGCCGTCTTGTACAAGTTCCTCAATTACTTCGTTCGCATCGCGGGCATTTAACGCTGTTTCCAAAAGATATCGGTTGCCGTACTGCGTCATCAATTCCTGTTTGAGCGCCATTAGAATAATGGCTTCATCATCCACGATGAGTATGGCCGGGCTGTTTTCATTCATCGATGCGTTCTCCTAAGGGTGCGGTGCGCAGACGAACCGTGAAGCAAGTTCGACCGGGTACGCTATCAAAAGAGATTATAGCATCAATTTGATCTAAAAGCCGTTTACAAATATCCAAACCAAGACCGGTTCCCTCTCCGGGCTTTTTTGTCGTAAAAAAGGGGTCAAAGATTTTATCCCGAATTTCTTCGGGGACGCCTGGACCGTTGTCAATGACGGACACGAGGATATCTTTTTCGGCGCGTTCTACCCGCAATTCCAGTCGACCCCGGTACTCCATCGATTGGAGCGCGTTGTTGATGAGATTCATCCATACCTGATCAAGGCGATCGGGATAGCAAAGCACGAACGGCACATTTTCATACGATCGGACGACATCGACGGATCCCTTTATTCTGTTTTGGATTATCGTGAGGATCAGGTCCAGTTGGCTTCGCACGTCCGCTGTGGTTTGCGTATCACCGTAATCGTGTCGGCCGTAGGTTCTCAGGGCGGAAATGACCTTCGCCGCTTTGTCCGCGGAGTTGCGAATTACCAAATTTGATCTCACGATCGACGCGATCCGGTATACGGCAGCGATGATTCGCGGGAATTGCTCCGATTGAGCCATTCGGCTTACTTCTTCCGTGCTTCCGAAGAAACCCGTTTCCACCAATTGTTCGGCCAGGAGCATCGGCGAATCCATGCTGATTTTTTCAAGCGCCCTTTGGTATTCCTTTCGTCGTTTCCGTTCATCCGCTCCGCCGTTCAACACGTTCGGTTCCCGAAGCCCGTTCAGGAGGGTCATGAAAATTTTCGCGTCAGACTCATCCAGAGTGCGGTACAAGTCAAAAACATAGGCTGTTTGCGCAACGGCCAGGGAGCTTGTTTCCCCCGCGGACATAATCGCCCCTAAAGGCGTGTTGAGCTCATGGGCCAAACCCGAGACAAGGCGGCCAAGGTCCGCCATTTTTTCCGACAAGATCGTTTGGGTCTGTGTCGCGCGTAGCTCTTTAAGCGTTCTTTCAAGTTCCTCGGTACGGTCCGCGACCCGTTTTTCCAGATCGCGGTTGAGTTTCGTCAGTTCACTTTCCGCTTTCTTCCGTTCGGAGATATCGATGCCTATCCCCACCAAGTATTCTTTACCTTCGGATTTAAACGATTTTCCCGTCAAGAGATACGGAATCAGTCCGCCATCTTTTGCGCGCAAGTTCCCTTCGATCGCATTGGAGCCGGCGGTCATCGCTGTCCCGACGGCATCTTTTACCAGATGGCGGACTTCCTGGGGGTGCCATTCGAACAAGTCTTTTCCGCGCAATTCTTCAGAAGTGAAACCGAATTCCGTCTCATGGTTTTTGTTCCATCGGACCATTCGCAATTCGGGATAATCGTACATGTAATAAATACCGGGTAAGCTATCCAGGATCGCTTGCGAAATCGCCCGTTCGTCGCGCTCATGAACGGCCTCCTCTTCCGTGAGGCTGCGCGCTTGTCCGCGCAGGAAATGAAAAACCAATAGCGCCATGATCGTGAGGCCTAAACCAGCGCAAACGAGAACCGGCACCATGGAACCTCCGACGCCCTACTTCTCAAGTATATGCGTCGGAGCGTTCTCGGCCAGAGTAATTTTGCTTCTCCGCGTCCCGTTTGTTTTAGGACAAAATTGTCCGCGGTGCTTTCTTGATCAACTCAGTCGCTTAAGAACCGTAACGCAGTTGGTGACCGCGCTGCCGCCGACATTGAAGCTGACGCCTATCTCCGGCGCCCTGGACGGGGCCGCGCCGATCGGTTCACCGACCAGCTGCTTGTAAAGAAGCGCGTGCATGGAAACGCCTGTGGCGCCGACGGGGTGTCCCTTCGCTTTCAGGCCGCCTGAAAGGTTGACCGCGCACGTATCGTCGTCCCTGCCGTATCTTCCGGAAGCATAGTCATACCCGCCGCGTCCGTCCGCGGAAAGTCCCAGAGCCTCGGTGCAGAGGATCTGGTTGATGGTAAAACAGTCATGCACTTCGGCGATGTCGATGTCGGCGGTTTTTACTCCCGCTTCGGCGAACGCGCGGCGGACGGCTTCTTTTCCGGCCATCAGTTCGTACATATTCGGCCTGACGGAGA
>JBAYHM010000399.1:0-3831 GCA_041666155.1 Treponemataceae bacterium
AGCCTTCGCCGACCATGACGTAGGTGTTGAACTTCTTCCCGGAGATGCGGGAGGCGAGTGCCATACCGGTTCCGACCGAAAGGCCGTGACCGAGAGCGCCGGTGGACATGTCCACGCCCGCCGTCTTGTGCATACAGGGATGTCCCTGAAGATCTGAATCGATGCAGCGGAAGGTATCGAGCGTCTTCGCGTCGAAGAAGCCGCGGTGCGCCAGGACGGTGTACAGCATGATCGACGCGTGGCCCTTGGACAGCACGAAGCGGTCGCGGTCGGCCATCTGCGGCTTCTTCGGATCGATCTTCATCCGGTGAAAATACAAGGCCGTCACCAAGTCGCAGGCGGAAGAGGATCCGCCCCAGTGGCCGGTCTGTTTGTCGTGCAGAATGTCGAGCATCTCCACGCGGAAACGCCGCGCGAGCGCCGTCACCAGCTTCGCTTTCTTCGCCGGATCTTTCTCCGACAGGGTCTTTTCTTCAAGCGTCATGTAGTCCTTCCTTATCCGTACTTGAGGCTTATTTGGAGAAGGTCATCATGACCTTCATTACGTCCAGGGCGTTCGCGTCGATGTACTCGTACGCTTCCTTGAATTGCTTGATGTCGAAATACTTGTTGATGATTCCCGTAGTCTTCACTTTGCCTTCCGCGAGGAATTTGGCGGCGGTGTGAAAATCTTCCTTGAGGTACATCATGACGCCGAGCACGTCTATCTGCTGGCGCTGGATAAGGGGAATCTCGATCTCCACCGGAACCTTGAAATTGGCCACGATTGCGACGATGGACGCGGGGCGCGCGGCTTGGATTGCGGAGGTGAGGCTGGCGGGAACGCCCGCGCAGTCCACGATAACGTCCGCGCCGTCGGCACCGAAGGTTTCAACGATGATGTCCTTCAGCACGCGGTTAGTTGAATCCACTGCGGCGAAAATGCCGACAGCCTTAGCCATCGCCAATTTTTTTGGGTTGATGTCGGTGACCAGCACCTGCGCTCCGCGTGCCTGCGCCACTTGAGCGGTGAAGTTGCCGATGGGGCTGGCGCCGATGACACACACTTTCTTGCCTTTCAAGTCGCCGCAGCGGCGCATGGCGCCGACGCCGACCGCGATCGGCTCAAGCAGCGCGCCGTCGTCAAAGGACACGCCCTTGGCCAGCGGAATAACCTTTTCGGCGGGAACCTGGAAGTATTCCTGAGCCATGCCGTCGGTATGGATGCCGTATACTTTAAGATTGCGGCAGACGTTCAGATGACCGGCACGGCAGGGCGCGCAGGTACCGCAAAAAATTTGCGGCTGGACGGTGACCGCGTCGCCGACCTTGAAATCCTTGACGCCGTCGCCGATCTCGGTAATTGTTCCCGCTGCCTCATGGCCCTGCACAAGAGGGAATTTCATGTATTTATGTTTACCGTGGTAAACTTGGATATCGGAACCGCAAATTCCCAAACGCTCGATCTTGATCAGAACAGTTCCGGGAGCCGCCTTCGGCTTGGAAACGTCTCGGTATTCGACTTTATACGCTTCGGGCATAAAAACTTGTAACATGACTGCACCTCACTGGAAAAAAATGGGTACGTACGACAATTCAGTATTGTACATTGTATACGATTATGTCAAGAAGAAACGTATTCTTGTATACGGAATACCAAAAGCGCCCGAACCGAAATATTTCGGTTCGGGCGCTGGAAAAGAAACAAGTTCCGTTGGTAACTCAGGAACTTTTGGGCCGCTGTTTAACCAAACTGGAAACTATGGTAAAGATCGCGATAGCCAGGAAAACTACAGTGATCGGTCGCGTATATAAGAACGACATATCGCCTTTGAACATGATGAGCGAACGCCGGAAATTCGTTTCCGCCATCGGCCCCAGGATAACCGCAAGTACGATCGGGGATACGATCACGTCGGCTTTGATCATCAGGTAGCCAATTACCCCGAAGAGTATCGTCACGAAAATGTCGAACATGCTGCTGTTCATCGAATAGGATCCAACCATCGAAAGGGTGATAATGATGGGCACGATTACTTTCTTGGGGATGCTGAGCGCTTTAGCGAAGGTCTTGATTCCGAATAAGCCGACAACGCCCATAATGACGTTAGCAAGGAACATGATCGCGAAGATCGTGTTGACGAGACCGGATTGTTCCTTGAAAAGCAAAGGCCCCGGCTGTATGCCTTTGATGATCAATCCGCCGAGTAATACGGCGGTTACCGCGTCCCCTGGGACCGCGAGAGAAAGGAGCGGAATCATGGCGCCGCCGGTTGAAGCGTTGTTCGCCGATTCCGGCGCGGCTACTCCTTCCAGGATACCGGTCCCGAATAGATGCTTTTTCTTTGAACTTCGCTTGGCTTCGTTGTAAGCCGTAAAAGCCGCGATATCTCCGCCCGCGCCTGGAACGGCGCCAATGAAAGCCCCGATCAATGACGACTTCAACATGAGCGGCAATAGACTGATAATTTCTTTCATGGACAGCAGTTTGCTGCTGAAGTTTTTCAAAACTTTGCTTTCGACGAAAATCGTCTCCATTTCCAGAAAGCATTGCGGTAACGCGAACAATCCGACCAACAGCGGAATCAGCGATACGCCGTTCAAAAGTTCCGTCCGTCCAAACGTGAACCGGGGGACCGCGGCGACCGGATCGAGTCCGATCGAAGCTATGATCATGCCGAAAACTCCCGCGAGCAAGCCCTTGATAATGTTTTGACTGGAAATGCTCGCGATGATTGAAAGACCGAACACGGCCAAAGCGAAGAACTCGGGAGCCGCGAAACGCAACGCGAATTGCGCCAAGAGCGGTGAAATGGTGATTAGCAGCAACACACTGAGTATCCCGCCGAAGGACGAGGCGATCGTCGAGGTCGCGAGAGCCTTGCCCACATCACCCTTCAACGCCAGCTTATACCCGTCAAGCGTCGTCGCGGCGGCGGCCGGAGTGCCGGGAGTATTTATCAAAATTGCTGAAATCGACCCGCCGTACATCGCACCGCAATATACGCTCAAGAGCAGCGCGAAGCCCGTCGAGGGCTCCATTCCGAAGGTAAGCGGCAACAACACCGCGACGCCCATGGTCGCCGTAAGGCCCGGTAATGCGCCGATCGTGATTCCCGCCAGCACGCCGCCGACCATGAACAGGAACACCGAGGGCGAGGTGAGAACCGAAGCGAAGCCCTGCATCAGATTTGCGAACATACGGCCACCTCAGGAAAAAAGCAAACCGCCGGGAAGCGGAATGCTGAGAACTATCTGAAATACGACGTACACCAGGATCGGAGTAACGATCGAAACCGACGCGATAAGAATTTTGTTCTTCACTTTGAAATAAAGGAGGAACGCTAAATTCAAAGCCATCATGGCAGGAATGAAGCCGACAACCAGCATTAGAATTGCGCTGAGCAGGATGATAAGAAAACCGCCGGCGACGATCTTCATTTGTTCAGACTTGAAAATCGCCTCGCGGGGAACACCCTTCTGTTTTCGGTACTGGCCGATATTCGTCAAAAAAAGCGCCAAGGACAGGCCGAGGATGACGAAACTGAGTATCAGAGGAAACGTCGCCGACCCCTGCGTCAGGGGCTGGTCCGCCGATACGGGAATCAACGTCGTCGCGGCGATCACCGCGAACGCGAAAAGGGCGAACACGCCGGAAACGATTAAATTGATGCGTACCATGCTTTACCTTCACTGCGTGAATAATTGGAGCCCCGACCGCCGCGGGCTCCAACCGAATTCGGATCCAGTTATTTTTTCAGCATCACACGAGTCGTTTCGCGTTCCGCGGCCATGAAAGCCTTGAAGTCCGCGCCCGACTTGAAATCGATATTAAAAACCGCTTTCTTCATG
>JBAYHM010000400.1:0-3817 GCA_041666155.1 Treponemataceae bacterium
CATCGCTGAAGACGTTGCTTGTAGACTTCATTTCGACCCTTGAAAAAGAATCGATTGAAATGATCATACGAAAAAGGCTTGGTTTGGATCCTTTGGCTCTCGCCGATATGGCATCATTCGCCTTGGTTTCTTACATTCGTGCGGAAAGTCCTTCTGCGATTCCCCTCTTGGTTGACGGTTTCTTGCGGGAACACCACACGGATACGCTTTCAGTGCTTCTTGGCATCGATGAAAATGAAAAAGATAAATGGGATTCTTTGCTTTCTGTGAAAATAGTCGATTTATTCGATGAACGAGTGTCGGCTGTAATAGAAAGTTTGGATGTTCAAACAATGGTATCTGAGCGTATCGACTCACTAGAGATGGAAGCCGTCGAGCGCATC
This sequence comes from Treponemataceae bacterium, assembly GCA_041666155.1. GTDB lineage: Bacteria > Spirochaetota > Spirochaetia > Treponematales > Breznakiellaceae > SZUA-426. The sequence goes on from JBAYHM010000400.1 coordinate 384, forward strand.
GTTCTTGACGTTTTATCAGATCAATTGAAATGGATCGATATTTTCGGTGCCATCCTTGGCGCTTTGATGGGACTTTTCCAATCGTTTCTTGCCCTGGCGCTTACTCGATAGAATCGCGGACAGTTCGAACCAGGTCCCAGTTAATATGCAAACCAACCGTTTCACCTATATTCGGCGGTATAGCTCTGCGGCCTATTGTCGCGCTGAGACGCAGCGTCCCTTTAATCGTGCCCGCGTCGAGAGCGATAGTGTTAGCGTTTCCCTCAAAACTTACCGCCGTAACGCGTGCGTGCGCGTATGCTCGTTCCGAATCCACAGTCGTGATCATTACGGCATCGGGTGGAACAAGGAGCGAATGATTATCAGAAATGTCGTACGGCAGTTCCGCTTCCCCCAAGAGGCAACGCACCGCGCATACTCCAGCTGAGTAGGTACGACGCGAAAGAATCGGCACGATCGTACCTGAACCGAGAAAGTGCGCTGTAAAGGCAGTTTTGGGTTCGTTGAAGAGTTGCGCGGGAGATCCGCACTCGACTACGCGCCCCGCGTTCATAACTGCGATGCGGTCGGCGACGGCCGCGGCTTCTTCACGATCGTGGGTTACGAAGATGCAGGGGAATCCCTCGCGAGTGCGCAGTTCCCGAAATTCTGTACGGAGCGCTCGGCGGAGCGGTGCGTCGAGGCTAGAAAAGGGTTCGTCCATGAGGAGCGCCTTAGGTTTGGCTGCCAGAGCACGCGCGATCGCGACCCGTTGGCGTTCCCCGCCGGAAAGAGTATCGACCCTTCTAGGTTCGTATCCGTCAAGACGTACGGCGGCAAGGCTTTCGGTGATGATCTGTTGCCGTTTTGCTCGGCTGATCCCGGCGATTAACGGGCCATATCCGACGTTGCCGCCGACCGAAAGATGAGGAAACAACGCTAAATCTTGGAATACGATGCCGATTCCGCGTTTCCACGCAGGGAGATCGTTGACTGTGTGTCCGTCCACAATTACCAAACCCGAATCAGGAAGGACGAGGCCAGCGATCATCTGCAGCGCGGTCGTTTTTCCACAACCTGATGGTCCGGCGAGTACCAGCGTTTCGTTAGACCCAACGGAAAGTCCAATGTCGACCGAAAAATCAGGATAGTTTTTTACCAATGAGCGAACTTCAATCGACATGCGCGGTATCCTCTGATAAAACGAATGCGGCTATACACGCGATTGCGAGCAAAACGCCTGCCGCGCACGCGGCTCCGAAACGGTACGCGCCTGCGGCGCGGTACATGAGCAGCGGAAGCGTCTCATAGTTCTCAAGGCCGAGCATCAATACCGCGTTCAGTTCGCCAAGACTTATAGCCGCGGCAAAAGCCCATGCTGATCTGATACGTTTTGCCGCGCTTGGAAGCGCGACTCGGAACGCGGTGGTCAGCGGTTCGGCGCCAAGCGAAGCCGACGCGGCTGCCGTTTGGCTCGGCAGAGAACGGAGTCCTTCTGAAATGGAACGATACGCGAATGGGAGTGCCGATATCGCATGAGCCAACGCTACCACCCAAAAAGAGCGGGCCAGGCCTGAACCATATAATTTAAGCCATCCAAGTCCAAGTACAATACCCGACGAGGCAAGCGGCGCCATGCAAAGGGCGGATACTGCTCGTTCGTAAAGTGATGTGCGTGACATTGAAGGGGAGGTAAAGGCTTTTGCTTTCCAGACGGCTAAGGCGGCAGCTGAAGCGAGAAAAACTGAAACGGTAGCGGCGGCAGCTGCCAATAAAACGGAGCGTATTAAGGCCGGTACCGCCGAACTGCCGATGGATGCCCACCATCGGAGTGAAAACTGCGCGAAGGAAGTACGGGTAACGCGTGAAAGGAACGACTCCGCAACTACTGCCGAGATTGGCCCCGCAACAAGAATCATCGCTGCGATGATATATATAATCGTCAAGAGGTTGGCTATGGGCGATCCGCGGGCAGCATTCGAACGATCTTGAATTGCCGTTTCTCGTGTTCTGTCATCATTTGCGCCGGATACCCGTCGTGCGATCTGTTCCATACGGGTGTAGGCAAGATATGCGATCGCGGCAATCATCGTTTCAAGTAGGGCAAGCGATCCCGCCGTTGAGTAGTCGAGGGATATTCGCGCTGCTCGGTAGATTTCGACGGGAAGCGTAGTTGCCCCGGGACCTCCCCCAAGCACGAGGACTACCGCAAAACTGGTGAAACAATATAAGAAAACTAAAAGGGCGGCCGCGGCGATCGATGGAAAAGCGATAGGCACAAGTACTGTGAGAAAGGTCATGCTTCCCGAAGCACCAAGCCCTGAGGCAACCGGTGCGTACGTCGAACGCGCTTTTGCAATCGCGTCACCAACAAGTCTGAGAATAATCGGGAAATTATAGAACGCGTGCGCGAGTATAATAGCTTCGGGTCTATAGAGTATACGCAGCGGCGGTTCTTGAGCTCCGGTGAGGTTCATAATCAGCTTATTGGCCCAACCATTATTCCCGAAAAAAAGAACAAAACCGAGGACTACCAAAATCGGTGGCATCGCGAAAGGGACTGACGCGACCGCACGCACTATACGCGCTCCACGAAAGCGCCCCGAGCCTATGAGCCACGCGCCCGGTAATCCGATGGTTAATGCCGCGAGCGTGCTGAACGCGGCTTGGGCAATCGTGAAACGTAAGACTCTGAGAACACTATTTTCCATTACAATGCGGGTAAAATGAGTAAAGCCGTCTGAAACGGCGGCCGCATACGGAAGTATGAAGGCTACCGTCAAGGCGATAACCGGCAGAGCGCTGATAACGAGGAAAATCCCAGGTTGCAGGCCGACGGCTTTTTCTCGGGGCATTTTTTATTTTGCCGCGACGATCCGGGCCCATTCCGTCAAATCCTCGTCGGAAGGCGCCTGGGTAGGGATGATTTTCCCCGGCTTTGGAGCAAGGCGATAGGAAGCGGGCAGAGTGATTTCGGTAACTGGATACATCCAATTCGTAAGCGGAATGATGGATTGGAATTCAGGGCTTAGCATGAAATCCATGAAAATACGAGCATTCTTCATGTGCTTTGTATTCTTCAAAATTCCAGCCGCTTCAATCTGAACAGCGTGTCCTTGCGCGAAAATCGCAGCCCTGTATCGTTCGATCTTGTCGTATTCAAGGTGATAGGCGGGACTTGTTGTATAAGAAAGTACCATTGGTGCTTCTCCAGAAGTGAAGAGTCCATAACCGGTGTCCCAGCCGGCGGACACGGTTAAGATGGATGGAGCTAGGCGCTTCCAGTACTCTTTCCACTCGTTGCCATAGACGGCTTTCGTCCAGGCTAAAAAGCCGAGGCCAGGTGTGGACGTTCTTGGGTCCATGAGAATCAACTTACGGGTGTATTCTTTTTTAGTCAGGTCTTCAAGGTTTTTCGGCGGATCCTGGATTTTTTGTGAATCGTAGATGATGGC
>JBAYHM010000401.1:0-3799 GCA_041666155.1 Treponemataceae bacterium
ACCGAAGTATGAATGTTAATATTCTTTACGAAACAAATTAGGCGCTGATATCATCATTCTTAATGATCCCATTCATCGCACTGCTTTCGTTGCTTATCGGCGTTTCCTATCTATGGGTCGGAGGCTTTATTCTGGCCGCCGATTGCCGGGGCATTGTCAATCGCTTATTCGCGCTTCTTTGCCTGATGTTCGCCGTGTGGTCGTTCGGCGCCGCGGGACTCAGTTTGAGCGGCGATGCGTCATCCCAGGTGTTTTGGGAACGCGCAGCGTATTTCGGCGCCGAGGGCTATGTCTGCGTCGGTTTTTTTCTGTTTCTCGGCTTCGCCGGCCGGCTGCGGCTGCTTCGTGACCGTCCGCTTATCTTGATTTCGGTCGCTTTGCCTATGTTGTCTTTGCACGCGGCGAATCTCGGGTGGAACCTGGTAAGTCCTCGGCACGGACCGACTCTGTGGTATTACGCCCACCACCTCATCTGCCATACGGTCAACTTTATCGGGCTCGCTTTTGTGTGGCGATGGTCGAATCGTACGCGACTTCGCCGAGAGCGCCTTCAGGCGAGATGTATACTCTGGAGCACGGTTGTAGGCATTCTAGTCGGTGCGGCGGTGGAGGCTGTTCTCGACCCGCTCGGATATACGTCGCAGGGCAACATAGTACCTTTTTTCTGGGTCCTCGGAATTTCGTTTGCCATCAACGAATACGGATTATTGCGCATCTCACCCTCCAACGCGACGCGGTTCCTCATGGACGGAGTCGAAGAACAGGCTTTCCTCGTGGACCCAGCGGTTTCCGTAGCGGAATTGAACGCTTCCGCGGGCCGACTTATCGGGAAAAGCGGAACGATTCCGGTCACGGACCTGTTCCTAGAGGCGACAAGTCTGAAGCTGAAGCTCGAACGTTTAGCGGTATCGGACGGATCGCACCTCGAAATTGGCATCATGGCCCGGACCCCGGATGGAGCGGTTTTGCTCAGAACCCTGTTTTACCTCGTGCGGGACAAGTGGGCTGACCCGATCGGTTTTGTCGGCATCGCGCACCGATGGAGCCAGGTAGGGGACTTGGCCGTCCGTTACCGGCTAAGCGAACGCGAAGGCCAAGTCCTCAACTTCATATTAGCCGGCGCGCGGCAGAAGGAGATAGCCGTACGGCTTTGCTTGAGCCTTCCTACCATAAAAAGCCATACGACGAGCCTTTACAACAAACTTGGTGTCAGCAGCCGGAACGAGGTATGGGCCATGTGCGTTGAGGATCGCTTGAAGGCCCCGGAAGAGAACTGAGGCTGTCCGGTTCCTCGGCACTTCACTTCACCGCGACCACTTTCCACACGCGCTCGACACGTTTGATGTTGTCGTGCGTTTTGAGTATCAGCTTATACTGGCCCGGTTCGGTGAAAAGGATTGGATCCGTTTCAGTCATGCCGCCCGCTCGTATTTTGATCCGATCCTTGCGCAGGGTTTGTGCCTTGGAAGGATCCTTATCCATTTTGTAAAAGAGAATCTCGAAGACTCCGTCGGCTCCCGTATCGTTGGTGACGGCAAATTGGACGGCGGTGCCCACTGCGGCGGGGATTTTATCGGTGAAGTTAATCGCTTCGTTCGTGATGGAGAATCCCACGGTGGAAACGACCGGATCGTCCTCGTGAGACTTTTCGACTGCCGCCGGCTTTTTAGGAGCAGGAGACGCGGCCGGTTTTACGGCGGTTGAAGGAACGGCGGCCGGGGTCGTTTTCGCTGATGCGCCGTAAGGTGCCGGACGCGTCGGCGCTTTTACAGGTTCGGGATTTTTTTCCGGTGCGGAGCCGGCGATGAAAACGCGGGCGCCGATGAGCCTGGGCGCGAAATATTTATCGTTCTTGGGTGAAACGATAACCCCGGTCCGAGGACCGTCCGACGCCGCATGGATCATTGACCCGTCATCCAGGACAATCGCTACGTGGCTCGGCGCTCCGCCGACGGTATCAAAGACCAGGACGTCTCCCGGCTTCGCTCTTTCGGGTTTGATCGACGTACCTTCGGCGTAAAGCGCTCTTGAAGTCCTCGGCAGCATGATGCCGACTGCCTTATTGTATACGTATTTGACGAAACCCGAACAATCGAAGGCCGACGGGGATGCCGCCCCGTACACGTACGGAACACCTTTGAAGGAGAGAGCGGTATCGACTATTGATTTCCTGATTTTACTTTCGGGCGTCTGAGCGATCGTCAAAGGCGCAAGCATAAGACATAAAGCGATGGAACTCAATTTCAACTAGCGTACCTCACAACGATTTCTGCCCGCTGATTTTGCCATATATAAGCCTTCATCAGCCCGCGCGATCAGGTCTCTGAAGTCGTCGGTGCCTAATCCGGTATGTACTCCGACGCTTACCGTTAACAATAAGTCGGGGTGCTCTCGTACCCGGAGTGTCTCGACCTTTTTTCGCAGGCGCTCGGCCACGGCGTAGGCGGTGGATCCATCGGCGTTCGGTAACAGCGCGACGATTTCTTCACCGCCGTAACGGCAGCACAGGTCATGAGTCCGCAGGGAATCCCTGCAGGTGCTCGCTACCAAGGTCAACGATACATCACCGACGGCGTGTCCGAAAGAATCGTTCACCTGTTTGAACCAATCGATGTCCACCATCAACGCGGAGACGGGCGCTGTTTTCGTTATATCATCTTTCAGGCGCTCCGCGCGAGACATGAAGGAGCGGCGGGTGGGCAAACCGGTAAGCCAGTCGGTGGCGGCTTCAATTTCCGTAGCGCGGTATCGCAGCGCGTTAGACAAGGCAACGATTGCGTGGTCGGCGAATTGGACCGCGGAACCGATCTCCTCCGGTCCGAACGACGTATCGCCTTGTGATCGAAATTCAAGAAGCCCGTGTACCTGCCCACGGACCAGGAGAGGAATTTCAAGTTTTACGGGGAACGCTTCAATAGAATTCTCGGTTAGCCGGGGACTCCTCATTTTCAGGAGCGACTGCAGATCGTCGTTGGAAACCGTCTCTCGTCTTCCTGCCTCCGTGATCGGAAATCCCCGTGATGCCAGCCGTACCAGTTGGTCGCCGTCAAGTGTCCAGACAGCCGCGGCTTCAAAGGGCAGCACGCGGGTTGCTTGCGCAAGCACCCGTTCCGCAGCGCGTACCGGATCGAGCTCCGAAGAAAGGATGGCGCCCGCTGTCCTGATCGTTTCCGATTGCAAAAAGCGGCGTTCGTGACGTTCCCGTTCAGCATCCGCTTTTTCAAAGCGCTCGACTTGATCGGTGATATCAACGTCACGGCCAACGTAGAGGGTCGGTATTCCGGTTTCGGTTCGTTCCAATACAAGCGCTTTATGTCGTAAATGACGATACGAGCCGTCCTTTGCCCGTATGCGATATTCGCCTTCCCAGCTGTCCAAGGCCCCGGACTGGAGGCGTGCGGAAAAGTCCTCAACGATAAAGAGGTCCTCAGGGTGAATGTAGTGTTTCCACCGATCGCCCCGCATTTCATTCGTACCGTAGCCGAATTCTCGCCACAAGGTGTTGGGAATGCAAGCTCCTGACGCGTAGTCCTTGATGAAAAAACCGGCACCCTTCATCAATGCGCCGAGCACCGGTGAATTGATGAAGCGATTCAAGAGTTTTTTTCGCGAGGAATCGGCGTTTTCTTGGACGTCTTCTACATCGCTCACTTGCATGCTTCTTTTAAGAAAATCAATATGCGGCTAGTATAGTTCTATTATACTGCCGGATCATCATTCGGCGGTGATTTTTTACTCGAAAACGGAGGGGCCTCTTGTTGACTGTCATCTGCGTCGCCATTTCCGTTCCGTTCATTCT
>JBAYHM010000402.1:0-3799 GCA_041666155.1 Treponemataceae bacterium
CCCTGCTCAAAAGGATGGAACAGCTTCCCCATGGTATCTAAATCCATTCCGCGGCCTTGGTCCGAAACGACGCATTCTATCGTTACTCGGTTTCCGTCGTTCACGCTCAGTTCTCTAGCCTGCAGTTCGATTGTTCCCGCGTCACTGTATTTTACCGCGTTTGAAACCAGTATCCCCATCACCGCGGATATCGCTTCCAGATTCCCGACCAGCAGTCTGTTTCCTTCCCACCTCGACTTAAAACGGAGTCCTTTGCCCCGAATCTCTTTTTCGTGCTCGGCGCCGACAGCCTCCGCCAATTCTTCCAAGGTAAACGGTACTACCGCGTTTGTCCGTGCGTCCCCGTTTGAAAGTTCGGCGGTTTTGATCAGAGAGTTGACGAGCTCGAGCAAATCCCAACCGCCGCGTTGAACACAGCGGGCCATTTCCGCTCGCTCTTGGTCCGTTTCTCCCTCCGCTAGTAATTCGGCGAATCCGATCACGCTATTAAGGGGAGTCCTGAATTCGTGGGACATATTCGCGATGATGGCCTGACGCGCTTTGTCGCTGGATTCGGCGCGTAGGAGCGCTTCTTTCATCGTACGCTCCCGCGCTAGGGATTTTTCATCGATCTCCCGCTCTTTTTCTTGCATTAGCGACAAGGCGTGTAGGTTGATAAAGATCGCTATGAAGATGATTCCTAGATTTATGTACGGGAGTGGTTTTGCGACCGATGGAAACATGATCGTGAGCAACGACGCCGCGGTTATTAACCCGCCGACCAAGGACGCGGCGACAACTACCGGGCTTAGGTAGGAACAGAGTCTTTCTTTTTTTTCTTGATTGTCCATCGGTATCAGAGTGTAATCGTAGAGAATCTTAAATACAAGCATTCGTCTTGCGTTTTGAATCGCGGGAAATCATAATGGGATAGTGTATTGGGAATAAGAATATATAAAGGACGGATACAAAAATGTACCGGCTCCTGTTCCAGGAAATGATGGAAGCGTTCGCGCTGCATGAAGTCGTTGCGGAGGACGATGGTAAAGCTGTCGATTATCGATTCATTGAAGTCAATCGTGAGTTCGAACGCTTGACGGGCATGAGTCGTGGACAGCTTGTCGGCCGGACGCTGTTGGAAGCCTTCCCCGACATCGAACCGTCGTGGGTTCGGCGCTACGGAGAGCTCGCGAGGACCGGTCTTCCCGTCCGGTTTGAAGCTTATTCGAAGCTTTTACGGAAACACTTGGAACTAAGCGCGTTTCGCGTTGAAGAAAGAAAGCTTGCGGTCCTCTTTTTCGACATTACCGATCGCCGTATGGCCAGTGAAGCGCTCAAAGAAAGCGAATCGCGTTCGCGGCGTCTTATTGAAACCCTTAGCCGTTCGGAGGCGACGCTGGCCGCGCTGGTGGACGAGAAGGACGCGCTGCTCAGGGAAGTCCATCATCGCGTAAAGAATAATTTGCAAGTAATCGTAAGTCTCATGAATATTGAGCGCAGTCGCCTTATCGATGATGGACACTCGGATTTGGCGCTTGCGCGTATGCAGGATCGGGTCCTATCGATGGCGGAAGTCCACGACGCGTTGTACCGGTCCGCGGCCTTTGCCGCCGCCGACTTGTCCGTCGCCTTGCATTCTATGGCGGATCGTTTGGCCGATACCTACGATGCCGCCGCCAGAGGCATCGCCATCAACATTCATTCAGGAGAGATGCTGCTCCCTCTCGATTTTGCGGTCCCCTGCTGTCTGGCTCTAAATGAACTGCTGACCAACGCGCTTAAGCACGCGTTCCCCACCGATTGGACGGGGCCCCGCTCGATCGACTTGAATATCGATGTTACTGAAAATGGGCGGGTCGCCGTTTCTATTAACGATTCGGGAATAGGAATATCCCTTGATCACGACGGCCTTGAGGTGCACTCGGACGCCGGTATGGGCGGCCTCCAACTCGTGCGGCTCCTTGCGGAACAAATCGATGGGGAATTGTCGATGACGGTTGAGAACGGGACGACGGCCCGTTTGTTGTTTGCGCTTCCCTGAGGTTGTAAAAAAAGGGCGTTTGCCGCTCTTGCAAACGGTGAGGACGTAACCTAGTCTTTTTTTGACTAACTCGGAAAAAAATGAAAAGAAAAGTAGACGACGATACGAAAGAAATCATCATCTCTTTTATCGCGGAAGGCTATGAACGGCTTGATGATGCCGAAGCCAAACTGCAAAAACTCGGCGGAGATGAGGACCGTGAAATCCTAAATGCGGTATTCCGCCTTTTTCACTCAGTGAAGGGATCGGCCGGATTTCTGGAATTCGAGCGTATCAAAAGCCTTACGCACGAAGCCGAAGCGTTGCTGGAAGTGTTCATCAAAGAGCAAATCCCTTATACGCAAGACGCGCTCGACGTCGTCTACCAAACAATAGACGTCCTTCGGGAACTTATCCGCGCGGTTGAGAAAAACTTTACCGATGAAGAGTGTTGTGAAGGCGCGGCGGCCCAGACTGCGGCTATCCGAAAGTGTGCCGACCAGCTTCGTTCCGGTCCTTCGGTCTCTTCCGCCTCGGGTCCGGAGAATGCGATTCTCATCAATGAACTGGTAACGCTTGATATGTCCGAGCGCTTTGTCGCGGAGTCGGCTGATTTAATTGAACGCGTGGAGCGGGACGTATTGGAGCTTGAAAACGCTGGGGATAAAACCGAAACGGTTCATTCCATGTTTCGCGCCGCTCATACGATAAAGGGAAACGCGGGATTTTTCGGATACTCGGCGCTGGAAACCCGCTGCGCCGACCTGGAACAAATACTGGACGGCGCCCGCAAAGGTTCTCTTTCTCTCAACGAGGCCTTCGTCAACGGCGTGCTCGCGCGCGTAGATGGGATTCGCGGCCTTTTGACGTCAGTTGTCTACAAAACGGAAAACGAAGAGTCAAGAATTGAAAGCTCGGCTATGCCGTCGACGTTGCCGTCGACCGCGGTCGCGACCGACGGTAACGCCGAAAGTACCGGGCCGGCGCTCGGTTATAAGCCGCTGGGTGAAATTCTTGTGGAAATGGGCGCGGCTCCCGAAGAGGACGTTCGCAAGGCGCTGGAAGTTCAGGAGAAGCCGGTGGGGCAACTCTTGGTCGAATCCGGAACGGTAAAAGCCGCGGACGTTGAAAAAGCCCTTGAAGCGCAGCGCAAAATGACCGGGGAACGCGCTCCTACGGAAGATATCCAGCGGCGGGAAATCCGCGTCGATACGGTCAAGCTCGATAAACTTTTTGATCTGGTCGGTGAATTGATCACGGCTGAAGCTATGGTCGCCAACAGTCCGGACCTCATTGGGCTTAAGCTTGATTCCTTTAACAAGTCTTTCGGGGCGCTTACCAAGATAAGCCGGGAAATTCAGGAAACGGCCATGATGATCCGGATGATTCCCCTGGAAGGCCTATTTCACAAAATGTCCCGCCTTGTGCGGGATCTTTCGCGCAAGTTCAATAAGCCCGTCGATTTCCGTCTTATCGGGGAAGAGACGGAGATGGACAAGAACGTCATTGAGCAGATTTCCGATCCTTTGGTGCATATCCTGCGAAACGCTCTGGACCACGGGTTGGAAAGCGCTGAAAAACGCAAGGCAATGGGTAAAAACGAGACCGGATCCTTGTCTATGGAAGCTCGGTACGAAGGGTCTGAAATCTGGATCAGCGTAAAGGATGACGGCGCGGGACTTAACCGGGAACGAATCTTGGCCAAGGCGGTGGAGAAGGGGATGATAAAAGGAGACCCCGCCCTGGTGAGCGATAAAGACGTGTGGGCGTTGATTTTTGAGCCGGGATTTTCCACCGCGG
>JBAYHM010000403.1:0-3787 GCA_041666155.1 Treponemataceae bacterium
CGACGATGCGGCGCAGGCGGTCGGCCATATCGGACGGAAAGGCGGCGTTTCCCGGATCGCCGCCCCAGTCGGCGCCGGGACCGACCTCCCCTTTCGAGCTCGCAAGCAACGTGCCGTAGACGTCGACGGCGACCGCGAGCGGCGGGGTGGGTAGATCCAGGGTCCGGATTTTTTCAAACGCCGAACCAAGCGACGCCGGTAACACGGAGAAAGCACGGACGACGCCCCGTTCGGCGATAAGCCGACGCGATTCCGCCAGAAGCGCGTCGGAGATGCCCGCGTTAGATTCCGACGCCATGAAAATATTCCGGGAGAAGATAGCAGTCAAGAAGCTTGTCTTTGTCGGGGGCCGCGACGCCGTCCTGGTCGAGCACGTCGCGGTAGGCGGCGACCAAGCGTTCACCGTAGAGGGCCTGGGACCAGGGCGCGAGCTGTTCGGGAGACGTGGGTTCCAAAGTGTCCGCGACGGCGTCCCAACCTTCCATGAACGGATTGGCCGCTATAAACTCGGTTCGCAATCGCCGATCGGACACGAGAGAACGCAGAGTCTCCCGCTGCGCCTCCTCGTCGAGCCTGCCGAAATCCGGTCCTTCAACAGCCCCGCCAAGCACACTTTCGGAAACGCGGCTGCCTAACTCGGGTCCACGCTCCGGACGACCGAATACCGCGCAGGCCCGTTCGACTACGGCTACGGAGCGCCGGGAAAAGCTCTTTACGTCGAATGATCCGAGAGGTACGACGATGCTTTCGTACAATCCCGGAAACATGACGCCGGAAGCCTCAAAATCGGAGACCACTCGCGGAAGCCGGCGACCGAGCGTCACGCGGGATCGCGACGCCGCCTCAAGGTAGGAGAGGCCGAAACCTTCCTTTACGGAAGTCGTCAACACGGCCTTCGCTTCGGCATACGCGTCATCCAGGCTTCGATTCAGACCGATGTCGAATTCAATCGGGGCGTCAAATTCCGCCGCCGCGTCGCGCCAGAATTCGAAATACGGAAAGAACTTCGGATTCGTCGGAGGTAGGGTTACGCCGACATAGGTTCCGGGACGCGCGAAAAGAGAAAGCAGCACCGCTTCCCCGATATTCTTTCGCCGTATGGCCCGGACCGGATAGAGGATGAGTCCGGGGCCGCTGGATCGCGGACGCGAAGCGCCTGAGAGATTTTGAGGATCCATAAGCGGTATCGAATTCGGAAGAAACGCGACGGGACCGGCGCCGGCGCCACCGATCGCCTCCACATCGAACCGATTGAGGGCCGCCCACCGGGCTCCATCCGGATACGGAAGGGACGAAAAGACGTCCGGCCGCCAATCTTCGGCCAGGTCGTGCACCTGCAGCAGAAGGCGCCGTCCTGACGCGGCGAGGCTGGATAAGGCGCTCAGGAACGAGGCGTTCTTACGGATCGTCGGATTGTGGACATGCACGACGACATCGTCGCCCAGACGGTCGGCTTCGCGACTCACCGCGCGGACTATGGCACGGACTCGATCGGAATCGACATCGCCGCCGGAACCCGGAGCATCGTAGCCTAGTGAGGGCTCGATGAGGAAGGGAAAGTCGAAGCCTGAAGATGGCGCCTCCCCTGTTAGGACCGACGCTTCAATATCGCGCGCGGCAAGAGCCGCGAGCTGTCGGCGTATCACGGTAGTAACCCCGCCGGAGCGCAAATGGTAATGGACTAGAAGAACCCTCATGGGGAAAGTATAAGGGCTGAAACCGATGAGGGCAAACCCACCTGCGCGGTCTCGTTCATAAACGAGCGTTTCATCGATTTGACCCCAGAAGACATTAGCGCTAGGCTGAAAAGATGGAAGACCAATATATCGATAGGCTGCACGCTCTTGCCGTGAAGATTTACGGTGAGGAAACGGGACCGAGCGTCGCCGAACGACTACGCGCACTTCTGACCGAACGCGACGCACTCCGGGAAACCAAATGGATCGATTCGAATAACGGGAACATCTTATGTATTTGACCAGAACCGACAAAATCCAGCGCATCGGTTTCGTCTCAACCCGCTTCAAGGGTACGGACGGCGTATCGATGGAAACGCAGAAATGGCAAACCGTACTGGAGCGGATGGGCTATGAGTGCTTTTTCTTTTCAGGCCTTTCCGACTGGGATCCATCCCGATCCATGGTCACTGATGAGGCGTTCTTCGGTCACCCGCGCGTCGTGGAAATACAGAGCCATTGCTTCGGCACGACCATACGAAACCCCGCGATAAGCGGAGAGATCCAAGCGTTGCGGCTCATCCTGAAACGCGCGCTGACCGAATTCGTCGCCCGTTTCAAAGTCGACCTCCTGATCGCGGAAAACGCCCTCACCATACCGATGAATATTCCCCTAGGACTCGCCATTACGGAATTCATCGCCGAAACCGGCATGCCCGCCATCGCCCACCACCACGATTTCGCCTGGGAACGCCAACGCTTCAGCGTGAACGCCGTGGAGGATTATTTGGCGATGGCCTTTCCTCCGAAGCTCCACCCCATCAACCACATCGTCATCAATTCCGAAGGGCGCAGACAGCTGTCGTATCGATGCGGCCTCTCATCGATCATCATCCCCAACGTGTTCGATTTTCATACCGAACCGCCGGTTCTGGACGACTACGGGCGAGGCCTACGCGCCGACCTGGGCCTGAAAGACGGGGAAGTACTATTCCTGCAGCCGACCCGCGTCATCTCACGAAAAGGCATAGAGCACGCGGTGGAACTGGTCAGCCGCATAAAGGACCGGAAGGCGAAGCTGCTGATCAGCCACCAGGAACGTGATGAGGGGTCCGAATACTTCCAGAGAACCATGGACTACGCGGAACTCTTGGGAGTAGACGTCTTGGTTCGTCCCGACCTCATCGGAGCGGAGCGCGGTACCACTGAAGAAGGTAAAAAGCGATACAGTCTCTGGGATTGTTACCTGAACGCGGATTTCGTGACCTATCCATCTACTTTTGAGGGATTCGGAAACGCGTTCCTTGAGGCCTTATGGTTTAAAAAACTCATCCTGGTGAACCGCTACTCTATTTTTCAACAGGATATAGAACCGATCGGATTTGAGGTCGTACAAATCGAAAATTATATAACCCCGGAGACTGTCGACCAAGTGCGCGGATTGCTGGACGCGCCCAGCTTGGCGGATGTTCTGACGGAGCGTAACTTTAAGCTGGCTCGCCGGTTTTTCTCATACGAACTTCTCGAACAGCGGCTTAAACACGTACTCATGAATTTCGGACAAGTGTGAGAGGGAGGGATATGGGACGCATCAGATTTTTCCTGCGCGGAATCCTAGGACCGATCCGCGGTTTTATCGGACAATGGAAAGCCGACCGGCTGCTTCGCGCGCTGAAGAATATCGACATATCTCTGTATATCAACCGAATCATTTCCGACGGTGTCCTGCTTAATCAAATCCCCTCACCGAGCGATGCCGAAAAACTTCGTATGGATTTCATCATCCAGCGCCTTCAGGATTTCGGGCTTTCCAACACTGTTGCCGACGAATGGGGGAACGTCGCCGTCTATTTTCCCGCTTTCGGCACACGGCGGGATTTCATGCTGATCACCGCCGATGTCGGCGATGCCGAATATACCCCTTTGGAGAGTTCAGTCCGGCTTACCGAGGAACGAGCTTCAGGACAGGGCTTCGGCGAGACAAGCCTGGGCGCCGCCTCTCTTTTGGTTCTAGCAGAATACGCGCAGAACACGAGCTTCCACCTCAATAAAAATCTGCTTCTCCTTTTTACAAAGTCCATGTCCGTCGACGAGAACTACGAGGCCTACCG
>JBAYHM010000404.1:0-3781 GCA_041666155.1 Treponemataceae bacterium
CCCGGCCGAGCACGGCGCGGAAATGGCCTTCATGCCCGGCTACCGAGGGGAAATCGACACGGCGGGGAACGGGTTCGACCCAATGAAGATCCTGACCGACTTCGATTACGGAAAGGCGAGCCGCCTCCCGGACGGCAGAACCTTGCGCGAATACGACCTCAGGGCCGAAATCACGATGGTGGAAGTCGCGCCGGGCATCAAATACGAGGCCTGGACCTACAACGGCCGCGTCCCCGGCCCGACGCTCCGCGCGACCGAAGGCGACCTGCTGCGCATACGCTTCGTCAACGCGTCTTCCCACGCGCACACCGTGCATTTCCATACCATCCACCCCGCGGCCATGGACGGTGTCTTTGAACCGGTGCCTCCCGGCGGAACCTTCGTCTACGAGCTGGACGCGGTACCCTTCGGGGTCCATCCCTACCACTGCCACGTCATGCCTTTGGCCAGCCACATAAGCCGCGGTCTCTACGGCGCCGTCGTCATCGATCCGAAAGGGGGAAGGCCGAAGGCCGATTACGAATTCGTCATGGTGATGTCGGGCATCGATCTGGATTTCGACGAGGCGAACGACCTGTACTCGGTCAACTTCATTCCGTTCTATTACGACCGGCACCCGATCAAGATCAGGAAGAACGCGCTTGTCCGCGTGTACCTGGTGAACATGCTCGAATACGACCAGAGCAACTCGTTCCACCTGCACGCGAATTTCTTCAACTACTATCCGACGGGGACATCGCTGGTTCCGAGCGAGTACACCGACACGATCGCCCAGATGCAGGCGCAGCGGGGGATACTTGAATTCAAGTACGCCTACCCGGGCCTATACATGTTCCACGCCCATAAAACCGAATTCGCCGAACTCGGTTGGACGGGTCTTTTCGAAGTGGAGGAATAATCATGAAAATCAAGACCTTCGCGCTGTTCCTTTTCCCGGTGGTGCTGCTCGCCGCGGTCATAGCCCTGTTCCTCGCGACCGACGGAGCCGGGCTGAACGTTGAACCCGCGGCGCCGATAGAAAGCCTCGTCTTTGAACGGACAGTCCTCAAACCCGGCTCCATAGAGCTCCACGTGCGCAACACGAGCCCGCAGGCGGTGGAGATAGCCCAGGCGGCCGTCAAAGATATGATCGTGCCGTTCGCGGCGAAGCCCGGCCGAACCGTCCCGCGCTTGGGCAAGGCAGTCGTAACCATCGCGTATCCGTGGGTCCACGCGGAAGCCTACGAAGTCCGCCTGATCACCGCGAATTCCGTGGCCTTCGCCGCGCCGATAGAGGCGGCCGCGACTACCCGGACGGTCGGCGGAGGAAGCTTCCTCGCCTTCACTTTGATCGGCCTCTACGTCGGGGTGATCCCCGTCTTCCTAGGTATTTTCTGGTTCCCCGCCCTGCGGAAGCTCGGCCGACGCGCCTTCATCTGGCTCATGGCACTCACCGTCGGACTTTTGCTGTTCCTCGGCATAGACGCCGTCAACGAAGCGCTCGAAGTCGCCCGAGAATTGGGAAGCCCATTCCAAGGCGTCGGACTGGTCGGCATCGGCATCGTGGGCGCCTTTCTTCTCCTGGACGCACTCGCCAAACGTCAATCGGAAGAAGGCGGCAACGAGGACGGCCGACGGCGCCGCGTCGCGGTCATGATCTCCCTCGGCATCGGCCTGCATAATCTGGGCGAAGGCCTAGCCATAGGCTCCGCCTTCAGCGTCGGTGCCGCGGCTCTGGGAACCTTCTTCGTCATCGGCTTCATCCTGCAGAACATCACCGAAGGCCTGGGCATCATCGCGCCGATCGTCAAGCAGCGCCCGTCCCTCCGCTTCCTCGCGGGCGTGGGCGCCTTGGGCGGCGCGCCGGCGATCGCGGGAGCGTGGATCGGCGGCTTCGCCGCGTCGCCCGTACTCTCCGTCCTCTTCCTCGCCGTCGGCGCGGGAGCGGTCTTCGAGGTAGCCTACGAGATAGGGAAACTCGTGAAAAAAGGAGATGGTAAGGAACAGATGCCACTCACCGTGTGGAGCGGCGTCATGGCGGGCATGCTGCTCATGTACGCAACTGGGCTCCTGGTCAAATGAAAAAGCGTCAGCGAATAAAATTCATCATTATCTTATCTTCCCGTTCCGGTTCGCTCACGACGCCTTTTCCCGCGGCGACAAGCTTCATCGACCAAGCCATGTTAAGCCCTAAAACGCGCATGATCTGGACACCCTCGGCATCTTGCGCCGCCTCGCCGGGAGCCCTTCCGTGAATTACGTTCCAGTAGTTTGACGTCGGAATCAGCATCTCGGAATAGAGCAGATAGTTGTTCAGCTGCTGGAAAGACGGCATGCCGCCTGATCGGCGGACAGCGATGACGCCCGCGCCGACCTTATGCCGGAACAGGTTCTCGTTGCTGCCGGACACGTAGAAAGCGCGGTCCAGGAAGGACTTCATGGTTGCCGAGATTCCCGAATAATGGACAGGCGAACCAAGAAGAATCCCGTCGGCCCCTTTCATGATCTGAATCCAACCGTTGACCCCGTCTCCTGTAAGCACGCATTTTTCATCTTTGTTCCTGCGGCAGGCCCCGCACGCGATACACCCTTTAACGCTTTGACCGCCCACATGGACGATCTCCGTCTCAATCCCTTGGGACTCCAGTTCCGCTGTAACCATCCGTAACGCATGGAAGGTGTTGCCTTCCTTATTGGGACTACCGTTGAATGCCGCGACTTTCATGCTTTTTTCCCTCCCAACCTACTAGGTGCGGATAATATCCTAGTCGCCCCCGATAGAGTAAGGGTATAATTATTTTGGGATACCTAGTGAAACGAGCGCCAGTTGCTTGGATACTTCTACTCATATCTCTAACCGCAAGTAGCTTGGCCGCAATAATCCTTCCGGCTTCCGCGGAGCGCCTTACTAAATCCGCATGGGTGGGCGAGGTTGTCCTTTGCTTGCTGTTGATAAATACGATTTCCTGTTTGACGGAGTTCTTTACGTCAAAACTTTCTCATTTTCGAATAAGCCTTGCGGTACGGGCCCTTTCTTTGCTTCTGCTTATACCGTATTTTGCCGGACAAAATGAAATCGAGATATTGATTATCGGGGCGTTTCTGGTTGAAACGGCAATGTACGAACCGTATCCGAGAAACCTGATTCTTACTTCCGCCTTCTTCATCTGCGTTCTAGTGCTCCGAGTTAGTCTTTCCGTTGAAAAGGCGGGGAATGTCTGGAACGGAATATTATTGAACCAAGTAGGTTTTCTGCTGCTCGGTTCCCTATTCATTCTGCTTTCCTGTTTTTTCACGCGTTACCGCGAGGAAATAATCGCCGTGGAAAAAGAACGAGACAAGCTGAAGGTCATGGTAGTGGATTTGGCAAAGACGAACCTCCACTACCAAGATTACGCGACGGAGGCTGCCAAATCGGGAATAGAAGAAGAGCGGCTCAGAATAACTCGCGATATCCACGATGTAGTGGGCTACACGCTTACGAACAATATCGCGATGATGGAAGCGGCGACGGATATGATGCGGAGGAACCCGCTGGGTATCCCGGGGCTGTTAAAAGCGGCTCGGGAAAACGCGCAAGAAGGTCTCCAACAAATTAGGGCGGCGCTTTATCAGCTCCGGGACCAACGCGAGATTGCGCCCAAGGGTATCCGCGCGATTACTCTGTTGTGTGGTTTTTTCCAAAAGGCGACTCATATCGAAGTTGACTTAAACACCGGAAACGCGAGGTATGAATACAGCGACCAAATAGATTCAGCTGTATACCATTTTGTCCAGGAAGGTTTACTGAACGCCTTTAGGC
>JBAYHM010000405.1:0-3755 GCA_041666155.1 Treponemataceae bacterium
CGACATGGAACGCTGGGTCGAGCCGCCGGGGGAAAGCACCACCGGCAGAAGAGCGAACACCGTGGTAAGAGTCGTCACCAATACCGGCCGCACGCGCTCGATCGCGCCGGCGTAGGAGGCGACTACGCCGCTCGCGCCGTTAGTCGCTCGCGCCTCGCTCGTCTCGTACAGGATGATCGCGTTGTTCACCGCCGTTCCGAAGAGCACGACTAGACCGAGAACCGAGCCGGAGTCCAAGCCGGCACCGACCAGCAGCAGCGCCGGGCCCGCGCCCGCCAAGGCCAGCGGAATGGTCGTGAGCATGATGAACGGCAAAACAAACGATTCGAACTGCGCCCCAAGAGTCAGGTATAAGAGAACGATGGAAAGGCACACGGTGACGATCAAGGTCACGCCGTAACGCTTGAAGGCCGAGGCGTCGTCGCGTTCCAGATTCGGCAAAGCTCGGAGGGTCTTTTCGATTGCGCGGTTCAGCGCGTTCTCTTTTCCAGCGGCGGCGATCGCCTCGATGTACACCGTATCGGACCGATCTTTGCGCGCGAGAACCCCTTCAGCTTCCCGCGGCGTTACGCGAGAAACCGCGGAAGCCGTGAAGCGTAGCGGCGACACGGGAACCAAGGCCACCGCGTCATGCGCGTTCTTCGCCATGCGTTCGCCGCCGACGCGCACATCCATACTCCGGCCATCTATTTCCAAGCGGCCGACGATATCTCCTTCGGCGGCGATCCTAAGCACGGCAGCCGTTTCGGCCATGGATGCGCCGAGCGAGGCGGAAGCTTCACGGTCGGGAAATAAACGAATTTCCGAGCGCGTACCTAAAGGCTTCACTCTGACGGAAGCGAGCGCGTTTCCCGCCTCGTTCCGCAGATGCTCGGCGGCTTCCCGACCGCGCCGGACGGCTTCCTCTCTATCCGTTCCCGTCGCCGCTAGGCGTGAAGCGCCCGTCAGACCGAGCACAAGGGCGGCGGGATCGCTTGGTAGGGAAACGGAAACTTCGGTGTCGGCCGGTTTTGTCGAACTCGCGATGGAACGCAAGGATGCGGCCGCGCGGTCGGCATCGACTCCGTTCTTGAGCGAACAACGAAGAACCAGCCGTTCACGCCGGTATTCGACATCGGCGCGCCGTACCGAATCGTCTTTTTCCGCGCCCGCTCTGCCGAAAACCCGCTCTATCCCATACGCGTTCCGCAACGCGCCTGAAAGGAGCGAACCCTCGCGCGCTACGCGTTCGAGGGAAGCGCCGGACGGAAAATCGAAGGAGACCAAAAGTTCAGTTGCGGAGGCGGCGGGCAGGAACGACGCCGGACGCGATAGGACCAGCGCTATCCCGAACAGTGCGGCAACCACCGAAAAAAGAATGACGAAGACCGGCTCTCGGAATACGGAAGCGAGTGGTTTCCGATACAGGCGTTCAAGAAGATCCGCTCTCTTTTCCGCCGTGGGTTTCCAGAATACGCGGTAGAGGGCGGGAAGCGCAAAAAGAGCAACGGCCCAACCGACTACGTTGGCGGCTATCAAGGAAAGCGCCAGATCTGAAAAGAGGGCTCCTATCGGGCCGGGAAGAAAAAGTATAGGCACGAATACGACAGCGGTAGTCAGCATGCCGGCCAATGTGGAAGTAGCCACTGAGGCGCTCACACGCGCGATGGCACGGGGACTGGGTCGGCTTGTAAGCGAGCCGAACGCGGAAGAGAGCGCGTGAAGGACCACCACCGCGTTGTCGGAAATAAGACCGATGCCCAGGGCGATGCCGCCCAGACTCATCCCGTTGAGCGATTTTCCGGCGAGACCGAGGGTCACCACTGAGGCGGCCACGGAGATCGGGATGGTCATGGCGATAAGAAAACTCGATCGGATATCCCTGAGGAAAAATGAAAGAACAGCCGCCGCGGCGATCGCTCCAAGAAGGGCGGAAAGCGCCAAGTCGCGTATACCGCGAGCAATGGGGATCGACGAATCGCAAAGGATTTCAAGTTCCGCGTCTCGCGAAAAATCACTGACGGCTCTCGCGATCTCCGCCCGCGCAAGCCGAGATGCGGCGACCGGATCGGAGCGCGGTCTTCGGTACAGCTCAAGGCAGACGCAGTCGGTACCGTTTGACACGAAAGCGCTTTTTCTCTTGGCGTCGCGTTCCCGAGTCCGCGCCAGATCCGACAAACGGAACGCGCCGTTCCGTCCCGCAGCGATAAGCGCGCCTAGAACATCAATCGACTCGGGCCGTCCGGAGGCGACCACCACCAATTCGCTTTCACCCTCGGTCACCGTACCCGCGCTCACGTCCATGCATTCACGCGCTACCGCTTCAGCCACGTCGGTTGCCGTCAGGCCCCGGCCGGCGGCCTTGCGGAGGTCCATTTCGATAAACGCTTCTTTTTCCGTCCCGCCGGCGATCGCGACGCGCCCGATTCCCTCCACGCGCCTCAGCCGTGAACGCAGTTCGTATTCCGCCAAACGCCGCGCGAGTGAAAGATCCCCATTTCGCGAACGGACCGAAACTACCATAAACGGCTCCGGGTCGGCGTCATAGGGTAAGGCGACGGGCTTTTGGGCGCCTTCGGGAAGGCTCGGGTACACGGCGTCTATAGCCTCCCGCACGCGAACCGAGGACTGTTCGGGATTCTCCCCCCAAGCAAACTCAAGCACAACGGAAGCGAGAGCATCGCGTGATACGCTGCGTAGGGACGCGACGCCCTTGACCGAGGACAGCGCGTCTTCCAGCGGCAGCACGATGAGGGAACGCACTTCACTCGCGCCCATCCCCGGATAGGAAGCCTCTACGACCACGCGCGGCACGGCGAGTTCGGGCAAACGTTCCAATGATAAACGCGAAGCGGCAAACACCGAGCCGACTAGTAAGGCGACGAGCGCCATAATCACGGCAACCGGCCGTTCGGCGCAGAGGCGAATGAAAGAACGCATCCGGTTCCTACTTCAAAAGCGGGAGGACGACGGCCTCCGCGCACTCGTTTCGACGCGAATCGGACAATCCCGCGTCGAGCATAAAACTGACGACGCCGGAACTCGGTTGATTGGTGAGGTAGCCCTCCACTTCCGCGCGCGCGTATGAAATCCAAAGCGCGTGCGGATCGGCATATCGAAAACCGCTAATTTTTATATTGCGCGGGGAAAAGGAAAGAGCCCCGTTTGTCGCCTCCATGCGGAACGTCTTCATCAGGGAATAACGATCAAGGACCGCACCGAAAGCCGTCTCAAAATACAACTCAATTCGAGTAGCGGTCGCGACACTCAACGGGTAACGATCAGCGCTAGCGCCTATCGCGAGAGAGGCGAAGGGTGAGTCGACCGTGTACGCCGTCAATTCCTGCGCGGCCTCGTTAACGCCTCCGGGCGCCAAAGGAATACGTATGCCGACTAGTCGTGGGGGACGGGAAGCGGAACCGTTCGCGTGAACGCGAAAAATGTATCCATCCATACTCACATTTCCGCGCCCATCGCTTATTCCCGAAGACAGATGAAACACGAAACGGCTATCCCAGGTCGGTCGTTCCGATAGGCGATACGTCGCCGAGCTGCCGCGGAGGCCTGGTGTTTCTCGTTCAAGGGCCGGGCCGTTTTCACACGTGAGGCGCGAATCGACTTCCGCGAATTCCACTTCTTCCGAGAATGCCAAATGGAGACGCCAGGGCGCTTCCCACAAAGAGGTCTCAACGAAAACGGCATCGTTAGGATCGTCGGAGATGAGCGTTACCGTTTGAACGTCGCCTGAGTCCAGGGCATACGCGCCGTTCAAAACC
>JBAYHM010000406.1:0-3725 GCA_041666155.1 Treponemataceae bacterium
CGCGTCTGCGACCCCGATTGCCTACGCGGAACTCTTCACGAGCCTCCAGCAGAAAGTCGTCGACGGCCA
The DNA here is from genome assembly GCA_041666155.1 of Treponemataceae bacterium. Lineage (GTDB taxonomy): Bacteria > Spirochaetota > Spirochaetia > Treponematales > Breznakiellaceae > SZUA-426. Next base: position 70 of record JBAYHM010000406.1, read on the forward strand.
GGAAAACCCGATAGCGAACATATTTGCCCAGAACTATGCCGAAGTCCAGAAATACCTGACCTTCACGAACCATCTCTATACGGCGGGAGCGCTTGTCTTGAACAATAGCTGGCTGCTTTCACAGAGCCCCGAATTCCAGAAAGCGGTTGCTGAAAGCGCCAAAATCGCTCAGGACTATTCCGGACCGGAACTCAAAAAGACCGAAGCGAAGATGATCGAGAAGATCAAGGAACGAATGACGATGAACGAGCTCAGCAAGACCGAGTTCGACAAGTTCAAGAAGATGTCGACGGACACCTGGAACCAAGCCGCGAAGAAAATAGGCGTTGATTATTTCAACTCGATAAAGAACGCCATCGCGAAGATGGGCTACTGAGTGGTCATATGGAGGCGAATCCGGCTTGCTGATGGCTAATAGCGCCGGATGTTTGTTGTGATATCGGAAGGCGGCTTTTCCGGACCTTTAAGCCGCCTTCCGATTTAGAAAAGGAAGGCAACGATGACAATCAAGAAAATCCTCAACGAATTCGAATTATATATTGGAGCCGTAATATCCGGCGCCATGTTCCTCGTGCTACTGGGTCAGGTCATCTCTCGATACGTTTTCAACAGCGCGTTCTCCTGGTCGGAAGAACTCGCCTTGATACTGTTCATCTGGTCGATTTATTTCGGAGCCACGGCGGCGATACGGCGGCATCAGCATCTTCGCTTGGAAATTGTTCTGGATAAAGTCAGCCCTAAACTAAAATTGATCTTCATCATCTTTGGAAACTTCTGCTTCGCTCTTTTCAATTGCATCATTTTGATAGGAGTGATGCCCATAGTACAACGGCTGTTCGCAAGCGGGACGGCCACGGCCGTACTGGAAATTCCGAAGTGGTTCAATTATTCGATTCTTCCCACCATCTTCGTTTTGATGATAGTCAGGCTGATACAGGACAGCGTCATTTCCGTACAAGATTTCCGAAAACTGAATCCGGGCAATTGAGGAGAAGAATATGGCGCCACTAATATTATTCATTGTCGCGGCGACGCTTCTGGCCATAGGCGTCCCCGTCGGAATCTCTCTCGGGCTCGGCATCATCGCGGTCGCTTTAGGTTTCGGGACCACCAACCTCACATTCCTGGCCCAATCGATGTATTCCGGATTCGAATCCCTGCCTCTGACGGCAATCCCGTGCTTCATGCTCGCGGGTGCCGTCATGGAAACGGGCGGACTGTCAAAAAGGCTCGTCAACGTCGCCGACAAGATGTTCGGCAGCACCATAGGCGGTCTCGGGACCGTCACGGTAGTCGCCTGTCTTTTCTTCGGCGCGATCTCCGGATCAGGACCCGCCACGGTAGCGGCTATCGGCGGCATCATGATCCCGTACATGGTGAAGGCAAATTATGACCGCACCTACGCTACTGGATTATCCGCGGTGGCGGGAGGGCTCGGCGTCATCATGCCCCCGAGCATTCCGTTGGTAGTGTACGGCGTAGCCACCAATACCTCTATCGGCGATCTGTTCTTGGCGGGAATCGTGCCGGCGTTCATCGTCGCCGCCTTCCTGACGGCAACGAATATTTTCCTTTCAAAAAGAGCGGGATATCTGGGCAACGGCGAATCCTTCAGCATCAAAGAACTCTTCAAAGCCATTTGGGACGCGAAGTGGGCTTTGTTCATGCCCATCATCATTCTCGGCGGCATCTACGGCGGTATCTTCACTCCGACGGAAGCGGCGGTCATAGCGACCTTCTACGGCATAATCGTCGGGCTGTTCATATACCGAGAACTGTCGGTCAAAGACATTTGGACGATGCTGGTCAAGAATACCTCGTTCGTGGGCGGAATCATGTTGACCTTCGCTCCAGCGGCCGCCATGGGCGCGATACTGTCCCTGCTCCAGATACCGCAGGCGATCACTGGTTTTCTGTTCGGCATTTCCGACAGCAAGATCATCATCCTGTTGATCGTAAACGTCTTCCTGTTGTTCGTCGGCATGGTCATGGATACGACCTCCGCCAATATCATCTTCTCGCCGATTCTTCTGGTGGCCTTAAAGCCGTACGGGATTGATCCGGTCCATTTCGGGCTCCTCATGACCGTCAATCTCGCGATAGGTTTCGTGACACCGCCGGTGGCCGCCAACCTGTTCGTCGCGTCCGGAATGACAGGCATTCCCCTCGACAAGATTGTCAGAAAGGCGGCGCCATTCATAGTCGCCATGTTCGCGGCGTTATTGATCCTCACCTATGTGCCTGAAACGAGCATCGGCATACTGAGGTTTTTCGGGAATAAATAAAAGATTCCAGCCCTGGAAGATGAGGAATGTTTCAAGCCTTCCTCATTTTCCAGGCCGGATTATTGGGAAAAGGGGTACCGATCGAATTGAGGGGTCAGTGAAGGGTTCGGTAAAAGGACAGCGCTTACTCCGTCTCCAGCATAGCTCTGATGAACAGGTGATCCGAGGGAAGCCGGTTCCGTTCTTCACGGTTGCGCGGTACGTTTTCCTCAAGCACTCCCGCGTCGAGCACCTCAATGTCGTGGGTGCAGAAAATGTAGTCCAGCTGCGAAAAATGTGCGCCCTTCCCAAAATAGTAATGTGTGCGCCTCTGCTGGGGCGGTATTCCTACCGCGGCCAACACGTCGTAGAAGGGGAGTTCCAGAAAACGCTCGTACTCGAATTGATGCACTCCGCGTATCAGGATACCGTTGAAGTCCCCCATGACGACGCACTTTCGCCGCCGCACCAGCGAGCAGAGGCGGTCGACTTCCTCGATACGCCGGTCCAGGCCGAAATCCTCCCCGTATTGCGACTTGAGGTGCAGCACGAAGACTTCCAGGTTTCCGCCTTCTTCCCCGAGGTCGAGTTTAAGGAGATTACGCGAGAATTGCCCCGGCATATCGGTCGCACGGAGAGAGGGGAAGCGGTCCTTCTTTACGAGCGCGCCGACGTAGATTCCACGGCTTGAGTTTTCCTCGTAGAGGCGGCATTCGTAGCGGCTGTCAAGGTAGAGGCGGTTGAAGTTTTCCAGGGTTTCCAGGCCCCCCACCTCGCAGAGGCCGATAAGGTCAAAGTCGTGCTCCAGTATGCTCCCCGCGATTTCGGCGATCTTGGAGCGCGTCTTGTTGGGGTTGTAGATCGATGTGTTCATTCCCCGGTAAGTCCAGTCGTCCAGCGCGTCCAGTTCCGGGCGGCTGTATTCCCGATCGAGGAACAGATAGAAGTTTTCCGCGTTAAAGGAAGCGATGCTCAGTCTTGTCGGCACGGGTGAGACTGTAGCCTGTCGGCTCCGTTTCGGGAAGTCTCGGTTTACGCGAGCGCCCAGTTTTTCTTGATAGTTCATTAGTGAAAAACTATGAAGCCCTTGCCGGCACTTATTCGATGAACGAGCTCGGCGACGCGGTTCTGCCGCGGCAGCCCATCAAGGTCATCAACGGAAAGTTCGTCAACATATCCAAGGGCAACTAAGGCCTGTCGGACCGATTCTAAGGCTTCTCAAAGCCCCGCCGCGGGCGGAGCATCGGGAAGCCTTTCTTATCTTCCATTTCCGTTAGCCGTTCCCACGCGGCATAATCCATGCCGCTTCGCCTATATGAGTGGGGGTAGCGCAAGCCCCCGCAGCCGGCGGCCTGGATGGCGCCGGCGAGGAGGCTGAAGCGAGGGGGAGAC
>JBAYHM010000407.1:0-3723 GCA_041666155.1 Treponemataceae bacterium
CGCGATCCAATACCGTAAAACGGCCCGAAATGACGAGGCGTTCGATGATTTTCTCGGTTACCGGGATCAGGACCGATTGGTCTATGTTGTTCGGTACGAGAGCGTCGAGGACGGCGACCTTCGGCTGCGCCCATAGAGCGCCCGCGACGGAAAACGAAAGGATCGCGGCTATAATAAAACGTCTCATCGGAGACCTCCTCGAATATTAATAAGTTTAACACATCGATGAGTTTTTTACCTCATTGGGTGCATTTTGTACGGATTTTAGGGATTTGTCGAGAGGAGAGACAGGATTACAAAAAAACTCCCTCATTTCATAAAATGAGGGAGCGATACCTAATTACCAGCCAATTGATTATTTAGTAAACGTTACGACTTCAGCACCAACGGGCAAAGTGTCAACTTTTGAGGTCTTCAACGTTATCGTGTACCCAGCGTTCGAATACACACGAGATCCGTCGGCATTCACGACTGGTTCACCCATACCCTTGATGTTGAACCCATAATAGTATTCTCCGTAATACCCAAGATAAATATCAAAGTACTTATCTATCCCATCCGTAAAGAGACTGCCTTTATTGACCGAAACCGTGTAACTTACGTATTCATACGAGCCGCTACTGTAGGGAGAATAAGAATAGCCGTCGTAGATACGATAATAGAAATAATACGAACCCGGCGTAAACTTATAATACACATTATAGGTTGCGCCAGTCGGAAATCCGCTATTGCTCACAAAGTTAACTGTTTGAAGAGTATAACCCGGCCAGTCATACGACCCATATGCGGCTCCATCTGAACCCGCAAGAAGCGTGCACCCGGACGATCCGAATACCGCAACCGACACCAGCAAGGCCAGCATCAACCTTTTCAACATCTGTTTCATAGTCCACTCCTCCGTTAAACCGCCTTTACGGCGGCGTCTCCCTATTACATCAGGCTTCGCTAGGCGAAGCCCGAAACTTCCCTTCTTACCTCACGACCACGGTCATTGTCACCCCGACAGGCAACGATACCTCAAAACTCTTCTTTCCGGCAAAGCTGCGCGCCGCAGCGTAATAGACATTAGAAGACGCGCTCAGATTAGATGTAGGGCCGGAAGAAGTAAGATACATCGGCCCCGGCGTCTGGCCGTAAGTCCCTGAATACGCGTCATAAGGCAGATACTTATGAAAATCGATCGAACCGAGTTTGTAAGTTGAACCGTTCACCGTCGACGTCTTCCAATCGCCGGTATTGTAGACATATCCGACGGGCATGTCGGCACGATCGGACCCCATGACGGAAACGGCCCAGCGCTGGATAAGAGAATCCAGATCTGCAAGAGTCGCGCCGCCCGCCGCCGCGGCTTTTTCTACGGCTTCTTTATCCATATACGCGCTGCATACGACATTTTTCAGAAAAGCGGCTCCGCCGTAATTCCGCGCGACCCAGGCACCGAACGCATACGCGGTTGAATAGTCGAGTAGGCCGAAACTTCCGGAATCCGTAACCGCCAGAGGCAGGTATGAATACTGGTTATAGATTGGGATCCGCCCTTCGGTGTTGTTCGCGGGACCGGAAGAACCGATCGTGTAGTCAACGCCGCGCGGTCCAGGAACCCCCATTTTGTCGGCAAGAAGATCCTCAGCCATCTGAGCGCACATTTCATCGATCCAGACATCCGCGGAGTCTCCGGCGCCCGCGACTACGGCCTTCTGGTAAAAATGGATCATGTGCTGGAACTCATGGGCGAGTGTGGAAAAGATTTCTTTCGGCCAAAATCCGTCCGCCGACCAGGAGCCGGCATTGCTCGTGTCGTTCGCGTACATATAGGAATCAATCACGAACATGATCTTTTGGTTGGTATCCGAGTAGGTCCCGGGCGTGAAGTTATTAACGGCGTAGAAGAAACCGACGACGCCGCCGTTGGGGCTGGCGTCACCTTCGATATCGGTCAATAGAATATGGACGTCGCCGGTATGAGGAATGAGGTTGGTATAGCTCGTCGTTCCCCATTCGGGACCGAGTATCTTCGTCAGCCAATCGTAAATGTCGTTATCGTCGCCGGTTTTGAGGAAACGATCGGCAAGCGCGTCGACCATGGGCTGCGTGATCCGGGTACCCCATTCAACGTTGCTGACCCAAATTATGAGCGTCCGCGGAGTTGAGTCGGAAGCCACGGTAATGGGACCGACCACTTTTCGGCAAGTTGCGTCATAGTTGGGGATATATGTATCAGGATGGTAAAAATCATTGGTGTCGCTACCAGCGATATACGCCCTTGGGCTCGTTACGTTACCTGGAAACGCTAAGGCGCGTATACCAAGGCCCGCACCGGATTTGGACAATGCCGTCCTGTTGAAATCCGCGATTTTCTGGGCTGCCGTGGCATTCGCCCCGAATTCCTTGGGCATCTTGGGCGCCGTGGGCACGGGAAGCCTCAGGCCGTCAACCGAAAGCGAGGCGACGGTCGCCTGCTCGTAGCTGGTTTTATCAGCCGACGCGGAGAACACGAAGAAGACATCGCGGGCGGTGGAGCCGGTGTCCACGTCGTAGGTGAAGTTACCGGAGTACGGTACGCGCGTAACGGCCGGGCCGTCGGCATTGGCGCCGCCGGAAGGTGTGCCGAGGAAGAAGGAGCATGAGGAGAGAAAGGCCGTAATTACGGCGAGCGTAAGGGGGATCAGCCTTTTCATCGATAGGCCCTTTTCTTCCGCGAGGAATCGTACGAAAGCCGGGCGCCTATACCCGCGCGCATGAGCATGATGGGATCCTTAGTGCCGGAAGAAGCGTCGAAGGAGGCTATGCCGACGTCTCCTGAAATGAACACATTGAGGGCGTAATCGCCGAGGGGAAACCCGTAAACCAAGGAAGACCCCGCGTAGAAATAGCCGAGGTCTACAAGCTGCGGCTGGTAGGCTGCGCTGCCGGTCACGGTTGGCCAGGCATCGATAGTCCAGAGCGGGGAAACCAGCAGACCGAGTCCCACGCGGAGGTCGGCGCCGAATTCGGCCTTTCCGGCAGGGAAGCGCAGTCCGACTGTAGGGACAAGGTCCAGCCCGATTCCCGCGACGGAACTGACGCGGTCGGGCGCGGTGCCGCCCGAGGATATGACGCGGCCGCCCCAGAAACCGGCGCCCAGGGCGACGGACAGGAGCAGAGGGCCCTTTTGCCTGAAAGTCGCGTCAAGAAACAAAGACCCGACAGGGCAAAGAGAGGGCGTTACGCTTTGGCTGAAATCTTCGGAGAAGGTTTGTACGGATTTATTCCACTCTCCGTTCCAGAAACCGACACCGCCGGACAGGCTTACGCCGAACTCAACGGCACCCAATGGGGCCGCGGCGAGGAGAGTCATAGCAAAAACGAACCGAACAAGACCTACGCGCTTCATAGGCCTCCCTTCAATTTTAATATTCTTAATTATATCATCACAATACAAAGCTTCCACTGATACCTCATTCATAATTGCGTCAACATTAGTAAAATATGGACAATTTTCTCCTCTATGAAGTCTTGATCTAAATTTAGTAGAAAATTAAAACACGAAATTACGAAGGGAATCAAGAATTCCTAATCGATTTTTCGTGGTTTCGTGTTTACGTGGTTTTTCACAGGCCCAATCGCATTTGGCGATCTTCAAGCCCGGCTTCAAAACCGGCCGCCGCCGCGATGGACCGGACGATGGGTAAAAGCTGGGAGTCCATGTAGTGGTCGTAGTCGAACGGGGCGGTCGGGGCGGAG
>JBAYHM010000408.1:0-3719 GCA_041666155.1 Treponemataceae bacterium
GGGAAATCTATCCGCCGAAAACGAAGGCGGCCGGAAAGGTCCTTTTGGAAGTGCGCGGTCTCTCGTCGCCCCTCTCGTTCTCCGACGTGTCGTTTGCGCTGCGCGAAGGCGAGATTCTCGGTTTCGCGGGACTCGTCGGGGCGGGACGCACGGAGACGGCGGAGGCGCTCATGGGGCTCCGCCCTTCCTCCGGAACCGTGCTCCTGGACGGTATCGACGCTCGGGTGAAGAATCCCGAACAAGCGGTGCTGCGCGGCTTCGGCTACCTGTCGGAGGACCGGCAGGGTTCCGGCATTCTCACCGCCTTCGGTATTTCGGAAAACATGACTCTGGTATCGCTGAAAGCCTACTGCTCACGTTTTTCCATCGTGGATCGATCCAAAGAAAAAGAAAGCGCTTCCGCTTGGCGGGAACGCTTTTCAGTGAAGGCTCCCGACCTGCGCGCGCGCACCGAATCGCTTTCAGGCGGCAATCAGCAGAAGGTGTCGTTGGCGAAGACCTTGGACGCCGGTCCCCGCGTGCTGATCGTGGACGAACCGACGCGCGGCGTGGACGTCGCCGCCAAGCAGGAAATCTATCGGTTTTTAGCCGAACTCGCGCGCAAGGGAACTTCTCTCATTCTTATTTCAAGCGAAATGGAAGAGATCATCGGCATGTGCGACCGCGTGGTCGTCATGCGCGAAGGCGGCGTCGCCGGGGAATTGGAAGGTGACGCGGTTAGAGAACACGACATCATGTACTTGGCCACCGGCATCAAGGAAGGAGAGGGCGCATGAACGCTTTGATCGAACGATTCCGAAGAATCGAGACCGAACGCTATGCGGCCTTCGCCGCGCTCGCGATCCTGTTCGTCGTTTCCTCGTTTTTGAGTCCGTATTTTCTGCAGGTCCAAAATCTGCTCAACATTCTGCGCCAGGTGTCGTACACGGGCCTTATCGCGCTCGGCATGACCTTCGTCATCACTTCCGGCGGCATCGACCTGTCGGTCGGGTCGATGGCGGCTTTCGTCGGATCGCTGGCGGTGCTTGCGCTCAACGCGCTGGTAGAAGGCGGCGCCCCGCAGGAGGCGGCGGTTCTGGGTTCCGTCGCCGTCGCCGTCTGCGCGGGACTGGCTTGCGGCTTCGCAAACGGTATCCTCATCACCAAAGGCAAGATCGCGCCGTTTATCGTTACGCTGGGCACCATGGCGATTTTCCGGTCGATATCGCTGTACATGGCGAACGCGGGCGAGTTCCGCTCCCAGTCGTCGCTCTTCGGGGATCTCGGTTCCGCCGTTCCTTTCGGCGTGCCGCTTCCCGCGCTGGTTCTGCTTTTCATAGCGGCGGTGCTCTCCTTCGTGCTGAAGCGTATGCGTTACGGCCGCTACGTTCGGGCGGTCGGCTCAAACGCGCGCGTCGCCCGCTATTCGGCCATCGATGTGGACAAGACTAAGTTGATCGCCTACGTCCTCAACGGACTAATGGTCGGCGTTTCGGCGGTTCTTATATCGATGCGCTTCAATTCGGTCGGTTCTTCCACCCTCGGCGTCAACTACGAGATGGACGCTATAGCCGCGGTCATCATCGGCGGCACCGCCATGGTCGGCGGCAGGGGTACCGTGTGGGGCACTATCATCGGCGCGATTACGCTGGGGGTCATCAACAATATGCTCAACATGGTCGGCATTTCTCCATACCTGCAGGGCGCGGTCAAAGGGCTGGTCATCGTCGGCGCGGTGTTCATACAACGACAGAAACAATAACGTAACTCAATCCGGATCGGTTATCCGGATTGAGTTCCTCGCAAATCCTTTCAGGATTTGCAAACAGTAAGGAAGACATCGAAAAGTTGAAACTTTTCAATGTCGAAACTGGGGTTCTACGGCTCCGTTGGAGCTTGAAATAGAGGACGTCGTCCTGAGATGGCGTCTACAGGAGGAAGGAATGAAAAAACTAGTAGCGTTGGTGGCGGCCTTGGCCGTTCTCGGCGGCGTAGCGTTCGCTCAGAGCGCGACGAAGAAAATCAAAATTGGTGTGACCATGCCGACGGCCGACCACGGCTGGATGGGCGGCGCGAACTGGTGGGCCAAGAAGGCCATGGACGACTGGAAGGTCAAAGATAAAAACGCGTCTTTCATCTTCAAGACTTCAGGCGATGTGACCAAGCAGGTCGCGGACATTGAGGACATGCTGGTTCAGGGTGTCGACGGCCTGGTTATTTTCCCCTTTGAATCAGCCCCGCTTACCCCGGTCGTAGAGAAAGCGTACGCAAAGGGTGTGTACGTTGTAGTGCTGGATCGCGGCGTCACGAAACCCGTGTACGATGTGTACCTCTCCAACGACGACGAGTCCTACGCCCGTCAGGCGATGGAATGGATCTGCAAAGACCTCAACTATAAAGGCAACGTCGTCCTCATTGAAGGAATCCCGAGCGTAATCAGCGATCTGCGCACGAATACCGCCAAAGCCGTCGCGGCCAAGTACCCCGGAATCAAAGTTCTGGACAGCCAGCCCGGTATGTGGAACAAGGAAAAAGCCCTCTCCGTCATGGAGAACTACCTTTCCAAATACAAGGCGATCGACGCGGTGTATACCGCCGACGACGACATGCTTGAAGGCGCTCTCCAGGCGTACAAAGAGTCCGGCCGCAAGGACGTCAAGATCATGTTCGGCGGAGCCGCGAAGAAAGAGATCGTCAAGAAGATCATGGACGGAGATCCGCTGGTCCGCGCCAACGCGACCTATCCGCCCGACGTCTGCGCCACCGCCGTATCCCTGGCCGTCGTCGGCCTCCGCGGCCGCGTATTCGAAGGCTTCTATCAGAAGAAGCTCCCGCTTCGCATTATCCTGGCCAGCGAACTGATCACCAGAGAGAACGCGAAATCGTATTACGTGCCGAAAGCCGTGTTCTAGGACCGGCGCTGCCCGCCTAAGGATAAATCAACGTGAAACACGATACGGCATCGGTGGGCAGAATTTTCAAGATCATCAGAGATCGGGGGCCGCTCGCGGCCTCCGACATCGTGCGGATGACGGGCCTGGCCAAAAGCACGGTGTCGATCAACATTGACCGTCTGCTGGAAACGGGCCTGGTCCGCGAGGATGCTAGTCCCGGCGCCAAGCGCAAAAAACTGAAAGTAGCTGAGAGCGCGGGCCACGTGGTCGGGGTCGATATCGGCCAGACTCATCTGGCGGTCGCGATCTGCGACCTTGAAGCTGTGGTTTTGGATTCGATTCGCTTACCGCTTGATTTGGTGCGTGAAAGTCCCGAATCCGTATTGAACGAAATCTGCGATTTGATCGCCGATCTGGCCGTCAAGTCGGAAATAGACCCAAAAGCCTTGTTCGGCATCGGCGTGGGCGTTCCCGGCCCCGTAGATTTCGCGCGCGGAATCCCCGTCAACCCGCCGGTTATGCCCGGCTGGGATCGGTTCCCCGTCACCGCTTTCCTCGGCGAACGCTTCGGCTGTCCGGTGTTTCTGGACAACGACGCGAACGTTATGGCTTTGGGGGAACGCGAGCGCGGGGCCGCGCAGAACGCCGACAATTTCATGTTCATCAAGATCGGCACCGGCATCGGCGCCGGGCTTGTGTTTAACGGAGAAATGTATCGGGGAGCGAAAGGCGCCGCGGGCGATATCGGACATATCGGTATCGACGGCGACCAGACGCTCTGCCGTTGCGGTAATAAGGGTTGTCTGGAAACGATAGCGGGCGGCGCGGCGATAAAGGCTAAGGCGA
>JBAYHM010000409.1:0-3712 GCA_041666155.1 Treponemataceae bacterium
AAAATGCTTGACGGAAGTCATGCGCGGGGATTTACGGCTGGAAAGTAAAATAGGCGTCGGAACGACAGCCTATCTCATATTGCCGCTTGAAGCCGGTAAGGCGCGGGGAGAATAAAACGTGGAAAAACTCAAGATGCTGATTGTAGAAGACGAATTCCTCAGCAGAAAACTGGTAGTGCATTACATCGAAAAATACGGCAAATATGACGTAGCCGTGAACGGCGAGGAAGCCTTGAACGCGGTTTTAAGCGCGTACGATGAAGGCACCCCCTACGACGTCGTGTTTCTTGATATCATGATGCCGGATAAAAACGGACTTGCCGTGTTAAAAGAGATCCGAGAAATAGAGACGAAAAAAGGGATCGATGTTTCCGATGGCTTGAAAGTAATAATGACCACCGCTCTTGGCGATGCGAAGAGTGTCATGGAGGCTTTCCGCAGTCAGTGCGAAGCGTACATCACTAAACCGTATACGGAGGAAGCGTTCTCAACGCAGCTCCGCAAACTGAAACTCATAGAATAAAAGGGGAAGCGGCCTTATTCGCCGTCCCGATGCATGCCCTGGCGGACATCTGTCCGCTCGGCTTCCATTTGAAAATCAAAGCGCCCGTAACGCTCCTCAACCTTTACCGTGAAAACAACGAGTCCTAAAATTTCACGGACTTCGGTGCTTTTTTCCGGACCGAACGAGAAGGTGATTTCTTTCCGTTCCCCGTCGGCCGTGAATACGGCCGAACCGGTCCCTTTTTTTTCGTCCGACCCCAGAATTAAATTAACGGCGATTCCGCCGATACGGTCCGTCCCCTTCCGATCGGTGAAGTGAAATGCTTTTTGAGCGAAGAATCCGTCTTTTTTAAAAATGGCCGTCTGGGAAATTGAAATAAGGCGCTGAAGTCGATATAAAACATCATTGAAATGGGTGCTGGGATCTGTAACGACGACGCGTTTGCCCGAAGGGACGCTCACTTTTTCTATCCAAGGACCGAAACTGATTTCCGGCTGTTTTACCGTTCCGAAATCTCGTCCGAGGTTCGTGGAAACGGTGTGATCCCCCGGCTCCAGATTATCTATGATGTAGGGTTTACGACGGTCGCCGGTCGTATAGCCGATGAAGGCGCCGTCCAGAAGGATTTCCGCGTCTATGAGCGGAGAATGGAGAACGATGGTACCGGGCGTCTCGTCGCGGAGCGACAAGAGAGAACGCCCCCGCCCTTCCCGGCTGAGCGTCGGCCGTTTGCCGGCCAGTCGTTCGACAACGCGCTCGGCTAACACATGGACCAGATTTTCCGTACTACCGCCTTCGGAGAAGGTAGAGACGCGAGTAGTAGAAACATCCACCAGCTTGAGGGTGAGCAGGATATCCTTGCCGATAAGTACATACTCCCCGGCAAGAAGATAATCGGCCCCCTCAAGCCCCTTGGGTAAACGGTTCGGTTCGGCGGCGACGGCGGAGAGGGACAGTTCCCGTTCGCGAAGAGCCGCGTCGAGCACGCTCCGGTCCACCAGTTCAACCGCGCCGCTTGATGAAAGATCAAACTGCAAAAGGCCGCCGGCGATGCCGCCAAGGTAATCGTAACGGGGATCGCCGGACTTGTTTTCCAGGGGCAGCACCGCGACGCGGGAAGGAGCCGCGTCCACGATAAGAGGGCTTAAGACGAAAAAGAACGATACGGCCCCAAAAGCCAATAGACGCTTCATCCGCCGATTCATACGGTCCCCTTCCGCGATTAGCGCTTTACGATTATTTGGTCACGACGCGGCAGTAGCGCTTTTTTCCCGCCCGAAGAATAATTTCTCCTGACGAATCCAGGCGATCCGCGCCGACGGTCGCGGCAATATCGGAAAGCGCTTCAAGTTCGCCGTCCCCGCCGACCGGAGACACGAAAGCGCCGCCCTGCTGTACCAGACGCCGACTCTCGCTTTTCGTCGGCGCGAGTCGGGCGTCCGCGAAGAGATCGACGACGTTATAGCCGGAGACAAAGCGGGCGTGAAGGAGCTCAGAGGTGGGCATAGCGCTTTTGTCGCCGCCGCCGCTGAACGCGGCTTTTGCTCCAGAGAGCGCCTTGTCCGCCTCTTCCTTGCCGTGAATAAGCGCGGTGATCTCGTAAGCCAGGCGTTCCTTGCCTTCGTTCGGGTTGGTGAGCGGAGCGCAGAGAGCGTGGCATTCGGAAGTCGGGAGGAAGGTGTACATCAGCAGGAATCGGAGCAGGTCCGCATCCTGGACATTGCGCCAATATTGAAAAAAATCGTAGGGACTGGTAATGGCCGGGTCGAGAAAAAGCGCGCCCTTTTCGGTCTTGCCCATCTTTTTACCGTCGGCGGTAGTTACCAGCGGGAAGGTCAGACCGAAAACTTCGGCGCCCTCTACACGGCGAATGAGTTCGATTCCCGCGACTATGTTGCCCCACTGATCGTCACCGCCGATCTGTAGACGGCAGCCATGGCGCCGATAGAGTTCCAGGAAGTCGTAACTCTGAAGGAGCTGATAGTTGAACTCGATAAACGATAGACCGGTCTCCATACGCATCTTGTACGCCTCAAAACTGAGCATACGGTTGACCGAAAAGTGGCGGCCGATCTCGCGCAGGAAATCGATGTAGTTGAGGTCCGCGAGCCAGTTCTTATTATTGTCGGTGAAAGCCGTTTTATCGTCGAAGCCGATGAAGCGGTTCATCTGGGCAGAGATGGAAGCGGCGTTAGCGTCAAGCTGTTCGTAGGTGAGCATCTTGCGCATCTCGGTCTTGCCCGAGGGGTCTCCGATGCGCGCGGTTCCGCCGCCGATGAGCGCGATGCCCTTATGTCCTGCGGTACGGAGGTGACGGAGCGCGAAAAGCGGCACCATGTGGCCGACATGCAAACTCGGCCCTGTTGGGTCTGTCCCTACGTAAAACGTCACCGGGCCCTCATCCATAGCTTTGGAAAGACCTTCCGCGTCGGTGCACTGCTGGAAGAAGCCGCGTTCCTTGAGGGTTTCAAGCGCCGGGTTCATTTCGTTCCGTCCTGATGTTCAAATTCCGCCGGGATCCGCACCCGCCGGTCCGCCGAGTATAGCAGGGCGTCCGGGAAAAGCTCAAGGACGAAGAATTCGTAAAATGGCGAAAAACGAATTAAACTCATTTCGATAGGAGAACCATAGATGAAAGTTTCGATAAAATTCCGAGTTCTCATTCCCGTCCTCGTTGTAACGAGCGTCCTGTTGACCGCGATCATCGCTCTGGCATATTTCACGACGAGCGCCGAAGTGGAAAAACTGGCCTTTAAACAAGGGGAATCATTGTCGAGCCAGTTCGGAGCGTACGTTGACTCAGAAATGGAAGTCGCGATGGATTCAGCACGGGCTTTCACGTGGTCTTTCATCGGACTCAGGCGCGCGGGAATCCAAAACCGTGAAGCCTACGCGGCGGTCCTGGAAGATGGACTGAAAGGAGGGGCGGCCCGTTTTCCCTTCCTCGCGATATGGACCGTGTGGGAACCGGGAGCCTTCGGCGACGACCCGACGAAGGTCAAAAACGACGGACTCCGTTTAGCCGACGGCCGGTTCGCGGTCCTCTACGTAAACAACAAAGGAAACGTCCGAGCAGGGAAAATCGCCGATGATTTTGTGAAGGGCGAATCATATCTATCGCCCATTAAAGAAAAAATCGAGTATATGACCGGACCGATGTCCGTCTCCTACACCGGAGACGCTAAGGAAAAGACGCGCATAGCGTCG
>JBAYHM010000410.1:0-3711 GCA_041666155.1 Treponemataceae bacterium
GGCTTCGGCCGCCGCGGAAAAAGCCGCGGAAATCCTGGGCCGTGCCCTTGTGGGGAAAAAAAGCGTACGGCTGATCGCGGCGACGGGAAACGCCCAACTGAAGTTCTTGAATCAACTCCGAAAGCGTAAGGATATCGATTGGAGCAGAATCACTCTTTTTCATCTCGATGAATATATCGGTATCGGCAAGGAACATCCCGCGAGCTTCGCGGGCTATATTCAGGAAAAGATTGTCGACTCTTTCCATCCAGGGAAAGCATATCTTCTGAACGGGGTCGCTTCTTCGCCGGAAGCGGAACGGAAACGCGTTTCGGCCCTCGTCGCGGAGACTCCGGTGGATGTCGCTTTCGTCGGCATCGGAGAAAACGGCCATCTGGCGTTCAACGATCCGCCCGCGGATTTTGAAACGGAGGAACCGTATATCATTGTGGATCTCGATGAGCGGTGCAGAAACCAGCAAGTCGGCGAGGGATGGTTCCTGGGCATGGATGATGTTCCGAAGCAGGCTTTCTCCATGTCCATCAAGCAGATCATGAAAAGCGCGCATATCATAGCGATTGTGCCCGAAAAACGAAAGGCGGAAGCGGTGTCCCTGTGTCTTGCGAAAGACGCGGAACTTACGCCGAAGCATCCGGCCTCTATATTAAAGAGCCATTCTCATGTAGATATTTATCTTGATAAGGATTCCGCATCCCTTTTAGTATAAAAATGAATAAGGAGTACCGGACGATGAAGAGTCGGCATCTATGTTGAGCAATATCGCGACTGTTTATCCGATCTCGCATTACCGGATAAAAGATAAAGAAAAATCCCTAGTCTACCAGCAGATTTCCAACTTTCCTCCCTGCAGCCGAAAAGAGGTCGCGGAAAAGACCGGCATCAGAATGATGACGGTTTCCCGTGTTGTTCAGGAACTCATCCAAGACGGTCTTATTTACGAAAGCGAGGAAAGGACGAGCGAAAAACGCGGCCGGCCGGAAGTTCTCTTGCGGCCGTCATTAAACAGACTTACCGCCATATCTCTCTACCTTCAGTCCCGCGAGCTGCACGCGGCGCTCCTCAACATCGGCGAAGAGATTCTCATTGAAAACTACGTGACCCTTGAAGCCGGAGTTACGAATACGGATTTTATCAAAATTTGCGCCGACCTTGTCCGAACCGTAATCGAAAACGTTCCCGCGGGCTCCGAACTCCTCGGCTTCGCTCTTTCACTAGTAGGGACGGTCAACTCGGAAACAAAAACGTGGGTCTCCGCATCGCGATGGCATAATATCAGCAATCTGCCCTTTTCTTTGCTGGAAGACGAGCTTTCGCTCCCCTGCGTCGTCAATAGGATGCAGGATGCGGAGCTGGAATACCTCGTTCAAAAAACTCCGGCCTATCGGGGAAAGAATGTTCTTTTCATACATTGGGGCTTCGGGATCGGAGCCTCCTACGCGTTCAAGGGAAAGGTCGCCGGCTCCAGCATTGGGAGATTCGGCGAGATCGGACATATCCGAGTGTCTTTAGACTCCGAAAAACTGTGCCAATGCGGAGCCAAAGGCTGCTTGGAAACAGAAGCCGCGCTATGGGCACTCCGGAGTGAACTTGAAAAGTCGGTCCCTATCAGATTGAAAGACGAGAGAGAAATCGGGAAAGTGTTCCAGGACATCGACCTGATGAGCATTCCGACGATAGAGAGAGCTCTCCGACACATCGAACTGGCTTTGCTCAACGTTCTCCAGATTTTCTATCCCGATGTAGTTATCTATTACGGCCCCTTTACGGAGAATCCGGAAATATTTAAAAGCCTTTCTGAGTTCTTGATACGAGAACTCCCCGCCTATGCCCGGAACAATGTCGAGATGAGGGCTATTCCCGGAGGCTTTTACGCCTGCATCCGGGGAAGCGTATATGAGTTCTTCAAGATGCGATTTCGGGAACTTCTTCGCGTCACAACGACCAAAATCTAAAAGCGATCTATCACCCGGATGCCGGTGCCCGGAAAAGAGTCCATGCGCTGTAGAAAATCGACGCCGTCCGATAACGACAAACGATCGCTCACCAACAGTTCGGGTTTTAGCCGTCCCGAAGCGACCAGACCCAGCAGCGTACCGTAGCGGTGCGCCTGTATGCCGTGGCTGCCGTAGATCTCCAGCTCGCGCGCGATGACCAGGTCCATCGGAATTTCCGGGCGGCTCTGATCGGCGAGCATAAGACCCACCTGCACATGCCGTCCCCGCTTCGCGAGGCAGGCTACGGAATTGAAGCAGGTAATCCGGCTTCCCAGCGCGTCAATGGAAACCTGCGCCCCGCCGCCGGTCAGTTCCCGAATCGCGCCGGGGACGTCCTTGGTTTCACTCCCGTTTATCGCGACATCCGCGCCGAGGGACAACGCGACTTTGAGCTTGTCAGCCTGTATATCCACGGCGACAATGCGGGCGCCCATCGCGCGCGCGATCATTACCGCCGAAAGCCCCACTCCGCCGCAGCCGTGAACGGCGACCCAATCGCCCGAACGGACCCGGGCCTGGGCTTCCAGCGCGCGGAAGGCGGTCACGAAACGGCAGCCTAGGCTCGCCGCGGAGACAAAATCCAGGTTTTCAGGTACGCGCACCAGATTCATTTCCGCGTAATGGATCGCGACGTATTCGGCGAATGAGCCCCAGTGGGTGAAACCCGGCTGGAACTGGTGGTCACAGACCTGTTGGTTTCCCGAGACACACGGAGCGCAACGGCCGCAGCCGCACACGAAGGGCAGCGTCACCCGGTCCCCGAGTTTCCAGTTCTTGATATCTTTACCGACCTCCGCGATCGTCCCCGCCATCTCGTGGCCCGGAACGTGGGGAAGCCGAATATCCGTATCGTGCCCCTGCCACCCGTGCCAGTCGCTGCGGCACACGCCGGTCGCCTCGACCTTCAGTACGACGCCATCGTCGGAAACAGCGGGATCGGGAACGGATGAGATCGAGAACGGACCGCGAAACTCGGTGAAGACGGCTGCTTTCATGGAGAAAACTGTATACCGGAAACGGAGGGAATGGAAGCAGGACCATAACGAAGGCGATCAAGGAGCAGAAAAAAAATCGATTTTACGATAGGCTTGAACAATGAAGACAATTAAGGAACAAAAAACGGATTTTCAGGATTTCATCGATGGGATTCCGGATTATCTTGAAACGATTGAGCGACTGCTGAACGTTACCGACCTCACCTTTTCCAGCGAAGAAATCGATAGCGTACGAGTATTTTACGAGACTGCCTGGAAAGACCCCGTAAAACTCGGTTTGAGCAAAGAAGAACTTGCCCAAGCTTTTTGCGCCTACGCCGGTGAAGCCTTTATCCACCATTGCCGCGGAAACTGGGAATTGTCTAAGCTGAAAACCGATGAGGCGTACGGGACCCCCATAATCCTGAATTGGAGTAACGCCGGAAAACCCACCGCGCGCATCAGTCCCTGGGTTTGGAGAAAACTAATCGAACGGGGCCAATTACGGGAAAAGCTCAGCGATAAAGTGCTTCAGACGACACGGCGACGAACGGGGTCTTAACCCGCCGCGCCCGCGGTCTACCGACAAACCTGTCAACTTTTCTTGACACCTCATCAAACCCATGCGAAAATCACCTCCCATGACGCCGGATATTGCCTTCGAATGCCACCCGCCGTCCCGTAAGGACGCGCGAACCGTATGAAACGCGCCGCCGCTCCCGGAAAACCGGTCATCGAGGATA
>JBAYHM010000411.1:0-3685 GCA_041666155.1 Treponemataceae bacterium
CGCTTCGTCTTCAGCCTCTCGTCGGACTTTCTGGGCTTGATCGCTTTTCCGTTTAACTTCTTGGAAAGCGGCCGCCTCGGCGTCTTTCACGATAGTCGCGGCCTCGGCCTGCGCGGCGGCTACCATAGTCTCTCGTTCGCGTTCCCAGTTTAGTTTGAATGCTTCAGCTTCCCGGCGCAGATCATCAGCCGTCGGCCCCGCGTACTCGACAACTTCGTCAAGCTCTTCATCCTCTCCGGGTAAAGCCGTAAGTGGCGTCAGGCCGGGGAAAGACTTAGGCGCTTCCAGAAAAACCTTTTTATCGGAAATTGCGACTTCGCCATGCCTGAAAACCGTCTTTGCCATAGCTTACACCACCAGCTCGTCTTCGCCTGAACGGGCGACGACTATCTCGCCGGTGTCCTCCAAATGTCGGATAATGGACACGATCTTCTGCTGAGCTTCTTCCACGTCTTTTAGGCGTATCGGGCCCATATACTCCATATCTTCCTTGAGCATTCCCGCCGCGCGCTTTGACATGTTGCGGAAAATCTTGTCCTGAACCTCGGTATCCACTGACTTGAGCGCTTTGGCGAGTTCCTGAGAATCCACCTCGCGCATAACTTTCTGAATAGCCCGATCGTCCAGCATGACGATATCTTCGAACACGAACATGCGTTTCTTGATCTCTTCGGCAAGTTCGGGATCCTCGTCTTCCAGAGCTTCGATTATCATCTTTTCCGAAGAACGATCAACGAGGTTCAATATCTCAACGATGCTTTCAACGCCGCCCGCGGCCGTGTAGTCTTCACTGGAGAGCGTGGACAGCTTCTTCTCAAGGACTCGCTCGACTTCGCGGAGGACTTCGGGGGAGGTTCGGTCCATTGTCGCGATGCGTCGGGCAACGTCGCTCTGAATTTCGTGCGGCAGACTCTGAAGGATGATTGACGCCTTGTTCGGTTCCAAATACGCCAGGATCAGCGCGATTGTCTGGGGATGCTCCTGCTGAATGAAGTTGAGAAGATGCGCCGGGTCGGTACGACGGATGAAGTCGAAAGGCCGCACCTGTAGGGAGCTCGTAAGGCGGTTGATGATATCAATCGCTTTCTGGCTTCCCAAGGCCTTTTCCAAAAGTTCCCGAGCGTAGTCGATACCGCCGGTTGAAATAAAGTCGGAAGCCATCATGAGTTCTTGGAACTCCATGAGGATGGCATCCTTCTGTTCCGGATCTATCGTCTCAAGCCGCGCGATCTCGAAAGTAAGCGTTTCTATCTCATCTTCCCGTAAATGTTTAAAAATCTCGGCGGAAATTTCGGATCCGATGGTGACGAGGAATACGGCGGCTTTCTGCCTGCCGTTCATATCCTTTACGCCCTTCCCCTTCTTCGCGGATGCCCCACCGGACGCCGGTGAGGAAGCGCCGGCTTTCTCTTTCGCCATACCTCTATTCCTCCAAGAGCCAAGTACGGATCAGCTGGGCAACGTCCTCGGGGTGTTCTTTGGCCATATTGATGGCGCTTTCCTGAAGTTCCATACGTTTACGTTCCTCAACGGACATCGATACTTCGACGCCTTCCTCTTCCGCCTGACGAAGAGCGCTTTCCCGCAACATCTGATGCTGCCTGGACAGTTCCTCTTCCTTGAGGCGACGACGACGCTCAAGTTCGCGAGAAATCACCCGGAACACAATGAAGGAAATGAGCAGAACAGCCAAGCCCGCAAGGGCGATTAATATGGTTTGCTGGAACTGTTTTTGCCTGAGGAACGCGGCGTCCTCTTCGGAGAACTGCCTTGAGCGATCGAACTGGATATTTTGAACCGTCACCGAGTCGCCGCGAAGACGGTTATATCCGACGGCGTCCTGAACGAGGGCCGCCGCCTTGCGGATTTCTTCATCGGGTATAGCAACGTATTCACGCTCTATGGAACCATTCGGTTTGATGACCGGTTTGCCTTTATCGTCGTATTTTTGCTGCCAGCGACCATCGATATTCACGGAGATGCTCATACGGTCGATAGTAGGACTGCGCTCTTCCTGGATCTGGCGTTTGTTGACTTCCTCGTTCTGCGTCAGCGTCTGCTGTTCGACCTTTCCGTAGAGGTTGGACATATCCTTAAACGCCGGCGGGGTTTGTCCCTCAACACCCGAAGGACCTTCAGGATTGAAGCCGGTACCCTGCCACTTGGTTGAAGAAGAGGATTGGGAACGCGTAATGGATTTTGCTATTTCGGAATCGTCATAAGGGGTCTCAGGATTATCGGGTTTAATTGTTATCGGGAAGAATTCCTCGGTTTGAATCGCCTTTTTGGACATGTCCATCGATATTTTTACGTTCAAGTCGCGTACGCGATCGGTCGTATAAATCTGCTGCAGAGCTTTGAGAACGGACGCGCGATACTGGGCTTCCAGGGAAGTTATTAGCTTTTGTTCACGCTTGGAAAGTTCCAGACGATCAAGGTCCTTCATACCCGCAAAATCATTGAGGATAAGACCGTTGGGGTCGGTAACGACGATATTCTCGTCTTTAAGGCCTTCAACGGCGAATTTGAGAATTTTCTGGATGCCTTCGATTTTTTTACGGTTGCTCGCGATATCGCTGCCGGGTTTCGGAGTGAGGATAACGCTCGCGGTGACCGGATTCTGGTCGGCCTGGAACAAGGTTTTCTCCGGCATGACCAGCGTGACGTTCGCGTCATCGACATCGTCGAGAGCCTTCACATGATCCGTGACCATTTGCGTGATCGAACGGCGAAGGTTGACGTTTCGCTCAAAATCGGTGATGGTCCAGCGGTCCCGGTCGAACAGGGCCCAAGGATCGGTTCCCTTAGGGATGAGGTCTTCACGGATGAGGATGGAGCGCATACGCTTGGCGGTTGCTTCGTCCGCGACGCTTACGATACCGGTCGCGCTTACGCTCGTGCGGATGCCTTCCTGATTGAGCCGAGTCGTAATGCGTTCTCGCGCGGTCTGGTCCGATATGGGGGCGTCGATGACGGGAACCATACTGGGCGCGGAGGAAACCGTGAACAACACGACCACTCCGGCAATCGCGAAAACGACGATACCGATAAGAATGAGCTTCTGGACGAGCGTCCATTTTGCCCATAAGGCCTTGATTTGATCAAGGAGCTTGGTAAACCATTCGTTCATGTTCCCCTCCCCAGAAGAACGTCCTTAAAAAGGCGCGTTAACGCGTATTAATTACTTCTTTCCAACCGCGTACGATACGGTCTAAAATTACTCGAGTGATATTGAGCGAAAGATTGGCTTTAGCCATGCCGATCGTGACGTCATGGGCGTCCACGGAGTCGGGATCGGTCACCATTTTCTGCATAAGAGCGGAGCTGTTGTTCTGATCGGCGTTCACCGTGTCCAGAGCTTTCAACATCGCGTCTTCGAAGGATCCGGTCTTCATGACCGCTTCCGCGCCGACTTTTCCGCCGAGAACTGAAAGAGCCTCGCCGGAAGCGGCATATTTCCCGACGGCGGGAACTAGGTGCCTGGGATTTGTGATCGCCATCGCGACTTTATCTCCGGAAACCAGTTCCGGTTTGTGCAGGGTCATCTATTACCTCCCGCCGATTTCAAGCGCTTTCATGAACATGGTCTTTGAACCGTTGACTATGGAAGCGTTGGCCTCGTACGCGCGAGACGCGGCGATGAGGTCTACCATTTCCGTCACGATGTTGACGTTCGGCATTTCCA
>JBAYHM010000412.1:0-3672 GCA_041666155.1 Treponemataceae bacterium
CGAAGCGGCCGAGATGCTGCACCATACCGACGCGAGCGTTGAAAGCCTTGCCGCGCGCATCGGCGAGAAAATCGACTGGAACGTCCCGGACTAAGATACGTGGACGACTTTCAAAATCCCGCATTCCTCATAAAACTGGCAAATGCCCGGATGCCCTTCGGCAAATACTCCGGGCGGCTACTCATCGACCTGCCCGAAGCCTACGTCGTCTGGTTTGCCGGCAAAGGCTGGCCCGAAGGGGAAATCGGCTTGCTGCTGGCTTCCCTCTACGACATCAAAGCGAACGGTTTGGAAGGACTGCTCAGACCGCTGGTGAAGGGCACCTCTAAAAACCCGGTTGGTTTTTAAGGTGCCCATTGCAAATCCTTTCAGGATTTGCGTTTAAAATTGGTAGACTTCAAAAAACTGAAGTTTTTCGAAGTCCCCTAAAGTCTATTTCCACTACGCCGATTTCGCTTTCGTTTTTTCAAGAACTTTCTCATACGGTTTTAACATGAAGGTTTTCATGTTTTCGTTCATGCCCTTTTGAATAAACGGGATCGAAGTGATCCAGTAGGCCAGCCATACTCCGAAACGTTGAAATACTTTCTTGGTAGGAAAATCATACTCGCCATTCCTTTTGTACGAGCGGTGATCGGCTTTGAATACAATGCGCAGCCCGGCATAGACGGCGTCGCGAAAAATCTTCATACCGCCGACGCCGCGGAAGGTCGCCGTCGCAAGGGTTGTGGTTGGTAATTCGGCCGCCGCGACCGAGCGCGCGGCGGCGGCGTCGAGCAAAGCCCCGAGAAGCTCGGGAGAATCCGTTTCGTCGGACACGAATTCTATCAGGCGAGCCTTGTGCAATTCCACGTAGGCGCTGAGCGTTTCCTTAAGATTCGACAACGTTGAAAGTGGACCGGAAACCAGAAACACGAATTGTTTCCCGGTGAAACTTCGCTGGTGCGTATTGCAGAACGAACGGTCCAAGAACGCCTTCCACCTGGCGGAAAGGAGTCGGTCCCTCACCGTTCCGGCATACACGACGATATCAGCTGTTTGAACGCGGGTGCGCAACGTTTCTATGAACGTGTCTTTTCCCGTGTACGCGCATTCGTTGTTCGCGCCGCAGCGCAGACACCCAAGGCAGCCCCCTTCCAAGCCAAGCGAACCGAGATCGATCAACTCGACTTCCCCGTCGATAGCCTGGGCGTAACGCCTGGCCATGAAACCGATAGCCGTTTCGGGATAATCAACAAGCACTACCGTTCGCTTGGAACTGGCGACGCGCCGCGCGGGAGGCGGCAGAGGAACCAGGGTTGAAGGAGAATTTCTCTTTTTGGCCGAAAGCGGCCGGGGCGCGGATAGTCGTGGGCAGGCCATTGCTCCTGAGACTACCGCGAACAGGTCATCGGCAAAAGCGTCCAGCTGCGCACGACCTTGCGGCCGCGTCATATCGTTCATCTCCGCGGAAAGGAAAGAGACAAAACGCAGGCCCCAATCCTCTGAAATTTCCCGAATATACACATGCGCGGTGTGGTCATAAAAGTGGATTGAGGTAGAAAGGCTTGCCGCGTATTTTCCGGCGAACACGGATTGGTGGCCACGCTCTTCGATTAGTTCTATGAAGCGTTTGTATTGGGAACAGACAGTCATGTAATAGAGAGGAAATGCCCAGAGCACAAGATCCGCGGCGCGAAGGGCGTCCATTACCTCATTCAACTTTTCCTCGTTCTTTTCAAGAAGTGCGATGCGGGACGCGATCTGAAGCGTGGACCATTCATGTTCGGGATAACGCTTTTCAAGGTACGCGACGTACTGCATCGTCACGCTCGTTTGACCTTTCGGGCTTCCGCCGAGTACCGTTATCTTCATAGATCCTCCATCGTTTCGCGGCACCAGTCCCGCGTCGCTTCGTAATATTTGATCCCATAGCGAAGGCTCATTCTCTGAAAAAGGGCTTCACGCCCGCGCTCCCCGCCCGCGGCAACTTCCTTTTCAAGGTGAAAGCCCGTCTCGCGCAGTTCACGCAAAGCTCGTTCAGAGGCTTCCGATTCGGCGTTCAGCATCTCCCGAAATCGTTTTGTCTCTATCCTTGAACCGAAGAATACCTTCAGTAATAGTTCGACCCGAAGGTTCGCCTTGAGCGGCGTCGCAGCGAGCCAATCGGAAAGAGCGGCCCGGCCCGTATCGGTGATAACGTACACGTGGCGATCTGGCTTGCCCTGCCCCGCCTCTGTCGTCTTGACCGCGAGGCCTTCGGCCTCCAAAGCGCGGAGCGTCGGATAGATATGGCCGTAATCCTCATTCCAGAAATGCGCCAAGCTGTACGCGGCGAACTTCTTCACGTCGTAGCCGGACATCGGTGCCAGATCGAGGAAACCGAGGATCGCGTACTTGGATCTATTTTCCCTTGACATAACACTATGATATATACACTAGTGCTATATGTCAAGTTGATATATAAAACTCTTTTAAACCTAAAAAATGAGGGCGCTACGGTTGAAGCATCAATCGGAGCGCCCCTATGCGTTAAGCAATGAGCGCGAGTCTAGTTCTTGAGCAATCCGTTCATGGATACGGTTATGAACATGACCGATTCGGGGACGATGACGGCATCCAAGGCCCGTGACGGCCGCATTCGGAACGTATAGTTCGCGTCGACCGTAATCCGCCACACTTTGACCGACAGGCCGCCGGTAGCGCCCCAGCCGAAGATTGAGGAACCGTTGCGAAGGACGACGGATCCTTCCCCACCAAGACGCAACGCGAGGAAACCGAACAACCATTGCTCCACCGTCGGCGTCACACGGCCGTAGTACAGATTTCTATCCAAATAGATATCGTTGGACTGTTTCAAGGCGATGAAAGTCCGCTTCCCGTTCAGCGCGCCGGTGAGCGTATGTTCCACATACAAGGGAAGCCCATAGGTGATGAATTTTTGAGCCGTCGTATCGTACCAAAACAGTTTCTCGGTTCCATACGCGGCCAAAACATCGTACACTAAAGTGCCGCCCGAGTTTTGGAGCGCGGCGCCAAACTCGCCCCCGAAGGCATTAACCGCTTCGCTATGGTACAGGTTGGTCCCATCCCATTCGTTGTAGTATCTGCGGGATTTGTACGTAAAGTAGGCGCCGGCGCCGACGCTGAGATTCGGACTCACGGCGAAACCCGCGCTCAGCAGGATGGTACTGAAATCTTCCATGTTATTGCTGGCTTTTTTATAATCGGGGGCCGGTGGCCCCGGGTAATACATATCGCGGTTCAAGGAATCGGTAAGATTGCCGGCGATTATTTCAATAGAAAGTCCGATGCGCTCCGTAATGGGGTACGAATATCCGACGAAAGCCGCCATTCCGTATTCCAGTGTCTGATATTCTTTGGTCGCGTTGGGCGTCACCCAGGCATCGGTAAAATTGGGTCCCGCTTCTTCGTTTTTCTCGCCGTAAGGCACGTACGCTTGGCTCACGTTCACGTGCAGCCTATCCTTCTCCATACCGCCCAAAAAAGCGGGATTGTAGTAGGAGACGTAGCGCTCGGGAATGACCTTGAACTTGGCGGAGGCGGAAGCGAGCAGGTCCAGGAAAGCGACGGCGACGGCGTTAGCCGGGTCGATGCGCTTGGCCTCGGCCAGTTTCTGCTTTGCTTCGCCGGTCTTTCCTTCATCTAATGCCGCGATGCCCTGAGACAGCG
>JBAYHM010000413.1:0-3654 GCA_041666155.1 Treponemataceae bacterium
ACTGAAGACGAAGGCGACAATCGCCCTCATAACGAGACTGCCCGGCTGCGCCGAAACTACATACCGGCATCAACAGGATATAACAGGTTGGCGAATAACAGAAGAGTAGGAATGAAAAATGAGAGGCACGATGATATGGATCCGACATCGAAATTACTTCAGCCGATACATCTCAATCCGCATCGAGCCCCGGCCGTCTTCGCACAGGTAGATAGATGCCCCATCCCCGTCAAACTTGGCCACCACCCAATACCAGGATGCCGACGGTGCCCGCGCGATCCGGCCGGACGCTATCAGTTTCCCGTCCGAGGTAGTGTTGTACACCGCATAGGCGTCCTCTTCCTTCTCAAGCCACACCGCCCGCCCGCTTTTCTCCGCCTCAAGGAACCGAGCCTTGGCGGGAACACTCGAAAGAGAGAAAGTACCGCCGCTTGCTGTCCTGAGCCGCGCGGTATCGGCAGCCGTATACCCGAAAACAAAGCCAGACACGCGGATACGCGGAAGGTTCCCACCGTCCGAAACTACCACTGATTCCGTAGCCGTGAAGGGCGGTATGTACGGGATGGAAAAGCTCTTCACGCCGTCAATCTCTTCAACGGCAAAGTAGACCGCCTCGCCTCCGGCGTACAGGGCTTTGGGGAACACGCCCATCGGGAAGGGAGCGCGCCAAAGAACCTCGCCGGATGCAGTTAGGCTATACAGGGCGCCGTCGTTGAACGATACGTAATTGTCGTTCAGGGACTGAGCAAAAAAGTTCATTCGTGAAGAAATCGCGGCAGTGACCGGGATTGCCTTGATGAAAACGCCCTTAGCGGAATAGAGAGCGATCCGCCCCTTATTGATATCGGGAACAGCGATAGTGTCATCGGCGCCAACCGAAAAGAACAGTAGCTTCCAGTCGTCTTCGCCGAAGCCCGAGGAACCCAATTTTGAAGGGGCATCACCGAACTCCAGAGTTACCACGGATTGCGGGGCAAGAAAGGGATCAGCAATAGCAATGTGAGACATAACTGCGCAAAGAACCGCCGCGAGAAAAAATCTATCCACCAGTTACCGCCGTTCTAAAAAAGACGTACGCATCGAGAGAAATGCGATCTATTCCCTTACGCGAATATATCCCCCGAAGGACCAACCGATGGTTCCGTCGGTCGTTTTAATACGGTACCAAGGCGCCGAGATACCACCGATCGTTTCGGTTTTCCCAGTCTTTAGGATCGTTACGTTCTGGTTTTCCTTCATTGTGTCAATCACGAATGCGTCGGTACTTGCCCGTAGCCGTATCCGCAATCCGCCTTCGGTCGTCACCGCCTTTTTTGAATTCTCGCGGTACCCCCAGTCACGACCCGCGTAATAGAAGACCGGATGCTGGTCCGCGTCCTTCGTATAATCGAGAACAAAGAGGTTTCCTTCGGGGTCGAAGAAATACGAAAAATATTTAAACTCCTCAGGGCGCAGGATTCCATACTGAGAATCAAAACACCTAACGAGACCACCAGAATATTGATTACCGTCATCATCAAATTGTTCTACACGACTATCCAACCTAATGCCTTTGTAATTGAGATATCCATCCTTTATCATGAGACCAGACAACCCGGATTCCGCAAGTTCCAGCGTTTCGGCATGATTCCGTTCGGTGAAAGTGCCATCAACGTTTATTGCAACAGAATAGTATGCAATGGTTGACTTGTTATTATCTTTATACAACACAAGATTATCAATTAGCGCAATAAAAAAAGGATCCTTGAGCGGTACCTTTTTCGTATGAGAGAGGTAATCACTTTCAATTCTTGCAATACTGAAAACAGTTCCTGCCTTGAGTGTAAATCTGCTATTTGCCGTAGTCGTCACAGTCCAATTATAGTCTTCCAAATTGGCATAATGTATTTTTTTAACTTTTTCCAAAGAATACGAATACCTCCTAACTGTTTGATCCTTCATAAAAAAACTAACACCCAACTCCCCTTCAAATATCGGGCGTACCGGATGTTCGCCAGGTCCATCAGTAAACAATTGGTCTTTTTGATCAATTTCCAAAAAAGTATATAATCGCTTCGGATTCGTTTCAATGGTACTCGGTTCGAGAGCAACCGTAGTTAAATTCAGAACAAATAACACAAACAGGATACTGATATTTCGCATATATGCCTCTTACCTGCGTAACCGAACTAAATGATAATGTTGAGGCCCACTTAATGGATACTCAAGTGTTAAGTGTCCTGTTTTTTTTGCTTGTTGTGTGTAGCCCTTGTTTGACTCCTTCCCATATGTCGCCTCAATCAAGAAAACATCTCTCACCCGACCATCGTCGTACCATTCGACGCTCGATACGAGAGCGATGTGCGAATGTGTATCTCTCCCCACTTTGTAGTACCAATCGAACTCCCCCAGGGACAGACCTTTTTCATATTTCAATCTTATCACGGTAAAGCAGAATCACGAAAACAGTTCTATATGCGGTATGAGACAACCAAGACACCTTGTCGACGGATCGCGGTATCATGTGACGGCCCGGATCAATCATCAAGAGATGCGCTTAGATCATGCCGCAATGAAAACGCTGTTCCTTGACGTCATAAAACGCGCAAAGGAAAAGTATTCGTTTCAAATCGAAAACTTCACCGTCATGGGAAACCACTTCCATCTCATTATCAGACCGACAAATAAGTCGAGTCTGTCTAGAATTATGCAATGGGTGATGGGCGTATTTGCGATGACGTACAATCGCATTCACTGTTTGAAAGGCCATCTATGGCAGGGGCGGTTTTTTTCACGCGTCATAGGGACGCTACGGGAGTTGTTGCAAGTTTTCGATTATATCGATGAGAACCCGGTCAAAGCAGGCCAAGTTTCTTATCCCCGGGATTGGCATTACGGCGGTCTAGCGCATAGAAGATCCTATCAAACGGCGATTCTTGTCCCGCTGGAACCCTTCCTTACAATGCTCCTTCCTGCCCACCAGGGCCTATTGATACGCCAATAAAGGCGCTTCGGAAGCTGCGCGGCAGAGAAATACATTGATCAAAAACAACGACAAATACTTTTTTTACGCTTGCGGATGAATCCGAGACGCGGCTACAATCGACGGATGAAAGAAGCAATATCCGCAAATGATATACCTGACGGGGCGCTCGACCGCTTCCGCGCGGCCCTTCGAATACGCACGGATTGGCCGGAAGAGGCTGACGGAACGGGGGCGGCGGCTGACGCGGCCCGGATTGCCGCTGAAGCGAAGTTGACTGAATTCCAGGACTTCCTGGTGACGACGTATCCAGCCTTTCATGCGGTGACGGAACGATACGTTATCAGTCCGTTTGCGGTAGCGTATCGATGGCCGGGGACAAAAGTCCCGGGGACTGCCGTCATTGAGCCGCCGGTTCTGCTGCTTTCGCATTACGATGTTGTCCCGGTAGAACGGTCGCAGTGGAGCGTCGATCCTTTTGGCGCAGAGCTGAAAGACGGCTACGTTTGGGCTCGCGGGACGCTGGATACTAAAAACAGTCTTATTTGCGCCTTGGAAGCCGCGGAAAAACTCGCGGAAACCGGTTTCAAGCCGAAACGGGATATCTGGTTTGCCTTCGGAGGCGATGAGGAACGCTCAGGACAATTCGGCGCGCGCAAGGCCTCCGCGTTTTTCAAGGAAAAGAAAGTCGC
>JBAYHM010000414.1:0-3634 GCA_041666155.1 Treponemataceae bacterium
ACTACACAGGCCGTTCTAAGATTCTTCAAGGATTCTTGGGAACTCGTCCGCCAAGGGAATACAATACTTACTGGTCCCCTGACAAAAGATTGATCTCACCGTTAATCGTGCGAGGGGTTTTTGCTGACCTTGTCTATCGCTTGAGTTACGGCAGTTCGAACAGCTTTGGCATAAGACTCCTCATCCATCGCGTGTGCCGCGTACATAGAACCTAATAGCGAAACTCGGTACCTCGGCTTCACGGCATTGAGAGTGTAAGCCGCCATATCAAGCACACAATCTTCGCAGAGGCAAATGGTTTCGCCCGAGCGCGTATCCAATTGTCGCTCAAGTTCAGCAAGAACTAAACGTTCAGCTTCATTGATAAGAATGTCAAAATCATAACTACGAGCGAAAGGCATATTCCCCCCCTTGCAGCAAACCGTTAGGAACCGGTTCTCGTCAATGATTCAAATTTAGTGTAACTCGGAAGGAAGACGATGTCGACAGTTCCAACCGGTCCGTTACGCTGTTTCGCAAGTATCAACTCTGTAGGAATCGCTTTGCCGCGTTCTTCACTGCCCTTGCGCTCAGTTTCTCGTTCGCGGTGAAGGAACATAACAACGTCTGCGTCCTGTTCGATAGAACCCGATTCACGTAAATCTGATAAAGTTGGCCTTTTACCTTCCGCATCACGGCGAACCTGGGAAAGCGCGACAACAGGGATGTCCAATTCGCGCGCTAGGCTTTTTAAAGAGCGAGATATCTCGGCAATTTGCTCATGACGTGGTAAATCATAGTTTTCCGACGAAATAAGAGTCAAGTAGTCGATGAAAATGATCTCTACCTTTTGTTGCGCACGCAGCCTTCGTGCCTGGGCACGAAGGTCAAGGAGCTTCATATTCGGCATATCGACTATGTAAAGGGGGGCGTCATAAATCCGCCCAGCCGCTTCCATTAAGCTATGAAAATCGCTCGGCTTCAAAAGACCGGTACGTATATTTTCTGAATTAATACGAGCTTCGCTCGCGATGAGACGTTGCATAAGCGCCATATCCGACATTTCCAGCGTGAAAAACGCGGTGGCAACACGTTCCTTAATAGCGACGTTTGCGGCAATTGTTAAAGCAAGCGCGGTTTTTCCGACTGATGGTCGAGCCCCGATAATAATAAGCTCTGAACGCTGAAAACCGCTGGTCATAGCATCAAGGTCCGCAAGCCCCGAAGGAACACCGGTAAATGCATCTTTTGTGTTATAAAGTCGTTCTATCGCCTCTATAGTTTTCGGAATGATTTCTTTTGCGCTTTTAAAGGTGAGCGCTTGGCGACTGTCGGTAAGGTCAAAGATGAAGCGCTGAGCTTCTTCAAGTAACATTCGGCTTTCGTTCGCATCATCGAAGGATTTCGCGGTAATCTCGGCCGCGATTTTCAATAAGGCGCGCCGAATGGAACGGTCTTGGACAATGCGGGCATAGTAGTCGATGTTCGCGCTCGTCGGTACAACATCTGTGAGCGACGCGATATATGACGGTCCGCCAGCTCCGTCTAATTCGCCTTCCTGACGTAGTTCATCAACAACGGTAATAATATCGGCTTTCCGACCTTTATTGAAAAGGTTGAGAATCGCCTGAAATATTCGTCGGTTGGCGTTTGAATAAAAATCATTTGCGCGGAGATAGCGAATAGCAACGGTGATTGCGTCGTCGTCAAGGAGCAACGCGCCCAACGTTGCCTGTTCGGCTTCATCGTTATGAGGCGGGATACGATCCTTAAGCGTCGACGCAACCATCAGTTACGAAAAATTACTGTACGGCGGCGGGAGCAGTGTCCGTCGGAACGGTTGCGGGGGGGGCTACAGGAACCGGGGCGACAACCGGAGCGGAGCGTTTAGCTCCCTTAGACTCGTTTGCATGGCCTTGACCCTGAACAATGACCGTGATTTCCGCATTCTGGTTTTCGTAGAGTTTCACGTTCACGCGGTAGCGGCCAACACTTTTAAAAGAATTGCCGGGCAACTCAATTTTCTTGCGTTCAATCTTGAAATCGTGCTTGGCAAGTTCATCGGCGACGGTCTGGTTGGTGACGGCGCCATACAGCTTTCCGTTAGCACCGGCGGGCATTAACAGAGTGATTTCGAGTGCTTCAAGCTTCTCTTTGAGAGCGCCGGCGTCACCGCGTTTGGCAGCCTTGCGTGCTTCAATTTCAGCGCGGCGTGATTCAAAAATCCTTACCGTTTTATCGGTATAGGGAAGAGCCAGTCCGCGCGGGTACAGGTAATTGCGAGCATACCCAGCCGCGACGTCTTTTACATCGCCTTCTTCACCAAGGGGTTGAACATCTTTGTTCAGAATTACTTTCATGTGATCGAGCTCCTTTGCCTTTTTGAACGATGAAAGGACCGGCGATCCTCTCACGCCTCCGGAGTAGAAGGCGGTTCATTATTGATGGGCACCCTCAAGGGCAACCAATTCTCAGCGACGCCGACAATCGCTAACGCGACGGCGGCAGCCGCATTGATTCCAGGTCTAAAAATAATTAACGCGGCGAGAAACACAACAAGGGGGCGCAACATAACTGGAACACCCGGCCGCGATAGATTATACGCTACAATCGCCATCCCCTGAATGACGTAGAGAAATACGCAAAGCAGCAACAGGTTCCACACGACCGCTACGAATATCTCATTTCCAATCATTTTCGTAGACATGACGCCGATTAGTGTAAAGATTAAAACCCAAACCAGAAAGGCGTCATTACGAAAAAACATAAAAAAATGGCGCGTCCTCAGGCTAGGAAGGCGAAAAGAAGCAATTACAAATGCAATACGCCAACTAACTCCAAAAAAAATTAAGTGTCCGATTACGGCACCACGAGAAATGACAAGACTAAATGTCTTTGCGATAGATTCTACCGTCATTTCTTTTTCCATGAGTGAACGCTGCACGACGTCCGAACCCGCACCTGCCTTGAAAGCGTCGGCTATTGCCGCGGCTTGAATATTAAAAAACGCCACCAAGGATTGATCGCGGCGTGCAATTAAAATGATCGGGAACAGTACGAGAGACGACCCGATCGCGGCGAAAACAAACCGCCAGCTTAGTCGAGAAAAAAACCTGCGTTCACTTTCATCGTTGTGATAGGCAGCCCATGAAAAAGACGATACAAGCACTAGAAAATAGGCGGAATCGGAAATGAGAGAAACCATATTAATCCGCGCAACTTCCGAACCGATCGAAACAAAAACAGTGAAAAGGTTTATCGCAACCGTAAGAAATACAGTAAGAACCAAGGGTAAAGCACCCCGCGTTAAGGCTACAATACCAATCGGAACTAAAAAAAAAGGAGAAAACGGAAGACTTCGTGCTATTAACACGGAAGCCCCCGCACCGACTAAGGCCGGCACGTACGTTCTTACGAGCGCGGCGTGAGGCCCCGTCATATCAATACTTATTGGGCTACGAAAGGAAGAATAGCGATTACACGAGCGCGTTTGACCGCGAGCGCGAGCGACCGCTGGTGTTTCGCACAGGTTCCCGTAATGCGGCGAGGAAGGATTTTGCCGCGTTCAGTGGTAAAACGGCGGAGACCATCCGAATCCTTATAATCAATCTTAAGTTTCTGGGTGCAGAATTTGCAAACCTTTTTCTTGAAGTAG
>JBAYHM010000415.1:0-3544 GCA_041666155.1 Treponemataceae bacterium
TCGCTTGTCACAGTCGCGCCTATGTAGCAGTTATCCTTGATATCCACGACTTTCTCCATTTTCCTTCAACCGATTCAACCGGGCCATCGAATGGAGAACCGCTAACTTCTCCACTTCCTCTTGATTTTGCGCTTTGATGGCTTCGTAGAGTTTTACATGGCTTCCGTATGATTCTTGATTAACCTCCGGAGTCAAGTTTTTTCTCCTATAGGGACGGATGATCACAAGGATCGCGTCCTGAAAGAATACGAGTAAGGGATTGCGGATAATTTGCGCCAAATATCTGTGGAACTCCTCGTCCGTCGCGATAAAGGCCTCAATGTCGCTGATTGAGGCCGCTTGTTTGGCGAGGTTTTCCTCCAAATGAAACAGATCATTCGGGGTTCGGTATTTAACCGCGTTGATGAAGATTTCTTTGTCCAACAGCCTTTTTACCGAATAGGCGTTGGCGACATCCGTCTGCTCTCCGGGCATCCCAAAGCGGAAAAACAACAAGAAAAGCGTATCCAGATCGCTCGGCGACAATCGCTTTATGAAAGACCCCGCCCGCGGATGCATGTCCACGACGCCCAAAGCCGAAAGGGTGATGAGCCCGGAACGCAGTTGGCTCTGGTTACATTCGAGGATCGCGGCCAACTCCCGAATAGGGGGGAGTTTTGCGCCGACTTGCATATTCTTGTCCGCGATATATTGGACAAGTTTAAGTGCTATAGCATTTGTCGCCATTCTATTCCCGATGTCGAATGCTGATTATCAGTGATTGCTCACTGGTTATGCATGATTCTAACCCTGTTTTTAGTTGGCGTCAAGAAAAATTGCTATATCACTTTCCCGTCAGTATCCGACCCAAGAACGGTTTCTTTACGGTGATCGCTTTGTACGGGCACATCTCTTGGCAACAATAGCAGCGGATGCAGTGGCGATAGTTATAGGCCGGCGCTTCTTTCTTGCCGTTGCGGAACGCAAGAGCTTTTTCACCAACCGGGCAGGATGAGACGCAAACACCGCATTTTACGCAGATTGCCGTGTCTATGACCGGCCTCGGAAATATCGCGTCTCCGATGAAGTGCGGAAATTTACGTTTGCCTGAAATATTGATAACCGGTTTACGCACGACGTCAAAGTCCGGTTTTATATATTGGGCGATGTCATCCCCGACCAGTTCCACGTCTTCCGGTTTGTAGTTGCCGAGTCCGGTCTTGCTTCCGTAGGTGATCGTCGGGATGAATTCCGGGTCAAGATCGATCAACTTACAGAAGGTACTGTCCATCGCTATGGGATCCGAAGAGACGATGACGCAGTTCATGGCTACCGGATTGCCGCCGCGCGGACCGTTGCCTTCCATCGCGACTATGCCGTCCATAATGAACAGCCTGAGCTTCAGTACGTGGTTCAGATCGACCAGCATCTTTGAGAAGTTCACTTGATTGGGCACTTTCATATGGAAGGCGGCCTTGTTCAGGCCGTAGACGCAGCCGAACTGGTTTTTTATCGCCCCGGTGATTCTGGTCAATTGATGAGTTTTCATTTTCGGAAGGCTGATGATGCCGTCGGCCTCAAGGCACGCGTTCGCTATATCGAACTGTTTAGCGATCATCCCTTCCGGATATTCAACGGCGCGGCCTTTCTCAAAATCCGCAAGCTTGAGTCCGAAACGGGACGCGACTTCGGTGAGTCCGCATTTGGTCAGCGCCTCCGAAGGTTTTCCGAAACCGGGAGAGTCACCGTAGCTCACGTTGACGCCGGCTTCCGTGAGCAGCCGGACGATGGCGTAGAAAACGGCCGGATGAGTAGTTACCGCGTCCTCCGGCTTTGAACCGGTGAGAATATTCGGCTTAAGCAGTATCCGCTCGCCTTTTTTTGCGAAGGAATCGATGCCGCCGAGCAAGTCCACCGCCCTTTTAACCGCCTCGTACACGCGGTTTTCCTCATACGTATCACAGCGAACGATAGCGACTTTTGATGCAGGCATGACGGCCTCCCTGAAGGTGATTCACTCTCAATATAAGGTCATAAGCGTTGTCTTTGAATAGCGTCCGGTAAAGCGCTGTACAGCGTGAAGGAACACGGCTGGAACCGCCGTCGGATTGTTTAATTCAAGAGAATAGCATGTCCTGATCCTTCCGTAACTGAGCCTCCGCGTCTTGAGGAAAGCGGAAGGAAGGATCAAACAGCCTGTTCATAAGCGAAATAAGCTGACGACATTTATACGCGTCGTGGTGCGCCTCTCCCGTTTGTTCGGATTCTTCCCAGCTGCGCCGATCGGAAATCCGCAGTTCAACGGGCAAGGTATGCTGCTGGGTAACAATCTTCTTTCGGTCGCGCGCCGCGTAGTCGACCGTTCCCGGTACAAGAATGCGCAGCGTCTCAGCCTCCCGGTGTATAGGCAGGGAAAAAATAATCTTGCACTGGAACTTGCGATGCTGATTCGCCGAATGTGGATTTTTCACGGCATTGACGTTCAAGGCGTTGAAGAACTCAACGGCATTGGCGCGGACTTCGTCGATTGTCGGAACTTCTTGGGAGCCGCCGCTGTAGGAAAGATTCTGCATAAGGCGCCGGATTGCCTCTTCCATCTCCGAGGGCGTTTTGAACAAGGTCTGGGTGATCGATGTGGAGACGGTGTTTTCCTGGAGGATGACGCCCCGTTTTTGCAACGCGTGAAAAAGAGTCAGCGCATCCTCTCTGTCCTGTAATAGAAAGGTGATCGCCAGGATGTCGCGGATGTTGTACGCTTCTTCTTCCGCGTCCTTACCCAGCTTGGCGAACATGCTCTCCGGGCTTTTTAGTCGCGCTTTCACGGCCGCCATCGGGACCCGCACTCCGTCGCCGCTATCGAACACGAGGCCGCCGGTTTTTCCGTCGCAGGCGACAGATTCTTTCAGTTTGTGGAAGAACATCGATAAACGGACAAAGGCCCGACGCGCGTTCTCGTCGTCGGGAATGGGGTCAGGCGCGTTCCAGTCGAAATCGAACAAGTCAATGAGGCTTTTTCCTTGCGACTCCAGGAATATGCCGAGCTGCGCGTAGTCATTGATGTCTTGGCTGTCTTCTTCAATCGCTTTTATAAGATGACACATTTTGAGGATTGCGCAGCCGGCTTTCTGCCATTCGGGAGGGACGGTGTCGAGTCCTCCTTTATAGCCCCGAAACAGGTTGGGATATTTTACGGAAGAAGAAAGAAGAAACAGGTGGCGAGGGTCTTCGCCGACCAGGTCTGAAAAAGATTTTTCGGTAAGCGTTCTCTCAAGACTTTCAATCGATCCAATCGATTTTTCGTACAGGTCCCGTTGCGGGGTATCGAGCCGGGCGAGGGCCCGAAGCTGGTTTCGCACGAAGGGAAAAAGCCAACCGATGAAATAGTCGACGGCTTGCCGCACATAGTCCGAAGCGCGTTCTCTTTCTCCCGGCTGCGGTTCTCCGTTTAAGAGATCGAAGCCGCGGTTGGCCATCATGAGCGACGCCTTACGCAGCGCTGAATCGTAGCCGCCGCAGTTGCGCAGCAGGTATGGGGTCATTTCCCGACGGTCAAGTATGGAGCCGA
>JBAYHM010000416.1:0-3453 GCA_041666155.1 Treponemataceae bacterium
GATGATGCCCGCCGCCGAGGAGATCGTCACCAGGTGCCCGCGGTTCCGCTCTATCATCGAGGGCAGGAAGGCCTTGTCCGTCCAGAAGTTTGACAGAAGGTTGACGTTCATGCTGCGGAGGATTTTTTCATCGCTCGTTTCCAAAAACTTGGAACCGGAAACGATGCCCGCGTTGTTCACCAGGATGTCCACCGGACCAAGGACGGCGGCAAGGTCGGCAGCCCGGGCGTACACATCGTCCTTGTCGGACACGTCGCAACGCATCCCCAGGATCGATACGCCTTTTTCCTTCGCGTCCGCCTCTATCTTCCGAAGCGCCGCTTCATTCACGTCCCAAACGGCAACCTTCGCGCCGCGTTCAGCGAAAGCCAGGGCAATCAAACGTCCGATACCGCTCGCTCCGCCGGTCACCAAGGCAACTTGGTTTTGAATCGATTTCATT
Organism: Treponemataceae bacterium; assembly: GCA_041666155.1. GTDB lineage: Bacteria > Spirochaetota > Spirochaetia > Treponematales > Breznakiellaceae > SZUA-426. The sequence continues at coordinate 443 of JBAYHM010000416.1, forward strand.
GTTCAATCTTACCACAGAAGTCGCCGCGCGCAACAACATCGCTTGCCGCCTGACCCCTTCCTTTAGTATCTTCAAGTCAAACTTCAATTCCGCGATTCGCAAGGAGTCTCCGTACCATGGCAGTTCATCAATTCCAGACAGAGGTGAGCAGACTGCTGCACCTCATCATCCATTCCCTGTACTCGCACAAAGAGATTTTCCTCCGCGAGCTCGTGTCCAACGCGTCCGACGCCTTGGATAAGCTCAAGTACCTGACCGTCGCCGACGACGCGTACAAGGCCGTCGCGTTCAACGCCCGCATCGATATATCCTTTGATAAGGACGCAAAGACCATCACGATCTCCGACACGGGCGTCGGCATGAACGAGACAGACCTTATAGAGCACTTAGGCACGATCGCCCGTTCGGGGACGCGCGCCTTCGTTGAAAAACTCACCGCGGACGCCAAAAAGGATTCCAACCTTATCGGCCAGTTCGGCGTCGGGTTCTACTCCGCGTTCATGGTCGCCGACAAGATCGAGGTCACCAGCCGCAAAGCCGGCGAGGAAAAAGCCTGGAAATGGATCAGCGACGGTAAAGACGGCTTCGATATAGAAGAGGCGGCGCGCGACGGACACGGCACGACGATACTCCTCCACCTCAACGAAGAAGGAATCGAATACACAAATCGATGGTCGATCGAGGACATCATAAAGCGCTATTCCAACCACGTCGCGTTCCCGATCTACCTCACCTTCGACGAAAAGGAATGGGACGACAAGGGTAAGGAAAAGGGCTCCAAGATCAAAGTCGAGCAGATCAATTCCGGCTCCGCAATCTGGCGCAAGTCCAAGAACGATCTGAAGGACGAAGATTACACCGAGTTCTACAAGCAGATTTCCCACGACACCGAAGAGCCGCTCTTCCATGTGCACACCAAAGCGGAAGGCACCTTGGAATACGCGACCCTCTTCTATGTCCCAAAAAAAGCCCCTTTCGACCTCTACAACGTGGACTACAAGGCGGGTGTGAAGCTCTACGTCAAGCGCGTGTTCATCACCGACGACGACAAGGAACTGATGCCGACCTGGCTCCGCTTCGTGCGCGGCGTCATCGATTCGGAAGATCTCCCGCTCAACATAAGCCGCGAGATACTCCAGCAGAACCGCATACTCATGAACATCAAGAACGCCTCAGTGAAGAAACTCCTCTCCGAGTTCAAGGCTATGGCGGATAACAATAAAGAAAAGTGGGAAACCTTCGTCAACGAGTACAACCGGCCGCTCAAGGAAGGCCTTTACCAGGACTTCGCCAACAAGGACGCCATCCTGGAACTGGTGCGCTTCAAGAGCTCGGTCGTGGAAGGCTGGACGAGTCTAGCCGACTATGTCGGCCGCATGAAGAGCGACCAGAAATCGATCTACTACATAGTCGGTGGTGACGAGAAAACGCTCAAGGCATCGCCGCTCCTTGAAGCCTACCGCGCCAAGGGTATTGAAGTCCTGGTGATGCACGACGACATCGACGAGATCGTCGTGCCTTCCATCGGAAAATTCAAGGATTGGGAACTCAAGGCCGTCAACCGCTCGGGAGCCGACGACGAACTGGGAGCCGAAAAGAACAAGGATGTGGAGAAGGAAATGACGCCGGTCGTGGAGAAGCTCAAGAAAGCGTTAGGCGATCGCGTCAAAGACGTGAAGCTTTCCCGACGCCTGCACGATTCCCCCTCCTGCATCGTCGCCGATGAGAACGATCCGAGCATCCAGTTTGCGCAGATGATGCGCGCGATGGGTCAAACGGAGATGCCGGACGTGAAGCCGATCCTTGAAGTTAACGGCGAGCATCCGATCCTGGCGGCGCTTAAAGGCGTGGATGACGAGGAAAAAATCGCCGACGTCGCGGGCGTGCTGCTGGATCAGGCGCTGCTGGTGGAAGGCATAAAAATCAAAGACCCGGCGGATTTCGTGAAGCGGCTGAACCGGCTGCTGGCGAAGTAGGAAGGAAGAGGGCCGCTCCGGGTGGGGCGGCCTTTTTTCATTGTACGGGTATGTAGAGATTGCTGAAAAAGAACTCTTCCGATTTGCGGTGATAGGAAATTTCGTTTACGTAATAGGCCCCATCCACCGCCGATAACCCGTTGTCGCCCATAAACTTCGAGATTTCTTCAGCCGCGTCTCCGAGCGTTTTTCCGTTGAGTAAATGCCGGATTGGACACATAACGCTCAACTTCGCTGGACGCAGGTAGACGGGAGGTGAAATATCCAGACCTAAAAGCGTAACGTACTTTTCCTCGACCGCTAAACCTATCTTGAGCGGACTGATGCCGTTAGTGAGGCCATCCAAGGTGCAGGGCGAGTAATTCAGGACGAACAGCATATATTGCGTCCATTGGACGAACTGATCCACGCGAGAATCGACCACATCGATCGCGTCGTCAATCAAATAATCGAAGCAATAATACGCCGGACTCATGTCGACGCGAATTTTGCTTCGGCATTCGGCAGGATCCAACGCCGCCCCTTCGCAGTCGGAAACGCTCTCGGCGAACGACAGGTGGCTCTGCATTCTCTCAATGAGACATCTCTGGTAATCCAGCTTTGACTTAGCGTCCTGCAGGTTTGAGCGAAGCGCTTGTGAATACTGTCGAAGAGAATACTCTTTCATCGATTCTGAAACGTCCGCCAAACGACACCCCATCGTCTGCAGCTTTCGCATCGCGAGCAGCTTCCCTACGGATATGGGATCGAAGCATTTGTAAACGCTTTTCCTGTCATCTTGCGATTCGATGATTCCGAAACGCTGGTAGTTCCGTAAAGATTCGGTCGTTACGCCGATCAACCTTGAGATGCTGCCTATTCGATATCTCATGTGATTACTATTGATGCCGCTTAGGGATAAAAATGCAAGCTGTCTCGGAAGCGGGTTGCCCCCGAAACAGCTCAAACTATCAGTTCAGAGCGATTCAAATGATCGCGAACGAGTTATTTTTCAATAACGCTCTTGGCTACAATTTCTCCCGCCAAATATCCCGA
>JBAYHM010000417.1:0-3432 GCA_041666155.1 Treponemataceae bacterium
ATTCCACACAGTTGAACATTCAATTTCTGTTTCATCGAAAGCGGTAGCCTTGGCTCACCGCTTTGAAATTGATGCTCAAAAAGCGAAGACTGCCGGAATTCTCCACGATATAAGCACCGTTTTTCCCATTGACTCACGAATACCGATTTCGGAGTACTTCGGAATTGTTATTCTTCCTGAAGAGCGACAAGTTCCTATGCTGCTCCACCAAAAACTTTCGAGGGAACTTGCGCATACATATTTCGGTATTGGGGACGAAGAAATTTTAAACTCTATTGCTTGCCACACAACTTTGCGAGGCAATGCGACACGGTTAGATATGGCTGTCTTCTTAGCAGATAAAATTGACTGGGATCAGGAAGGAGAGCCCCCATACCTCAACGAAATAACAAAAGGCCTTTCTACCTCGCTCGAAGCAGGTGCAGCTACTTTCATACAATATCTCGTAGTGAATAAACACTTACTCAAAGTTGTGCATCCCTGGCTAATGGACGCATTTTATCATCTACAGAGAGTTGAATCGAAGTTCTGATAATGCGACCCCAAAAACTCAGTTGTTTCACGTGAAACAAACAGGTCCTTGGAACGGTAATGTTCCAAGGACCTGTTAACATGTACTTAAGTGTTGGAATTATTCTTCACTATCGTCCGATTCGTTAACGTCCGGCTCAGTATCTTCAGGAGTAACAATTTCAGCTTCTGTTTCCCCCGGAACTATGTCGTCTGGGGTCTGAGACAAAGCCTCATCAGGAACCTCAAGATTGTCATCGGCTTCATCTCGTGCCACACGTACGACCCCGATCACAAAGTCCGGTTTGTTGATATAAACGACGCGAACACCCTGTGCTGATCGGCCCATCAGGTTAACTTCATCGGACTCAAGCTTGATCGATTTACCCTGGCTCGTAAGGCACATGATCATGTCACCCTCGGTCACCGTCGCGCAAGCGACTATCTCTCCGGTTTTTTCGGAAATTGTGTAAATCTTTTGACCGCCGGTAGCACGTCCGTGCATGGTAAACTCGGAAAAATCAACACGTTTGCCGTAACCGTATTCAGAGAGTACGAGCATCTTTTGCGTGTTGTCTACTCGCAACACTCCGGTTAGTTCGTCATCCGAATCCAGTCGTATACCGCCGACACCACGAGACGCGCGGCCCATTGAACGAACCTGAGCCTCATTGACGCGAAGTGCCTGGCCTTTGCGAGAAATGAGAACAACCTCATCCTTGCCCTTGGTAAGCAAAGCACTTACCAGCTTGTCTCCCTCATCCAAATTAATCGCGATGATCCCGCGGGTCTTTGCGTTCACAAATTCGATCGTCTTCACTTTTTTCACGACACCGCGAGCGGTACCCATAAAAAGGGTTTCCTCTTCAGTGAAGTCCTTAAGAGCGACAACCGTTGTGATTTCCTCATTCGGAGAAACAGGTAAGAGGGCCTTGATATGCGCACCTCGAGAAATCCGAGAACCTTCAGGAATCTCGTGAACTTTCATCCAGTAGGCTTTTCCCATACTGGTAATATACATGATGTAGTCGTGAGTCGACGCGACGAATAACTGCTCAACGACGTCGTCCTCAACCAGCTTTGCGCTGTTCATGCCCTTACCGCCGCGGCCTTGGCTACGGTATGCGGAAACCGGCACACGCTTTATGAAGCCGACGTTGGAGATGAGAACGACCATCTCTTCTTTCTTGATGAGGTCTTCAATATTTATCGACTCCACCTCATCCGCGACGATCTCTGTTCGGCGCGGATCCCCGAACTTATCCGAGATTATCTTCGTTTCATCTTTAATCACTCCAAGAAGTTTTTTCTGATCCGCAAGGAGGGATTTGAGATACGCGATGAGAGTTTGAAGTTCGGCCAATTCCGCCTGAAGTTTTTCTACTTCCAGACTGGTCAGGCGACCAAGCCGCATATCTATGATGGCTTGCGCCTGGATATCGCTTAATAGGAAACGGTCACAGAGTTTCTTCTTGGCTACGTCGATATCTCTGGAAGCCTTGATGATAGCTACAACCTCGTCGATGTTGGCGAGCGCTATGACCAAGCCGTCCAGAATATGAGCGCGTTCTTCCGCTTTACGCAGATCAAAAATAGTCCGTCGCGTTACGACTTCGACGCGATGCTCAATGAAATAATGAATTAATTCTTTCAGGTTCAAGCATTTAGGCTTTCCCTGAACTAACGCGAGGTTATTCGCGCCAAAACTGGACTGTAATGCCGTATGTGAGAAAAGCTGATTCAGAACAATCTTGGCAATCGCGCCTCTTTTCAGCTCGATAACAATGCGCATGCCGTCACGATCTGACTCATCCCGTAAATCGGAAATGCCATCAATAATCTTATCCCGAACCAATTCCGCTATACGGATGATAAGGTTAGCCTTATTCACGCTGTAGGGAATTTCGTTAAAAATAATAGCTTCTTTACCAGTCTTAGCGGTCTCAATCTGGAATTTTCCGCGGACAACAATTTTCCCGCGTCCGGTCTGGAAAGCTTCTTTTATACCGCGTCGACCGTAAATGATACCGCCCGTGGGGAAATCCGGCCCCTTCACAAACTGCATCAAAGCTTCAATAGTTATGTCGGGATTATCAATTTGAGCGCAGATAGCATCCGAAACCTCTACAAGGTTATGCGGTGCCATATTCGTTGCCATACCGACGGCGATGCCGCTGGATCCATTCACCAGAAGGTTCGGGATAGCGGCAGGGAGGACTGACGGTTCCTTCAACGAGTCGTCATAGTTTGGGACGAAGTCTACCGTTTCCTTTTTAAGGTCCTGAAGCATCTCGTCGCCGACGCGGGAAAGTTTAGCTTCGGTATAGCGAGAAGCCGCGGGTGGGTCACCGTCGACCGAGCCGAAGTTTCCCTGACCATGAACTAAGGGATAGCGAAGAGAGAAATCTTGCGCCATACGGACGAGAGCGTCATACAACGAAAGGTCACCATGCGGATGGTACTTTCCCATCGCATCACCCGTGATACGAGCACTCTTCTTCGTTGCGGCGTTAGGCCTCAGCCCTAAATCGTCCATAGCGTACAAAAGACGCCGGTGAACGGGCTTCAAGCCGTCGCGCACGTCGGGAAGCGCGCGGCTCACAATGACGGACATCGCGTAGTTGAGGTATGCGGTCTTGACCTCGTCCTCGATCGCGATATGTATTACTTTGCCGGTCTGCTCAGCCATCGGTTATACGTGTTCCTCTTCTTAAACATCAAGGTTGGAAACGTTCAAAGCGTTTTCTTCGATAAAAAGCCGCCTCGGTTCTACTTGTTCCCCCATAAGGGTCGTAAAAATCCGCTCGGCCTCAACTGCGTCATCCATGTGAATTTGTACGATGTTACGACGATCAGGATCCATCGTTGTCTCCCAAAGCTGGTCCGGATTCATCTCGCCGAGACCTTTATAGCGTTGAATGG
>JBAYHM010000418.1:0-3427 GCA_041666155.1 Treponemataceae bacterium
AAGCCCGGATTTCGTCATATCGACTTGCAAGCGATTCAACAACGGAAGACGCTTTCTTCGCCGAAGATTCGATGAAAAGATAGACACCGCCCGTGACTGCAATTCCGATAAAAACAACGGCCACGATAGTGATCAGAACCGTTCGTCTTTTCTGAATGAAAACGACAAGGCGATCCGCGAATTTAGGGGCGTTCTTTACTTCTTGAGGTGTGTTTGACATGACGGTCACTCCTTGGGGTTTACAATTTCAAGTTCTTTCAACAGCCGGGACAGGTAAGTTCGCTGAATATCGAGCGATTTTGCGGTCTCGGTTTGGTTCCAACTATTTTCTTCGAGCGCTTTCCTAATAAAATGTTTTTTAAACACGGTAAGCGCTATTTTTAGATTTTTGCTTTCAGTTGACGCGCCACTACTTGCGCCCAAATGCTTATTGATGAGCAAATCTTGTGCTTGAATATAGCGGCTTTTCCCGATCACACAGGCTCGTTCGACGGCATTCTCCAGTTCGCGAATGTTTCCTGGCCACGAGTATGAAAGGATTGATTCAAGAGCTTCATCGGAAAAGCCATCAAATTGCTTTTTTGTCTCACGACTGAATTTTTTAAGAAAGAAACCGGCAAGCTCTGGAATATCCTCAGTGCGTTGCCTAAGCGGCGGTATATAAATGGGCAGCACATTCAGTCTGTAGTATAAGTCGCTTCGGAACTCGCCCGACTCTACCAATTTTTCAATATCTTTATTCGTTGCCGCGAGGATACGGACATCCACCGTCGTAGATTCACTCGATCCAACTTTTTCGAAACTACGTTGCTGAATAACACGAAGAAGTTTTGACTGCAGCTTTAAGGGCAAATCACCAATCTCATCAAGAAATATCGTGCCGCCGTCCGCGATTTCAAACCTTCCGCGACGGTTCTGAACCGCGTCGGTAAAGGCCCCTTTCACATGACCGAACAGTTCGCTTTCAAGAAGACCTTCAGGCAACGCGGCGCAATTGACGCGAACAAAGGGGCCATTAGTGCGCGCGCTGCGCAAATGAATTTGTTCCGCGAAAAGTTCCTTCCCTACTCCGCTTTCCCCAAGAATAAGAACAGATGAGTCTGTCTTGGCCACCCGGTCGATGATCTCGAGTTTCTCAAGGATGATCGGGCTTTTCGCGATGAGTGTATGATATCCGCGATCTGTTTGTATCTGATCTTGGAGGAAATGGATCTCTTCTCGGGCTTTTTCAAAGCTTTTGGCGTTTTGTACCGCTAAAGCAGCTTGGTTCGCGAAAATCTCAAGCCACTGCAGATCATCATCGGTAAAATATTTCCCGTCTTTTTTGTTTAATAGTTCAATAACGCCAACGCATTCATCTTTTATGCGCATCGGAACAGCAAGCATTGTTCGGGTGGGAAACCCAATACTTTTAGGTATATCCGAAAAATGACGTTTGTCGCTTTCCACGTCGTTAATGTTCAATGATGTATTGTGTTGAGCTACCCAACCGGCAATACCTTCACCAATATTAAGTGAGTATTTTTTTATATCGGATCCTTTAGATCCGAGAGCAATCTCGAAGTATAATTTGCCGGCGTTTTTATCAACAAGAAGAAGGCTGGAAGCCTCCCCCTCTGTTAATCTGGTAGCGGATTCAAGGATCTGAGTCAGGAGCGACCTGACGTCCGTATAGTTCGAGTTTATAAGAGTATTGATCTCTATAAGCGTATTGAACTTACGGACGTCGATCGCTGACAACATGTCATTGGGCTCAGGAGCCGAAAGAGCCGCCCTTATCCTTCAGGAAATCACCAAGGGTATAGGTCTGGTCTTCCGCTTCTTCCGAGGCGATATACCGAGACAATTCTTCCCGCTGGACTTTTTGATTATATCCTTTGATGGAAAAGGCGATCTTCTGTTTATCCGGCTGCATTTCGATAATAACGGCCTTGATCTTGTCTCCGACGTTATATTTCTTCATGGCTTCATCCATGTTATCATCCCGGTTTTCAACCAGATTTGACTTGTGAATTAGGCCTTCGATACCACCAGGTACGCGTACGAAGATTCCGAAATCAGTGATTGAGGAGATTTCTCCCTCAATTGAGCTGCCGGGCTTGTAAGCTTCGGCAAAGGTCTGCCACGGATCGTCCGAAAGTTGTTTAACTCCGAGACGAATTGAGCGGTTTTCCGCTTCACAAGCGATAACCATAACGTCAACGTCTTGGCCGACTTGAAGTTCGCTACCCGGGTGCTTCACTTTTTTGGTCCAGGAAAGGTCGTCGGCGTGCAGGAATCCGTCGATGCCTTCTTCAAGTTCCACGAAAGCACCGGCATTGGTGAGCTTCACCACCTTGCGGTTGAGGCGAGTCCCCGCGGGGTACTTTGCGGCGACGTCGGTCCAAGGATTGGCCGTGACCTGCTTGAGGCCTAATGATACACGACCGGCCTGGAGGTCATAACCGAGAATCATGCACTCAACTTCATCGCCAATCTTGAGAATCTCGTCAGGTTTGTGAATCTTCTTAACCCAAGAGAACTCAGAGATATGAGCAAGACCTTCAATGCCTTCTTCAAGCTCGATGAACGCTCCGAAGTCAGTGAGTTTGGTGACATGACCCTTTACGACGTCGTTAACGTGATACTTGTCTTCGAAATGAACCCACGGATCGTCGGTAAAATGCTTGAGAGACAAGTTGATGCGTTTCTCAACCGGGTCGATACGAATGACCTTGAGCTTAATCTCTTGGCCCTTCTTAACGAAATCTTTCGGTCGAGTGACATGACCCCAACTCATATCGTTGATATGAAGGAGTCCATCGAAACCGCCAAGGTCAATGAAAGAACCGAAAGATGTAAAACTCTTTACCGCGCCCACAACTTCATCGCCAATCTGGGTGTTGGCATAGAAAGCCTCTCGGCGTTTCTCAATTTCTTCTTCCAACCATTTGCGGCGGTTGACAACAATATTGACTTTACCGTCTGAATATAAGCGTTCGACGTAGAAGCTGGACTTCATGTCGAGGAGTTTCTCGGGTTTATCTACTTTTTGAGAATCGGATTGGCTGATCGGAAGGAACGCGCGAACGCCGGAGCCAAGATTGACTTCGTAGCCGCCTTTCACAACCTTGTCTATCGTGCCTTCCACGACCGCGTGGTCCTGGAACGCCTGACGGAGATTCTTCCAAAAAACTTTAACATCAGCTTTCTGTTTTGAAACGATCACTTCGCCATGTTTGTTTTCTTTAGCGATAAGAACGACGGACACCGTGTCGCCGATTTTCGGAATGTCGGTAAACTCCGCGAGCGGTATTTTCCCCTCGGACTTGTACCCCACATCGATAAAGACCTGGTCTACAGTGACCTGGATGACGATGCCGTCTACGAGCTGACCCTCTTCGAGCTGCTCGAGAGACTTGAGGTATTCTTCCTGTAATTGTGTTTG
>JBAYHM010000419.1:0-3421 GCA_041666155.1 Treponemataceae bacterium
CAGGTCGGCGTCGTCGATAAGAACGATGCGGCCTTCTTCCCGACCCTGCCTGAAATACGCCAAAAATTGCCGAGCGGCCTCGTCGGCTTCCGAACGGGGCACCGGCCCGATTATGGACCGCTCCTCCGCTATTATCGCGCGGCGGGCGACCGTAACGTTGGATAGGATTTTTTCCACGAAGGAAGGACGTCGCCCCTTGAGAAGCAAGGCGATATCCTTGTCGCTGAGAGTGCGCAGTTTTTCCTGGACGGCGCGGTCTTCCACTTTGATGATGTCGTCAAGGGTGAATAGGCGTTCTTTGATGTCCCGGCCAAGCTCAGGATCCGCCTCCGCAAGTTCTTCAAGAAGCCGATCTCCGAGCGTGGCGTCGGCGAGTTTGAGAATTTCGGCGAGGGCGGAACGACCATCCACGACTTTCGTCGTTTCCCTGCCGATAGAGCGGGCCTTTTCACGCAGCGCGGCTGCTGTCCGCTCAATCACTTCAGGCGATACTTTTCCAAGTTTCGCCAAGCGCTTGATAGTTTCCAAGCGAATAGCCGGCTCCAAGCGACCGAGGACGGCGGCCGCGGTTTTGGGTTCCATACGGGAGAGGATCAGAGCCACCGCCGGAGCCGCTTCTTCTTTCAGGAGAAGGGCGATCTGCTCACCCTCGAAATCCTCAAGAAACGCGAAGGGATTCTCAGCCGATTCGGGTACGGCCCGCTTGAGGAACGCATCCCCTTTAGCCTTGCCGAACGCGGTGCGCAGCAGGTCGCGGGCGGCATCCAGTCCGCCCTCCCCTCTATTGAAAGCCCCGGTCGATCCGCCGAGCAGCGACTTGAACTCCTCAAGCAGCGCTTCCGCCTCAGCGGTCTCGATGCGCGTGATGGTCGCCAACTCTCGGGAAACGCGCTCAACCTGCGCGGGATCAAGCTTGGAGAGGATACGGGCGGCTTCTTCCTTTCCGATCAGAACAAGGAATTTGGCTACTTTGCGATAATTGTTTTCACCGCCGAACCCTCCATCGGCTGAGCGGTCGGCTTCGCGGTCTGCGGGGCCGCCCGTGGTTTTGATGAATCCATCGAGCGGAACGCTCGCTGCATCAACCTTTGGAGGCGCCGAAACAGGGGAAGCGGAATTGACCGGCGGCCTGCGGGGCTTTTCGGGAACCTCCGGCTTGGCCTTAGCGGGGACTGGCTCGTTTTCCGTTTTTGCGGAAGAAAGACGCGGAGGGTTGAAAGGGACGGCGCGTTTCTCGGTACTAGGCTTGGAGCCCATCACCTTTGCGTACGCGGAAACGCGAGGATCCACGGGACGCTGTTCGTCTGACGCCATAGTTGCCGCATTGTAACCGCCGCCGTCGCTACGGTCAATTGAGAAGACCACGGGCGGCTATCCATTTCAGGCGAAATCGATATTGCTCATCAAGGACGGAATCCAGCGGCAAAGGTTCGGCGTGGGTCGGAGCGCAGGGCTGTCCGTCTTCACCGACCGCGGAAAGCCCCGCGTTTCCTATTAGGAACGCGGCGTCGTTTTCAAGAAGACCAGAGGTCACGAAGCCGCCGAGAATACGGATGAAAACCGAAACGGCGTATTGAACGGCATCCTCGTACATATCAGGAAAGGATCGATGATCGATCTTATCGGCGCGGCAAGGATGCGCCCATGGAGCGCGCGCAAGGTTGAGGTAATCGATACCGAGCGGAAAACGTTCCGGATAGATGAGCGCGACCGACGCGCGTCCCGAAGCGGAGGAAAGGTATTCGAACCCATCCGACAGGCGCATATTGAGGGAGGTTCTCATGGGATTGGTCATATGGTAGAAGGATTCCGCGTCGGAAAAGGCGTTGGCGACCCGAAGCGAGAGTTTAACATCGGCCGAAGCCCGTTCGGGAAACGCCTCCGTCAACGATGCTCCGACGGCTTCAATCAGAGACGCTCGTTCGGTGTCCGAGTATCGGGTCAACCTTTCTTCCTGATCCCACGCCGACGCGTCCATGCCGCGCAGCTTTTCCAGCATCTGCACGTCTAAAATGCGCTCAAAAAAAGCGTGGCAACGCGCGTATCGCGCCGTTTCCGGCTTTGAGGGCGACACCCAGCCCGACTTGCAGACAATGTACGGATGCGCCGCGCGATCCAGGAACGCGTGCGTCGCGAAACCCAGCGCGTATGCGGCGCCGGCGCTCGGACCGGAAGACGGCGAATGGGCGCTCATTGTTCGGCGCAGCAGAGCGGTCGCGAAACTTCCGTACCCGCGCCGGTGCAGCAACGTTCCGTACTCTATGGAAAGCGGCCGCGTCCGTTGATTGTGGTAAAAAAGATCAGGCCCTTGGCAGCCGAGCGCGAAAAAAACGCGCATCTCACCAAGAACGCGACCTACATACGCGCCGATCGATCCCTCGCCCGCGACGGAAACGGTTCGATTGAGGACATCTTCTCCGAACAGCACGTGAAGAATTTGCGCAGGCATTGATATGATTCATGATATACCCTTCCCCCCACACTATCCAGTCGATATGTTGCTCAGCAAAGCCCAAGCCCCCCCGGATAACGCCGCGCGCATGAATGCGCGCGCAGTCCAATGCGCAGAATCGCTACCGCGATTCTGCGGTGGCATGGATGCCCCCGTGTTGACACGCCCTTCCGTAGCGTGTTACGTTCTCCTCCGTTCCGGCGGAAACGCCAGGACATACGGGCATTAGCGCAGGTGGTTAGCGTACAAACTACTGAACGGTTTATTGATAGTTTTTTTGGTCGGGCATTAGCGCAGGTGGTTAGCGTACGAGTCTGGGGGACTCGGGGTCCCCGGTTCGAGTCCGGGATGCCCGACCAAAAAAATTAGGCCGTAAAGGTAACATTTCTGGAGTCTTGGGGACGCGCACCGCTTGCGGTGCGATGGGTCCCCGGTTCGAGTCCGGGATGCCCGACCAAAAAAACTAGTAAAACCTTGTTATATAAGCAATTATATGGCAAGGTTTTATTTTTTAGTTGTTATTGATTCCCCATGTAGCCAGAACTGTAGCCAAAATCCTAAAACCGATTCCTTAGCAACTTTAACTATCCTGCTAAGGAGTTACGGTAATGACAAAACAATACGGCTTATACAAACGTTCTTCCGGGAAGAAAGGTATCTATTATGTTCGCTTTCGCGATCCAGACACAGGAATACGCCTTCCCGGCATTTCAACAGGATGTTTGAGAAAGGCAGATGCAGAAAACTTCGCTATCGAATACCTTAAAAAAGGTAAGGTCCAAGCTAAAAGCAAAACAACCTTTAGGAACTACACAAAAGGCTTTTTTGATTATGAAACGTCACCTTTTATCAAAAACCAACTGGCGCGCGGGAGTAGTTACTCAAAAACCTACGCGGAAAGCAACAGAGGCATCCTTAATAACCATCTCGTTCCATTCTTTGCGGATCAACCAATTTCTTCTATCAATG
>JBAYHM010000420.1:0-3412 GCA_041666155.1 Treponemataceae bacterium
GGCAAGGCTTCCTTCCAATAGTAGAGGGCTGTCCGGAAGCAAGTCTCGGCGGTTTCAAGGCTTTCCAGGTTTTGCTCTTTCCAAGGGGCGTTATAGAAATAGGCGTTCCGCTTGTTCCATTTATTGCCGAGGTATAGGTATTGTTCGATAATTTTCAAATGCACGTGGAGCATGAAGAGGTTTCGGTATTTTTCCCACTGCACTTCGTCTTCTATCAGCGCCATAGCGTAGAGCGGATTGGCGAAGTCCGCCTTCAGCGCCTTCTCAAGCCAATAGATGTTCTCCATCGTATCGTCGGGATACTGGATATAATGCAGATGGTAGAGCCGGTAATACTGCTCTTTGTACTCCACGAAATAGGCTGACGCCTGGGCCGTCCCTAAAAGGGCTACAACGAGAACGGCGAGGATGCGCGTAAGCACGCGCGGCCTGTAGTAGGTACTCACATACCGAATATCGGCAGTTTCCTCAATTCACTCCAGACGAGTTCCGATACTTTTTCTATAGGGAGTGACGCGTCGATGCGAGCCACTCTTGTTTCCGTTCCGGCATAAGCACTGAGTATACGTTCGTACCGTTCTTTTACCAGCAACTGGAAATCGAGCTTTTCGAACTCGTCTTTGACTTCTCTGTTCTGTATGCGCTTGATCGCGACGTGCGGATCGACGTCGAAAAAAAGGATGAGTTCCGGCTTGGGGAAATCAGAGTTGAGAGCGGTCGTCACTTCTTCTCCACAGGCTAGACCCTGGTAAACAAGAGAGGAGGGCACGTAGCGATCAGAAACGACCAGTTCGCCGCGCGCGGCCCGTTCAACGACGCCGTCTTTTGCGTAAAGGTGTTCGCCGCGGTCGGCCGCGAAGAGGCGTGCGACTGTTTCCGGTTTCAGACGCGTCTCTCCCTTGAGAGCGCTGCGAACCAGCGCTCCGATGGGGCCGTCGGTCGGTTCGTATCCGATACTATAGGCGGGGCCTCGTTCGGCTTTTGCGAGGCGTTCTTTAAGGAGTGAAAGTTGCGTGGAAGTTCCGGTACCGTCCCCGCCTTCGAATACGACGAAATTTCGAATAATCATAACGACCGAAGGTATAGCACGGGCATAATGCTCATGGCAATTCGCGCATGAACGTGCTATTTTTATCAGAGGCTTGACGTTGCATCCATCCGCCGATCCCGCTTCCAAAAGACGCGGTACGATACAGATAATCGCAGAACTCATCGTCTTCCTCCTCCTGACGGCGGCAACGGCTTTTTTATTGAGGCCGTTGCAAGAAGATCTTTCGCGGAAAATGGTGGATCTGCGAGACTCATTCATAGTTAAAGCGGAAAATTCTCTCGGCAGGCAAATTGAATACCGGTCCATGGGGCCGTCCCTATTCCGCTCCATCGATTTGCATGATGTGCGTCTGATCGGTGTAGACGGGGAAGTTGTACTCTCTGTAGAACGATTGCGGATTGGATATTCCCTCATCGCCCTTGTGCGTGGAGAGCGGATCAGCGCGTTCCGGGGTTTGGTTCTTGATCGTCCCTTACTTCATTTCGACGCCGATCGCGACGCTGACCTTTTGCGTCGGCTTTCCGACCTTTATTCTCCATCATCCACAGTGGAGGGAAGCTCTATGGCTTTCCCTTCCGACACGCGCATTAGGGTTCGCGGCGGGTCGTTCATCGTATCCGATAAAAAATCGCGCGCGTCGGTAGATGGTCTTTCGCTAGAAATATTCACGCGTGAAGGACGTTTTTCCGTCAATGCTCGCGCGGACGTCGAGTACCGTGATACCCGTCTGCCGACAGGTTTTGAACAGATAAAAACCGCTTTTACCCTTCGCGGCGATGCCGCCGCGGATTTTAGCCGAGCAGACCTTACTCTTTCGTTTTCACGATTGCAGACGCCGCGTCTCACGGTTCTCAAACAGGCGGTATTAGTTTCGTTTTCAGAAGGTGTCTGGGATATGCGAAAAACAAAGGACCGAGTGCCTTTCGATTTTCGCCTGCGCTTCGACCCTAAAACGAGTTCGCTCGGCGCTGTCCTGGTAATGGAAAACTTTATGCCCTCTCAGACAGTCGATCTAAGCGGATCTTGGGCAGCCCAGAGTCCCTGGCTATCCTCGCGTCTGTCTGGGCGTGCGGAGGTGGATTTTTCATCGCCCTCGGCATTTTCTTATCGCTTCGATCTGCGGGTTTCCTCGCCTTCGAATGTTTCCTTACCGCTCGCCGATGCGGTTCTGATGGGGACAGGCGACCAATCGGTCGTTCGCTTGCAACGCGCCACAGTGAAGTCGGCGTCGGGAATATTGGAATTTGACGGTTCTATATTTCTTAGCCCTTTACGCCCTGAGGGGACTCTGCGTATTTCCGATTTTCGGCTCTCGGAAGAGGCTAAAGTCAGCGCTGTTTTTCGGCTCGCAACCGAAAGCGACGCCGTGACGCTTTTTGCCGATAGTGTATTCATCGGAAATTTACGGCTTGATGCGGTCGACGCCCGCGTACGGATGGGTTCCGACGTTGTTTCTTTTTCAGCCTCCGCGCTTCGTTTTGAAGAAATCGTAGAGAATGAGGCAATAGGCGACATCCGCCTTGGGCGCGTGAAAATTGAAGGCTCCTACACTTTTGCTAATCCGTACCTGCAGACAAGTCTTTCCCTTGACTCCTTCTCTGCCGCCGATATTTTGATTGTGGCACAACCTTTTCTCAAAGGTTTTGTAGTTTCCCCTCGCTTTAAATCCATAGTGAATAATATTTCGCTCACGTCCGAGATATTCGTCACTACGAATCTTAAGGAGTTCTCGTTCAATGTTCCTCGCTTGGTTGCCGCGTATCGGGGTAACGCGGACGCGTTTTCCGTAATGTCCCTCTCCGGTACAAAAGGGCGCATCGCTGTTCGGGACGCGTCCATATTCTGGAAAGGCGGTTCGGCAAGCGGATCCCTTTCCCTGGATTTTGCCGATGTGGATGATATCGCTTTTTCCGCTCAGGCTTCGTATCTGAACACTAACTATTCAATCGATGGACTGCTGCTTGATCGGCGAAATTTTAGTTTGCGGGGTGATTACGGTCTTACCGGGAATATTTTATTTTCTGAAGATCAAGGGATCTCCGGCTCGATTTCAGTCGATTCCCTTCCTATTCCATATGCCGACTATCGTTTTTTCACAAGCGTTACATCCTCATTTAGATTTGTTTCCGTCTCCTCGTGGTCGGCAACCGTACAACGTTTCAACGTTGAGGAAACCGGAGGCGCGCTTAAGAAAAACATCCGCCTTGCGCTTCAGGCAAAAGCCGACCAGAACGGCGCCGTTATTGCCGATATATCGCTGGAGGATTCGGTCGGACGTCTCGGAGGCGAAGGCAGCATGAACTGGAGGAATGGCTTTTCAAAGACCTCGGCCTCCCTGCGCCTTTCCGATCAACTCGACCA
>JBAYHM010000421.1:0-3382 GCA_041666155.1 Treponemataceae bacterium
CTCCGAAACCATTTATTAAAATACATCATACAATGGATAATATTATAAACCACTTCTTGTATTATTTTCCGCCCGCCGGAGGCGCGCGTCTAACATACGCTTAACCGGCAAGCCCGTTCCGCGTAGCGGATTGGCGCGGAGTTTGCGTAAGCGAGCGAAGCGAGTAGCAAACTCCGTGACAAAGGGCGCCGTCCGGTTGAAGCGATTGTTATGCGAAATTCATTTTATATTAACCATTAGTCATTTTAATACATTCACCTTTTTAGACATTTATTAATGAAAGATTCTAAACAAGCTAGCTCTATTCTTTCTTCAAGACGGAATGGGTTCAAAATTCCATGAGATATTTGAGAACTCTGCGAAGTTTGTTTCCTCCACTTTCATCTTTATCGATCGTCTATGAGATGCTCCGATTAGAAAAACTGCTCTTTCAAAGTTATTCTCTGAGCAATATTTTCGAATATTACTAAGCATTTCTATATCGCGTTGTTCAATTTTGTCTTGCCATTCTTTTTGCAGTTGGAAAAGTTTCTCTTTACTTAATTGTTGAACGGTGGCATTAACTTCTTCGTATAGTTCATTCCATAGTTTGTCACAATGAATACTATTCAGGTAAGCGAATCCATAATTAGCAATGTACTGACCGTCACAGTCAATCAAGCGACAATACTTTTTGCTTGCTTTTTCAATTTCCGTGAACAGATATTTGTTATCCTTGAAAAATTCATTTCCAGGAGTAGGTAAATCAACAGGAACTAATTTGACAGCTTTGTAACTAGAGTAGACACCAACTGCTTTTGATTCCAAAGTTTCATTTATACCATTTTTTATTTGCTGCTCATTTAATGTAATTGGCTTTTCAAGAAAGACTACATCTGGACTAATATTCATTAATATTTGCACCAAGGCTTTTACAGTAGTGAGTCCTTTCTCCTCATGTACTGAACCGACTAAAAAAATGTGACTCATTCTTTATTTCAGCACCTTATCATATATTGTTTATCTTCCAAGTCAGACTTCAGAGTTTTATCTTATCTTGCGCGAAGCGCAATGCGCATAACATTAATTATACCGGTCAATCTAAACAACGGGGCGATCAGGCATTGTCTTGGTAAGAAGTTCGAGTGGGTACAGTATAAGCCCACTAAGTAGTTTCAGAACAGCGTATTGCGTAATTCTGGGATAAGTGGATTGGCAACTTATACGGATCGGCAATTTTTTACTCCTTGGGGATTGAGTCGAGGGGGCTACGGACGCCGGAGGGGCCTCGATTTAGGACGTGGGTGTAGATCATGGTGGTTTTTACGTCGCTGTGGCCGAGGAGTTCTTGAACGGTGCGGAGGTCGTACCCGTTTTCAAGGATGTGGGTGGCGAAGGAATGGCGGAAGGTGTGGCAGGTGGCGTGTTTGGTGATGCCGGCCTTCAGGACTGCCTCGTGGACGGCTTTTTGAACGAGCGAGGGGTCTGTGTGATGACGGCCTTCTTCACTGTTTGAAGGATTGGTCCAACGGCGTTCTTGAGGGAATACCCACTGCCATGACCATTCGCGGGCGGCGTTTGGATACTTGCGGTTTATGGCGTCGGGCAACTGGACACGGCCCCAACCGTCGGCTATATCTCGGTCGTGGAGAGCTTTTACCGCGAGCAGGTGCTTTCGCAGAGGATCTTTTATCGAGGCGGGGAGCATGGTGACTCGATCTTTTGCGCCTTTGCCGTCACGGACGAGTATTTCGTTGCGGGAAAAGTCGAGGTCTTGAACGCGTAGTGACAGGCATTCCATGAGACGCATACCGGTGCCGTAGAGGAGGTTCGCGATGAGGCGTTTTTCGTCGGCGAGGTTCGATAGGACGGAGACCACTTCGTCTCGGCTCAAGACGACGGGTAGGCGGGTTGATTCGCGCGCGCGGATTACGTCCTGGAGGAGACCGATATCCCGGCAGATTACTTTTCGGTAGAGGAAGAGGAGCGCGGCGAGCGCCTGATTCTGGGTGGAGGCGCTTACGTTTTGGGAAACGGCGAGGTCTGTCAGAAAGGCGTTGATGTGTTTTTCGTCGAGCGATTCGGGATGACGGGATTTGTGGAATTGGATAAAGCGAAGAACCCACTGGCAATAGACTTTATCGGTGCGCTCGCTGTAGTGGCAGGAAACGAGGGCTTCGCGGTATCGTTCAAGGAGTCGGTCGATGGACTCGGAGTGCTCGCTGCCGGGTTCAATGGAAGGCTTGCCGGCTGGCTCGGCGGCAAGCTCGCTGGCGGGTTCAATGACAGGCTTGCTGGCGGACTCGGCGGCGGGCTCGGCGTTAGGGATACCGGACAGATCGATATCGTCGGCGGTGAAAAGGCCGGTGCCGTGGAGAGTTGTCAACAGGGCATTGAGATGTTCGCGAGTATCAGGTATTAACCAGATTTTCCGGTCAGGATCCCAGAAGCGGTTCGGAAGTCGACGCATAGCCTCGACCAGTATCGGATCAAAGGGAATGAATACTTTCAATTTTCCCGGGGTATCTGCGCGAATCGTTACGATCATCGCTAAGTCTCCTCATTATGCCCTTGGCATACGCAGGTGATACAGGCGCAAAAACTGGCTGAATACGTTGGAATCGATAAAAGGGATGCGCGGCGCGGCGGTTTCTGAAAAAATGAGGTGTTTTCAAAACTCTTCAAGTTTTGAAAACACAACCATAGATGTAATGCAGTATTTTTACATCTTACAATAATGCAAGGACTTACATCTTCGCGGTAAAAATACTGCAAGAGGGTCTTTCAAAAGCAACCGACTTTTGAAAGACCCTCAAATGACTACTATTTATTCATAGGCTCAATCGATAAGCAAATTTATGCTTACCGAAGCGAATACGGAGCGTTGGAATCAAAAACCCAGCCAATCGAGCCGCAACATCGTGTTGCCCGCGTTTTTGAAATCGTTAACATGATTATCATATCATCGGGCGTGTTAACGCAACTCTTTTCTTCAAACATCCTTGCCGCCGCGGTTCGCTTTGGCGAACTGCGCATTACGGTGCTCGCGCATCCTTGCGCGAGGGTGCGGCATCCATGCCGCCGCGGTTCGCTTTCGCGAACCGCACATTACGGTGCTCGCGCGTCCTTGCGCGAGGGATTGGAGAGAGTACCCCGCAGGGCCGCGGGCGGCCCGAGGAGTACTCGCGGAAAGCCCGACCCGCCGCTAGGCGGGACGCGCCCTAAAAGAGAAAAAGAGATGAAACTAGGTGGAAGCGCGGGTGCCGCACAGGAGGGCGTTTGCGCCTAGGCCGGCGAGGACGAGGAAGGTGCCGAGGAGTTTTCGGAGGTCGAGGGTGCCGGTGAAGGCGGTGTCGAGGGTGACGCCGGCTAAGGCTTGGCCGGAGAACATGAGGACGGTGGC
>JBAYHM010000422.1:0-3369 GCA_041666155.1 Treponemataceae bacterium
CACCACTGAAAAGCAAATTCTTTTCGCGTTTTCGCTCAAAATGAAGCGTTGAATTGGGTGGGCCGGTGCGTTGAGTCTAGCGAAGGAGTCCTTGTGGCGAAAGAAGAAGCTATTGAGGTGGAAGGCGTCGTCCGCGAAGCCCTCCCGAACACCATGTTCCGCGTCGAGCTCGATAAGCAAAACGGACACCTGATTCTCGCGCATCTTTCCGGCAAAATGCGCAAACACTATATCCGAATCGTTCCCGGCGACCGCGTAAAAGTAGCGCTTTCCCCGTACGATCTGAGCCGGGGCCGCATAATCTACCGCGAACGTTAAGAATACTCTTTAAGAATTACCCAGGTAGCTCCGCTTCCTCCCGATCGATTGTCCGAGGAACCGCTTTCACCGGCGAACGGACAACGTTCGATGAACTCCCGCGTTGTCTTTTTCAGCACGGCCTCTCCCTCCGAATGATTCCCTTTTCCGTGAACAATACGAATCTTTTCCAAGCGCCGACCTTTGGCGTCGGCAAAAAAAGCCGATAAACGCGCCCATGCCTCGTCGCGCGTAAGTCCGTGTAAGTCTATCGACGCATCGGGTGCCTTGGCGTGTAAACGACGACGACGCTCGGCGTGGTCCGCGCCGCTTATGGATGATCCATTCACCCTCGGATCGGCATCCTTGTTCGGAATCGGGTTCGTCCGCAGCCACGCCGTGAGAGGATCTACCCGCGGCGGTTCTTTTTTCACGGCGCTCGGCTTCACTGTCTTTGTTTCCGCCTCTTCAGCCAAGGCTATTGCCGCGGCGGAAACCGAAGCCTCCCGTTCGGCTTCTTTTATTCGTTTCTTCCCAACGGGTTTTGCCGTCTTTTTGTCCCAATCGTCGAGTATGTCACCGAAGTCCATAGTAAGCTCCCTCAATACCGACGCGCATGAACCGCTTCGATCCAACCTGATCGGCCATCATCCAGTTCAACGAATAACCAGGCGCCCTCTCCCTTTCCCGTCCAAGTGGTCGTACGCGCGGCCTGCCCCATCGAGAAATCCGCGGACCGTGCGGAAACCGGGTCCGGAACGCGCAGAGAACGGCAGCTAGTCAGCACAACGCTTTCCCTCGCCTTGGCGCCCGCGTACAGCAATCGCGCGGAAGCCAGAGAGCCGACGGCCAGAGCGATGTATATGACCATAAAACGCCTATGTCGAACAGAGGTTACGGGCCTCAGCTTGAACAACTCGAGCAGCAAACTCAGACCGACGAGCAAGGCGATGAGCGCGGCCGAAACGACCAGGGAGACAAGCGCCACGAAAGGCGCGAAGGGCTCATCACGGGAGAGCGGGAGGAGCAGCAGTTTTTCCGCTTCCCGTCGCGTAGGACGCACAAACAGGCCGAACGACGAATCCCGTTCAGCGGCGCGCAACGCGGTCATCGCGGAAACGTAGTCGCCTTTCTCCCAAAAAACGCGGGCGCTTTCAAGAACGGGAGCGATCGAACGACGGAAAAGGGACGGAACCGAAAGCGCGGCCGAGTCGGGGAATGGAAGCCGCTTGGCTTTCTCGGTTTTAAGCGATGGGCGAGAAGCGGAGAACGCCGCGACCTGGGAGTCCGACGGAGAAGAAGCGCGAGAAACGGGAATCCCAAGGGATGGAGCGGAAGCGGACGACCCGTCGGGAAAATGAAGGGTGACGGCGGGCAAGCGGAAAGGCATCGAATCCAAGAGCGTCAGACGGAAGCGCGCGATGGTTCCCGACCGCGTCTCAGCCTGAGAGACGGGACTTTTCTGTAAGATAGAGTTCTCAGGCGTATCCACGACTACCGACATCGAGACGTCGGCTGTAAAGCCCACGGCGACCAATCGGATATCGAAAGGGACACCCACAAGCGCCGCATCCGGTACGTCCTCCCAGGAAAGGCTCTTACGGGGTACGACCGGGGAACCGCCCCCGACGGTAATCGATAGAGGCGGAGTCCGCGCCGTTTTTCCGCAGGCCTGAACAATGAACTGTCCGATGCGATGTTCCCCGGCCGCGCTGATCCTGAAGGAGTACTCCACCGCCGTCCACCGCTCGTCCTTGCCGGATGTCCCCGGAAAAGATTTCGGTTCGATGCGCGTCCGTTCCACGACGAGCGACGGTGGAAAAACGGGAGCCTCTACGGAGACTTCCGCGGGTTTTGGATGATCCACGAAAAGGGTGATGACCAACGAACCGCCCACCGCCGGTGAATCGGGAGCGCGGGTGAGTATAACTTTTAACGGCTCTTCAGGCCCGGACTCGGCCTGGACGTCCCGCGCCGCGGACAAGAAGCACAGCGTCGCGACGAGGAGCAGTCGGCTCAATAATCCGGCGTATTGGCGGAATCGGCGCGCCATTCTCGGCTCCTCCATCGTTCACTCTCTTTTTCACGGATATAATCGAAAAGCGATTTCGGTTCGGCAGTGGAAGACTTCGTTCCGAGCTGCGCCAAGGAGCTTGCGGGAACACTCCGACGATCGATTCCCCGCAGACACAGTTCAAGGTTCCGTTTCGCGGCCATCCGGGAACCGTCCCGTATCAGAGCTCGCTTAAACTCCTCGGCCGCGCTTTCAAGGTTACCGGCGCGGTAGCGAGCGACTCCTGCGTTAAAGCGGGCGCGGTACGCCAGTTCTCTCTCGGCGCCGTTTACTTCATCGGCGGGAACGCTTTCCGCGGCGAAGCGGAAACGCCCGAGGGCGGGTTCTATCTCCCCGAGTTCAAGATACACCAGGCCGAGGTCGTACGCGGCGTAGGGTTCCAACTCCAACTCCGCGGCGGCGCGCGAATACAAAGCGACTGCCTGCCGATGTTCTCCGCGGCGCGCAAGAAAATTGGCTTCCAAAATGGTAAGCCGAGAGAAAGCTCCCGAGCAGGAACCGAAAAGAACAGACGCGGTGAGTACCGCGAAAACCGAGAGGGGACGATCGGCGCGCCGACTCATAGCCGCCTCTTTCGTGAGACGGTTTCAACCGCTTTCGACGCGACCAGAAACAAAATAGACAGGACCAGAAAGAGTCGAAACCGGGGAATCGGCTCTTTGCGAAACCCGTCGGACGCGGCGACCGACGAAAGCTCGGAGGCAAGGCGCGCGAGAGCTTTTCCCGTGTCATTGCGCGAACCGTCAAAATATTGCCCGCCCGAGGGAAGAGCGACGGCACGCAACACCGCTTCCTTCAGCGCGCTGCGTACGGGAGTTCCATCGGCGGAGCGTACGACGCCCTTAGACGCGGGACCCAAGGGCACCGAAGCCCCCTCCGCGGTGCCTACCCCAACCGTGGCGACGAGCACACTTTCCGCTGCCGCCCGTGACGTGGCGGCGGCGGCATCGCCTGATAGACCTTCTCCGTCCGAGAAAATAACGACCAGTCTCCGGGCG
>JBAYHM010000423.1:0-3297 GCA_041666155.1 Treponemataceae bacterium
CCGTAAATATTTGGGGGCTTCCGAAAGCGATTGAATGGTCGAACTATCAAAACGCTTGGGTCGGCGGAAATATCGGCATCTATTTTTTTAATTCTCTCATCGCAACCGCAACCGCTATTGTTCTATCCGTGATTTGTTCAGTTACCATCGCCTACGCTCTTTCCCGATTCACATATCGAATCAACCGACTTATTTTTTATATAATTATCGCGGGAATGATGATTCCAATTCATTCCGCCGTAATTCCCTTATATATTACCGCTATGAAAATGAAGATGATGAACAATCTGATTTTTCTCGGCGTTATCTACGGCGCTTTCCGCATTCCTGTGTCTGTTTTCATTATGGAAAGTTTTATGATTACCATTCCTAAAGAATTGGAAGAATGCGCGATCATGGACGGCGCGAGTTATTATAAAATATTCATGAAAATAATTTTACCGCTTTCTAACGACGGCGTAGTAACAATTTCAATCTTAACGGCTCTCTCCTGTTGGAATGAATTGCTTATTTCAATGTTGATGCTCAGTCGTCCTGCTATTAAAACACTGCCGATTGGACTAATGGGGTTCATTAGCGAATGGACTACTCAATACACCGTTCTGTGCGCGGGACTCGTGATTGCCTGTATCCCGAATTTGGTTTTCTACGCGTTGATGCAGGAGAAAATTATCAAGGGCATGACGGTCGGGGCAATAAAGGGGTGATGTATGGTCAATAACCGATCCCGAAATATTGCCATTGCGCTTTTCCTTATTCCCGGATGCCTGGTGTATGCTTTTCTTGTACTTTCGCCCGTTATTCAGGGAATGGCCTTAAGCGGCTTTCGTTGGATTTCATTGGATAAACGCGTCTTTGTTGGTTTCGATAATTATTTTTCTGTTTTTCGTGACGGAATATTCTGGAAATCATTTCGAATATCAATCATATTTATGATCGTAACGACCGCCATTCAAGTGACGGTCGGTTTTGCGCTTGGATATTTCTTATATCTGCAACTACGAGGATATCGACTTTTCAAGGTCATATTTTTTAGTCCTGTCGTACTGAATACCGTCGCGGTCGGTTTTATCTGGAGTTATATTTATAGCCCGGCCTTCGGATTACTTAAGCCTTTAATGGAAGCCGTAAACCTCGGCAAGTTTTATCTGCCTCCCCTGGCTCATCCGTCCACAGCTCTCATCTCAGTAGTCATCGCTCACGTTTGGAATAGTCTCGGCGTTCAGATAGTACTCTTTAATGCGGGATTCATGAATATGCCCCAAGATGTCATTGAAATGGCCTCTCTTGAAGGGGTGTCAGGTTTTAAAATGATTCGGCACATGATTATTCCCCTTTCTTGGGAAATCGTAAAGACCGTCGTGGTTTTGCAGGTTATAGGAAGTCTTAGGGTTTTCGATCTGGTATTCGTCATGACCGGCGGCGGTCCGAACCATGCCACTGAGCTGCTGCCTTTGAATATGTTCGTAAACGCTTTTGAGAATTTTAATTTCGGAAACGGAAGCGTTGTCGCGGTAGTAATATTTGCTCTCTGTATGTTCTTCACCGTCGCTCTTCGGAAGATGATGCAGCGTGAAGTTATCCAGCAATGAAAGGAGAAGAAAATGCGACATTTTCTAGGACGTGATTTCAAACGGATAGTCGTACTCAATCTGTTACGGGGAGATAAACTGCTGGAGTCCATAATCGAAAAATGCGAAGAGATTGGTTTGAAAAATGGAGTTGTTCTCAGCGCGATCGGATCTCTTCAGAGAGCTCATTTCCATCGCGTGATATCCATGGCCGAAATGCCGGAAGATGAATTTGTTGTTATTGAAAAGCCGTTGGAATTGGCCTCACTCCAGGGGTTGATCGTAGACGGACACCCTCATTTCCATATGGTCGTATCGGATCAAGGCCAGGCGTATACCGGGCATTTGGAGAATGGCACGGTTGTTTTGTACCTCGTCGAAATTTGCATTGCGGAAATCGAGGGGCTATCGATCGTTAGAAAGAAGGGCCTTGGAACCGCGGTTTATTTCGATGATAAGTAAGTGTTCGTAATGGAAAGGGCTCCTATGATCCGCGTAGAAACGAAAGCTTGGGAAAAAGTTGAAATACGCCTTCAGTCCGAAAGATCCTACGATAACGCGTATACCGATGTCGTCGTAGGAGTAGATTTGGAAGGTCCTGAATTCACCCGAAGATGTTACGGGTTCTGGGACGGCGGTAACGAATGGGTGATCCGGGTCACGGCGACTCATGGCGGCGTTTGGAAATGGCGGAGCTTTTCGGAGCCGTTCGATCCCGGATTGGCCGATCGCGACGGAACTTTTTCAGCTCAGGAATATACCGAAGCTGAAAAATCAGAAAACGAATGCCGAAGAGGTTTTCTTCAGCCTAGCTCCGAAGGTCATGCTTTTCAGCATGCGGACGGCACTCCTTGTTTCTTGCTGGGGGATACCTGGTGGGCGGCTGGGACCTTTCGTTTCCCGTGGCGAGCCAAAGCTGCGTCCCCCGCGTCGGATGGCTTTCAAGATTACGTCACCTTGCGCAAAACCCAAGGGTACAATTGCGTCGCCATTATTGCCGCGTTGCCGAATTGGGCGGATGACGGGCTTCCGGCACTGCTTAAGGCTCCCGACGGTACGGTCATCCGCGCCGCATGGGGCCAAGCCGATCGCGATCGCGCAAAACCGATGCACGACGAGGATGGTAACGTTCCGTTTATTTTTCCCGGAAAGGTCCCCGGATTCGTGGAAAGTGTTCCGGACTTGGATCGGATCAATCCGGCCTTCTTCCGTAATTTAGATCGGAAAATAGATTATTTAAACGCTAACGGGATTATTCCTTTCATCGAGCCGGCCCGTCGGGACATCGGCCAGGTTTGGAAGAAATATCATAAGTGGCCTGACTCGTACGCCAGGTATATTCAATACGTTTGGTCTCGATATCAGGCCAATAATTGCCTACTGAGTCCGATCCATTACGATACGGGAGATTTGTCGATACCCGCGCCGGATTGGAACGAGGCCGCCAATTACGTAATTGATGTCTATGGAAAACCGCCCTTCGGTACGCCGGTAGGCTGCAATCCGCATTGGACTTCCCTGCTCGATTTCGGACATACCGAGGAGGCTCGCTGGATCAGTTTCCATCAGGCGGGAAACGGACAGCGCGGACATTATTCATTTTCCCAGCTCACGGATTTGTTCGCGAGCAATCCCCCCGTGCCGGTTTTGAACGGCGAGCCCCAGTACGAGGGGATGGAGACTTTGACTCATCCCGAAGATCGGAGCTGGTGCTTCGGAGAAATCA
>JBAYHM010000424.1:0-3292 GCA_041666155.1 Treponemataceae bacterium
CGGTAAAGCGACCGCGTCAGTCGCTTCCGGAGCGGATCACTATACGGCCCTAGCCGATGTGCGCGGGAGACTTTTCGCGAAAGTAGCAGTCCCCGACTACGGGAGCCTTTTCATCGCGTACAACGCTTCCTACCCGTTCTTCCAGGGCTACGCGGGAAACGGGACCGCACCGCCGGCCAACGACACGGCCGCCCCGGAGTACGCGCTTGCCGAACTGCACTATTCGTTTGACATCGGGAAAAAACTGTTCGTCCGCTTGGGCAACCAGCTCTTGGCGTGGGGACCGTCGCGGGTGTGGACGCCGGTGGACTTCATCAACCGGCAAAAAGCCGACTCGTTTGCGGAGGTCGAGTCGCGCGTCGGGAAAAACGGACTCAGGCTCCATTTGCCGCTTCCTTCGTCGAACCTGTTCTTCTTTGCCGATTTTTCCGCGATGACTGCAAGCGGCTTGTACGGCGATCCGCTGAATACGGTAAACCTCGGCGGACGCTTTGACTTCGTGTTCGGACCTTTCGAGTTCGGCCTCACCGGCTACGGCGGCGCGAACGCCCAAGTCCGCGCGGGCGTCGACTTTTCCGGCCGCGTCCTGGGAACGACGGTCTACGGGGAAGCGGCCTTCGCGCCGGAATATTCCTCCTACGCGTCAAGCGCTCAGGCGGCGTTCGGCCTTTCAAGAACGCTGGATGAACTCAAACGGTGGACGCTATCAGCCGAAGGCTTCTATAACTCGCGGGGAAAGGACCTGACGGGCTACACGGCGGCGACCATTTACACTTTGAGCACGGAAGAGCGGGCGACTCTGTACCAGGGAAATTTCTACGCGTACATAGCCCTGTCAACGACGGAATTGGGGTCCACGTCGGTTTCGGGAATCGTCTCGGCGGTCGCGAACTTACAGGACCTTTCGTACACGATAAAAATCGCCCCGACCTTCGACTTTCCGCGAGCGGTGCCCTTCACCTTCTCCCTTTCCTATTCCGGCGGAGGCGCCGACAAAGAATTCACCCGCTTTGCCGGAAATGGTACCATCGGCGTGACCGTTTCCACGAAAATCGATTTTTAAGCGGCATCGGAGACACGATACGGCCCATCGCCAGAGGGCTCCGAACTGAGACGCGCATCCCCGAAATAGGTCTAAAACTCTTGCGAAAACGGCAAAAATTCGGCATCTTTCCGCTTCGAAGGAGCACTTGCATGGAAGACATCTTAGGAATGAAATTTTGGGAGAATACTGTTGAGAATTGGTTATTCGCCGCGGCTTTCGTCATCGGCGGTTTCATAGTCGGAAAAATCATCTCCTGGCTCTCCACAAACGTACTCAAAGTTCTTTCGTCAAAAACGAAAACCCGCGTGGACGATATTGTTCTTGCCGTCTCGGAAAGGCCGCTCGTCCTTATCGTTTCGGTCGCGGGTATCGCGTTCGGTATCAATAGGCTGACAATGAATGCGGAAACGACGGTGGCGGTGGACAAGGCTTTCATGGTTCTGGTCACAATCGTAGCGACCTGGACCATCACCCGCATCGTTGACGCGATCATAGACGAATACATGGTCCCCTACGTACAGAAATCGGAAGGCGATTTAGACGACCAGCTGCTTCCCATATTGCGCAAAGGCTTCAAGGTCATCGCGTGGCTTTTGGCTACTATCTTCGCGCTCAAAAACGTCGGTTACGATGTCGGCGCGCTTTTGGCAGGACTCGGGCTCGGAGGCGTCGCCGTCGCGTTGGCCGCGAAAGACACCCTTTCCAACTTTTTTGGCAGCGTCGCGGTCTTTGTCGACAGGCCGTTTAAAATCAATGAACGCGTCAAAATCGCCGGTTACGACGGCACGATCCAAGAAATAGGTCTGCGCACTTCGCGACTGAAAACCCTGGACAACCGCATAGTCACCATCCCGAACGCAATGTTCGCCGCGAGCCCGATCGAAAACATCACCTCGGAACCTCACACGAAAGTGACGCAGACCATCGATCTGGCAAGATCCAACGGTTCCGCTAAACTTTCGCAAGCAGTTGCCGCGCTTAAAGAAATCGGCTCAAAAGTTGAGGGGACCGATGGAACGCCCGCCGCCGGAATAACGAACATAGGGGAATTCTCGTATAAGACAACCTTTGTGTACTACATAAGAAAAGGCGCGGATTACCTCAACACGGTAAACAACGTGAACTTGGAAGTGCTCAAACGGTTTGAAACAGAGGGAATCACGCTCGCCTATCCGACCCGCTCCGTCTTAAACGAACAGAAGTAAATGAGGTTCTTTCAAAACTCTTCAAGTTTTGAAAGAACAACCTTAGATTTAAAGCAGTATTTTTGCATTTCCTCGAATGATATTTTATTGGCAATAGTGCAAAAATACTGCAAGAGTCAATTTCAAAACTAACCAAGTTTTGAAATTGACTCAATAATATTGCCGGAACGGCCGACACGGGGTACTATGCTTGAATGACAATTCGAGCCAAGTTTTCCATATTCACCTTATCAATTATCGTGTCGGTCGTCGCACTCGGACTGGCCGGGCTTTGGGCGCTTAACGAAGTTACCGCCCTGCAAAAAACGGCAAGCGGCGGAATCTCGGCCATTTCCGAGTTGCGCCGCATGGATTTGCTGTATAAAGAGCTATTGACCACCCACAACTTGGATACCACCTTCCAGGAGTGGGTACGCGCGTTTGAAGACTACGCTTCAATCAGTAAGAGCTTCGTAGAAGGACCGCGCATCAAGACCTTCTTGAAAGATCGGGATTTTAAGGATACGTACGATATCGCCATGCGCGTCATGAATGCCAACCTGCAACGTGTCAGCGAACTGAAATTAAGATTCATCGAAAAGAAATCGCGTGGAGAACTCGGGGACCGAGGACTCATGCTCCAAGCCTTCGTGGACCGCCGGGAAGGGGCCTTCCTTTTCCAGGTGGAAGTCAGCGCGGCAGCGGCGCATTTCGGAGAGACGACAGGACAGATCACCCAACAATTAGTAGAGGCGATCAACAAACGAACGGAGGAGATGCAGTCGTACATCATAACGGTGTTCGCCGCGTTTATCCTCATGATGACCATCGTTATCTCAGTTGTTGCCTACCTGTTCGCCACGCGCATCAGCGCCCATATCAAGCTGGTGGAACGCGCGGTTCGGCTCCTTTCCACCGGGGACGTCACCCATTCGCTTACCATAAAATCGAATGATGAGTTCGGATTACTTTCTAAAAACTACAACGAATTTGTCGGCGACTTCAAAAATCGCCTTGCCGCCGGTTTGGACTTTATCCGTGACATGCGCGAAACGGTCACTAC
>JBAYHM010000425.1:0-3279 GCA_041666155.1 Treponemataceae bacterium
CATGATTCGATCGATCGCCGCGGCAATACTCTGCGCAGCCGCGTTATCCTGTGCCCGCGAGCCGGTGCCCCCCTCAGGTCACTTGGAAATGGCGGATAGGGATGGAGAAGCCGCCGTTTCCGCGTTCGTTCTTCAATTTCCGGCCTTGTCGTTGACATTCGCGGACGGTTCACCCGAAGCGAAAAAAAGCGCGGACGCGGCTATTCTGGTTTCCCCCTACGATCGCGAAAGCGTAGCCTTCGGACTCACGGTTCGCGCTCCGGGGAAAATCGGGGGACAAGAGAAGATCAGACCGCTGAAGCCTTTCAAGAACGCGGGAACGCGCCGATCTCCGACCATCCCGCTGGCGGCAAACTGGTATGCGCTCTGGTATGATGAAGAAAACCGACAAAAGGCAGGAATTGAGATTCCGGCCGATTGGGAAAGCCTACTCGTGACCAGCGAAAAAATAAAAGAGACAGGATCGGTTCCGGTCGCTCTAGGCGCCGCGTACGGAAGAACGTTGTCCTATTGGTATTCCTATGCGGATATGCGCCTCAATGGGGCGCGCTCGTACAGGGAACGGTTGGAGGGTAAGCGCCGCTACGATGACGCGGATTCGGTAAAAGCGCTCGCGCTGGTAATGGAGATGTTGCGTTCAGGCGTTTTTTCGACCGGGGCCTCACGGAAAACGCCCGATGAAGCTTGGCTTGACCTCCTGGAAGGCCGGGCCGTTTTCTGCCTCTCCGATTCATCGGCGCTTGACCGTATCCCGCCGGGAAGGGACATCCGCTGCGTCGCCGTTCCGGTAAAGGGATCGAAAAAATTTGTAGATCGCGGAGAACTTTCGCGGACAAGCTCTATCGCGCTTTTGTCCGAAAAAGCGGAAGCCGCTTCCTTCGTTCGCGCATTCGCGCTTGCCGGAGCGCCGGGCATGACGGACGGCAAAAAAATCATTGCCGCTTTCGCCGATTACTCGACAATTTCGGCGAAGGCAAACCCAGGCCCTTCAATTCTCGACGCCGCGGTGGAAGTATCGCCGCCCCTGGACCAATCCTTCCCGCCCCAGTTTGCCTATGACTCGTCGCGCCTCTTTACCGATCTTGCTCGCGATCCGGGAAAATGGACCGCGCAAACTTTCTGCGCGCGGCTGGAAGAACTCCGTCGCCGCTGAAGGCACGCCCAACAAGCTGTTTCCGCGATCGCGTGTTTTCCTCGGCCTTAAAACGCGACGCTAAGCCGCGCGCCCACCGCGAGACTCGGCACGGACGCCGAGGCTGCTCCCGTCCCCTCCACATCGCCGGACAGATAACGCGCGTACGCCGTCAAGGTCGCTCCGCGCGCGACGGAACGGGAAACGGCCACGGAAGCGAGAGCCGCGAAAGCGCCGCCGTCAAAACCGGCGATTGCCCGAAGATCCGCGCTGGTGAGCTTATCGGGAGCCCAGGTGACCGACGCGAATACGTTATGATCGCCGCTGAAAAGCACCTGCCGTGTCGGCGTGCCGAAGTCGAAGTTCGCCAAGTATTCAAGATCGAAAAACCATTCACCGCCAAGCGAATAATCGATTCCGCCCATGAAGCGGCACCGGGTTCCCGCTTCTTCCACCCGGGCGACCGCTTCCGCCGAAACGCCGACGACGGCGTCGCCTTTGAGGTCTACGGCGAAAAAAGCCGACTGGTCGCGGAAAGCGGAAACGGCAAGGTCCCAACCGGCAAAGTGTCCGTAGAGGCGACCGCCCGCGGTGGCGTTCTCGGGCGTTTTCGCCAGGGTCGAAACCAGATCCAAACCGGAGAGGTCGCTGAAAGGTACAAGCACGCGTACGGCGTCGGTGCCGATCCGGCCCCAAGAGGTTTCCGACAAATCAACTGTAGAAAACAGGTCTACGGGAGAAAAAACCGTGCCCCGGCCGTAATTGACTATCATCCTTCCGGCGGACAGGTCCGCGGCTTCAGTGAACACCGAGAGGTACAGCTTCTTGACTTCAAGGCTTGGTTTCGGGTCGTCTCCGGGGTAGCTAAGGCGGGTAAGTATCGATGCGTCGACTTTTGCCGAATCACGGTATCCGCCGACCGCGTCCAGGCGCAACGATGTCGCGCCGAGGTAAAGGGATGAACGGGAAACGCCCGGTTCCGTATCAAAGGGGTTCACCAGGGCATACGCGGTGTCAACATTCGCTTCCCCTGAAAACCGGAGAGCGCTTGTGTCCTTTGCGGTCTGAGCCGCCGCGTCCGGCGCAATAAGCCCGGCCGCGCCGAAAACCGCGCCGAAGGCGACGGCAAACGCGACGAAATTGGCTATGCGCACAAACGGATAAGTTGAAAAACGCTTTTCCGCGGTCACACGGCTACCCGTTCAGCGGCTGAGGCGCCGCAGGCTGAATTGATCGGAAGGGAGCTTCACGTCGAACTCCAAGTCCTTCATCGCGAATACCGTTCCACCGCCCTTTTTGAGTTTATCTTCCATGCGGACCTTGACGGGGTACCACCGTTTGCCGAACTGCCGAACTTCCAGAGTGCCGCTTTCCTTGAGCAACTTGCCGCTCTTGGCGTACATCTCACTTTTAAGAACGATAAAGCGTTCGGCGTCCACCCACCATTTCTGACGATCGTAGGGAACATTCTTCACTTTCGCTTTGAGGTCCAGCACGTAGACCTCTCGTCCGTTGAGCGTTTCTTTTCCCAGAAGAGCGATTTCGTACTTGTCGGCGAGTTCTCCCGATTCAAGAGCATCCTCGTAGGATACGTCGGACCCCATCATGCCTTCTTTCAGGAGATGGCCCGATATTTTGATCGTCTCCTGTTCGGCGGGAAAATACATCCAGAGATTCTTGTCCACCTTCAAATAGCGGACCCCGGAATCCTCAGGGTTGGTGAATTCCACGAAGGATTTGGTATCTCCCAGGGCAACCGCTTTCATCTCTTTAACCAGCACCCGATTGCCCAAATCGATTTCCATCGTCCCGGAATAGGAAATTGAGGTAACCGATTGGTTGGCGTCCACCCGTTTCATTATTTCTGGTCCGGTCAAGGATTGAGCGGAGACGCACGAGCCGGAAACGGTAAGCGCCGTCAGAAAAAACGCGACGCGTATAAAGCGCGAATGCATATCGATACGAATCATGGCGAAAACCTCCTACGCGACGCTCTTGATGGCGTCGACGGCGTTCATCGTCGCGGCGCGACGGCTGGGCAGGATGGAAACGGCGATCGATACCAAGATACCGAGCAAGAACATTTGAACTCCCGCCAACGGATCGAATACGGTATGCAGCACCGGATCTATGGGCATGGTCACACC
>JBAYHM010000426.1:0-3279 GCA_041666155.1 Treponemataceae bacterium
ACGACGGGTTTTTCTACGGTAGGCTACACCGATTGGAAACCGATAGGCATCCACGTCCTGATCATGCTCATGACCATCGGCGGCGGTATCTGCTCGACGGCGGGCGGCCTCAAGCAGCTGCGCGTCGCGATACTCGTCAAAGCGGCGCTGAAAGAAACGAGGCGGCTCAGATCACCGAGAAACGCGGTCTTGATCGGGCGGATAAGCGTCGGAGAAGACGAAACGCCATTAAGCGACCGAACGGTCGCGGACGCGGGGGCATTCGCGTTCTTCTATTTCGCGGCCTTGGGGATCGGAACCGGAATCCTTGTTGCCAGCGGGTTCGCTTTTATGCCGTCGGTTTTCGAATTCGCGTCCGCGCTGGGAACGGTCGGACTTTCCGTCGGCGTCACGTCTGCCTCCGCGCCGGATGCCGCCCTCTGGGGCATGACGTTCGGCATGTTCATGGGAAGGCTGGAATTCTTCGTGATATTCGCGTCGCTAAGCTACGTTGGGAGACGGATAGTCGGGGCCGCGGGAAAACGGCTGAGTCGGATTGTCGGACGCTAGACGGCGGGGTCAGGCGGTAGGCACACGCATGCCGCGGAAGAGGACGGTCGTGAAATCGTCGACGAAGGCGAGGACAGCGGCTGCGGGTTTGAAGCGCTGCAAGTGAATGACGGTGCCCATGAGGGAGGTTACGAACACTTCGGCGAGGCGGTCGGGATCGTCGGCCCAGGAGTCTTCGGCGGCGACACGGCGGAAGTAGGTAGAGACGAGGGAAATCAGGACGACCGGATGCCGCCTCAATTCGTCCTTGATTTCGGGGAAGTTTTCCATCTCTTTCAAGCTCATGCGGACGACTTTGTGGTTGCCGATGAACAGGGAGGCTATCGTCCGTCCGAGGAGGCGGATATCGGACGGAAGGTCGCCGCGAAGGCCGCCGAAGAGGAAGGACTCGGTGGGAACGACGAAAAAGCGCCTGAAAACTTCCAGGTATAGGTTGCGTTTGGACGAGAAGAGGCGAAAGAGGGTAACCTCGTTCACCGCGGCGAGCTGCGCGATCGTTTTGGTGGGCACGGCGGCGTAACTGTCGGTTGAAAAAAGGTCGAGCGCGGCGGCGAGTATTTTCTCTTTCGTTTCGTCCATCGACAGTGCCTCGACGCGAGTGTAGCACGTCGGCGCGAATGCAAGCAAGCACTTGCTTTTAAGTCGGCAAAGGCATACAATCCGCTCATGGAACAAACTCAGGATCCCGCGCATAAATCGGCCTTTCTGGGCCGCGACGCTATCTTTCCGCTTCTTCTGAAAATGGGTATTCCCGCGGCTGTCGGCATGCTGGTAAACGCGCTCTACAACATCGTCGACACGATCTTCGTCGGCCAGGGCGTCGGTCCGCTGGCCATAGCGGCGCTCTCGATCATATTCCTGCTACAGATGATCGTTTCGGCCTTGGCACAGGCGATCGGCGTCGGTTCGGCCTCCATCGTATCGCGCAGGCTGGGAGAGAAGAAAGAGGAAGATGCCGCGAAGACCATCGGGACGGCCTACGCGACGATCGCCGTCGTCACGGCGCTTCTCGTGATCCTGATCCTGGTCTTCATGGAGCCGATCCTGCGCTTCTTCGGCGCGAGCGGGGCGGTTATGCCCTACGCGCTCGAGTACGCCTACATCGTGGCGCCGGGTTTCTTCTTCTTCGCGGCGTCTATGGCGGCAAGTAGTCTGGTACGCGCGGAAGGCAACGCGAAAGCGTCGATGAACGGCATGCTCATCGGCGCGCTGCTCAACTGCGTCCTGGACCCGCTGTTCATTTTCGGTTTCAACATGGGGGTCGCCGGCGCGGCGCTGGCAACAGTGATCAGTCAAATGACCTCGTGCGCGTTCCTCTTCTCGCTCTATTTCAGAAAAAAAACGCACATACCGCTTTCCCGGTCACATTTCAAAATCAACCCGGCAATTTTACGCGAGAGCGCGCTGCTAGGGACGCCCGCGTTCATCCAATCCTCGGGCATGAGTCTCCTGGCCCTGATCATCAACACCTCGCTCGGGCGCTACGGCGGGGACCAGGCGATCACGATTTACGGCATGACGCATAAGGTGATTATGCTAGTGATTTTCCCGTTGCTCGGCATCGTGCAGGGTTTTCAGCCTATCGTCGGGTACAATTACGGCGCGCGCCATTACGACCGCGTCAGGAAGGCGCTGCGCGTCACGATTATGACGGTGACGGGCATCGCCCTGTTTTTCTACGCGGGACTCATGCTGTTCCCGTCGTTCGCCGCGCGTATGTTCGTCACCGACGAAGGACTCATCGCTTCCAGCGCGCGGGTACTCCGAATCATCGCCCTGTTCATTCCGCTCGCGGCGCTTCAAATTGTCGGAGCCAACTACTTTCAGGCGATCGGTCGAAAAACGCCGTCGTTGATCCTGGGCCTTTCGCGCCAGTTCCTCATCCTCATACCGCTGGTGCTTATTTTGCCGCGCTTTTTGGGCGTGGACGGCATTTGGTTCGCGTTTCCCACGGCGGACCTCATCTCGGCATCCGTGACGATAACTTTCTTGCTGCGGGAAATCAGACACCTGGGCGATAAGCACGCGGCCGGTAGCGCGTAAGTTTCAGTTTACCAAATGACAGCTCACCACGTGACCGGGTTCCGCTTCCCTCGCGGCGGGTATTTCTTCGGAGCACCGACGTATGGCACGGGGGCAGCGGGTATGGAATACACAGCCGCCGGGGAGGTTCTGGGGACTCGGGACGTCGCCTTCAAGAATTATCCGCTTCCGTTTTTTTTCGGGATTCGGAATCGGAACGGCGGAGAGCAACGAGACGGTATAGGGATGGAGCGGATTCTCGAACAAGCTTCTTTTGTCCGCGATTTCAACGATTGAACCCAAGTACATCACGGCGATTCGATCGCTTAAGTGCTTTACCACCGAAAGGTCATGGGCGATGAATACATACGTGAGACCTAAATTTTGCTTTAGGTCCTGCAAAAGATTGATGATCTGAGCCTGGATGGATACGTCGAGGGCGGAAACCGATTCGTCGGCTATGATGAGCTCGGGTTCGACGGCGAGGGCGCGGGCGACCCCGACGCGCTGGCGCTGGCCTCCGGAAAACTCGAAAGGGAAACGATCGGCGAAGCCGGGGTTGAGCCCGACCTGTTCCAACAAATGCAGGACTCGTTCACGGCGTTCTTTTTTTGAGGAACCGATGCCGTGGATCAAAAGGGGCTCGGCAATATTAGAAGCGACGCTCATCCGCGGATTAAGCGAGGCATAGGGGTCCTGAAAAATCAT
>JBAYHM010000427.1:0-3254 GCA_041666155.1 Treponemataceae bacterium
AACTTCACCCATCTCGGTGAATAGAACATCCTTATCGCGAAAGTGGCGATAGAGCGCGGGTTTGGTTACCGAGAGTTCCGCCGCCACGTCCGAAAGGCTCATTTTTCGATAGCCCTCACGACCCCAAGCCTTAAACGCGGCGGAAATGATATCGTCTTTGTTCATTCTGTTAGCGACCGGTCGTTAACATACGAAAGTTTGTCAAGAACGTCAAGGAAATGACACTGGTTTAACGTGTTTCTAAAAGACTCCTTCCCGATGCGCCAATCGCATTGACATTATCGATATAATATTATACATATAATCTAACATCTGATTCGTACCGCCGGGAGGCTTTTCCATGAATAAAACTAAGCAAAAAATCCAAATTTGCATGGGAAGTTCCTGTTTTTCCCGGGGAAACGGCCTCAACGCCGAGCTGCTTCATCGCCTCATTACGGGCGGTACCCTGGATGCGCGACTTGACGAAACAGGCATGGACGGCATAGAAATCGCGGGTAGTTTATGCGCGGGGCTTTGCAAAGACGGCCCTATCATTGTCGTAGACGGAGTTGTTCATAAACAAGTGACGCCGATGACCCTTCAGGACATACTGGCGACCCGATTCGGCATCTCCGCCGAAAGCGAGCGATAATTGGACTTCTTAAACCCCATTTTTACGGAAAAAGCGGAATGCCAGGATTGCTATAAATGCCTCCGTGAATGCACGGTCAAGGCGATAAAGGTTGAAGGCGGTCGCGCGGCCATTGTTCCCGATCTGTGCGTGCTTTGCGGGCATTGCGTGGAAGTGTGCCCCGTCGGCGCGAAAAAAGTCCGCAATGATTTACCGCGCGCGAAAAAACTCCTAGAGACGAAAGAACGCGTCGTCGTTTCATTGGCCCCATCCTTCGCGTCCGAATTTCCCGAGTTGGAGAGCGCGAAGCTCATCGCCGCGCTTAAACGGCTCGGCTTTTATGCCGTTTCCGAAACGGCGCGCGGAGCGGACCTAGTAGCGCGCCGTATCGCGGAAGAATTGGCCTTTGCCGCCTCGGAAATTGACGCGGACGCGGTAAAGGGGAAAATACGCGGCAAGGTGCTTATTTCCTCGGCCTGCCCTACGGTTGTCGAACACGTCAAAAAATACCGGTCGGGTTTTGCCGAAGGGGTGACCTCGCTCTTCTCGCCGCTCCTGTCGCACGCGAAAGAGTTGAAATCGATCTACGGTGATGACATCGGCATCGTTTTCATCGGCCCCTGCATCTCAAAAAAGCGGGAATCGGATCTGCACCGGGATCTGGTGGATGTTTCCATCGATTTTTCAGACTTGGCCGAATGGCTTGAAGAAGCGCGCATCCGCCCCGCCGCTCTTTCGGTAAGCCCCCAAGATCGTTTTGTACCTTCCCGGGCGGGAAAAGGGGTGCTGTACCCGGTGGACGGCGGCATGATAGCCGCGATCAAGCGCTACGACCCGCCTGAAAGTTCGCGTTTCATGTCTTTTACCGGAATTGAAGAGATAGACCGCGCTTTGGAAGAACTGAAAGAAGAAGAGCTCGACGCGCCGGTGTTCCTTGAACTTCTTGCCTGTCCCGGAGGCTGCGTCAACGGGCCGCGAAGCCGGAGTCGATCCGGCACTATCGCGAAGCGCCTGAAGATCCTCAGCTACGCCGATAACGCTCCGGACCGCTATGACGGCGCTTCCCCGGAACTGATCGATATTCGCAAGCTTTCTCCCATTAAGGAAGTAATATCCAGCGCGCAGGAAATCGCCGACGCGCTGCGAAAAACCGGTAAGTACAGCCGCGAGGACGAACTCAACTGCGGCGGCTGCGGCTACGACACCTGCCGCGACTTCGCCGGCGCGATGATCGTGGGAAAAGCCGAACAGGGCATGTGCGTATCCTACATGCGCAAATTAGCGCAGAAAAAGGCGAACGGCCTCATCCGCGCCATTCCTTCGGGAGTCGTCATCGTCGACGCGAACTTGACCATCATCGAATGCAATCGAGCCTTCGCGAAACTGGTGGGCGAGGAAGCGGAGCAGCTCTGGGACGCGAAACCGGGCTTGGAAGGCGCCGACCTTCAGAAACTGATACCCTTCCACAAATACTTCCGCGACGTGCTAAACGGGGCGGAAGCCCTGGACCGCGACATCCATGTCGGGCGCCGCATACTCCACGCGGCCGTTTTCGGCATTGAACGGGGATCTATAGCCGGCGGCGTCTTCCAGGACGTCACGGCGCCCTGGGTCCGCAAAGACCGGGTCGTTTCCCAAGCGCGCAAGGTAATCACGAAAAACTTGGCCGTAGTGCAAAAGATCGCGTTTCTCCTGGGGGAGAACGCCGCGGAGTCCGAAGCCATCCTTAACTCGATCATCGATTCGTTCGACGACGGGGAAGATAAAGCGTGACCGAAGAGACTTTCGTTGAAGTTGGATTTCATCAGGCTAAGAAACACGGCCAAGGCGCCGAAGGCGACGTCTTCCTTTCCCGCAAAACGGAAGACGGCAGGATCATTTCGGTTTTGTCCGACGGTTTAGGCTCGGGAATCAAAGCCGGTGTGCTCGCGACACTGACGGCCACTATGGCGATCAAGTTCATAGCGGAAGAGATTCCGCTCCGTCGGGCGGCCGGCATAATAATGAAGACGCTGCCGGTCTGCAAGGTTAGACACATCAGCTACGCCACCTTCACCATAGTGGATATCGACAATTCCAATCTGGTTAAAATCGTCGAATACGACAACCCGCCCTACGTCCTGATCCGAGAACGTGTGTTGGTGGAACCGCTTAAGACCGACATTGAAGTCAAGCGAGCCGTCCGTACGCGCCGGGAGGCCACCAACGAAAAGGCTCCAATCGGATCAAAAACCGCGATCATGCACTATTCCGAATTCGCGGCGCTGCCGGGCGACCGCCTGATTTTCTTTTCGGACGGCATCACCCAGTCGGGCATGGGAACGCACGCCATGCCGCTCGGATGGGGAAGTAGCGACGTGGAAGACTTCGCGCTCCGTCTGGCAACTGAGGACCCGAACATTTCCGCCCGGGAACTTGCCCGGCGTTTGGTGCTGGAAGCCGAGACTAACGACGCGTATTCGGCTAAGGACGACATAACCTGCGGCGTCGTGTACTTCAGAAGACCGCGGCGCCTTTTGGTGATGACCGGCCCGTCCGTGGACCGTACCCGCGACCGCGAAATGGCGGAAATCTTCGACCGATTTCCGGGCAAACGGGCTCTCTGCGGCGGCACTACCGCGACCCTCATCGCGCGGGAACT
>JBAYHM010000428.1:0-3245 GCA_041666155.1 Treponemataceae bacterium
AATGTCACATCCGGGAATCGCTTGGTCTCTCCGCGTCATGGCCGTTTGTTCCGTTTTACTCCTGTTAACCGCCGTTGTGTCCGCGCAAACGGCAGTGCCTGATTCGGCCCCCACAAAATCAAATGTTAAGCCCGCGACTAAATCGGAAAGTGGAAAAGCGGCCGATCCTGCGGCTATGAAAGCGGTGCCCTCGGCTTTTAGAGCTTTTACGTTGGGCATGGAGCTGGAAGCTTTGAAAACCGCGCTTGCCGCCGACGAGCTTTTCACTTTCCGTGGGGATCGCGATGTTTCGCTCCTGCCCAAGAGCGAACAGGTTTTGATTGAAACGACGGGTCTTTCGTTCATCCGCCGCGCTTTTTTCCAACTTAAGGACGGCAAAGTGTTCATGATGGCATTCTCCCTCGACCCGGAGAAAGTCGACCATTATTCGGTTTTCACGTCTTTGGTCGCGGAATATGGAGATCCCGCTGCACTTGATCCTAAAGAAGCCGTATGGACTTCCTCTGCCGTTCGCCTTTCAATTGAACGTCCCCTGACGGTAAAATACATTGATAAAGTTGTTTTCGACGAACTTGCCCGGAACGCGTCGGTCAAAAAGTCCAAGGAATTCGTGTTACGCGAGGAGTTCTTGAATGGTTTCTAGGCCCCTTCGAGCCGGGGCGACGGCGTTGCTCGCTTTTGTTCTGTTCTCTTCCTGCTCAGCCCAAGGGCAGAGTACGAAAAAACTCGTCGCGGAGGATCTGAGTATCGCCAAAGCGGACGGATCTACCGCCGTAGTCCACGCGGAAATTGCGTCTAACGATGAAGATCGCACCCGCGGGCTCATGTTTCGAAAGGTTCTCTCGGACGGCGATGGGATGCTTTTTGTGTTTGAGAGCGATCGTGAGCTGTCGTTCTGGATGAAAAACACCTACGTGCCGCTATCGATCGCTTTCATCGCTTCCGACGGAAGGATTATTGAAATAAGGGATATGGACCCGCTTTCGCTTGCTCCCATCAATTCCGAACGCTCGGTTCGATTCGCTTTGGAAGTTCCGCGCGGGTGGTTTTCCCGCGTGTTCGTAACGGTCGGAGACCGGATCAGCCTTCCAAAGCGTTAAAGTTCCTCAAGATACTGTTTTGCGACCTGGTCCTCGGGGGCCAACTCCAGTACCGTCCTGAAGAACGCGGCCGCTTCGTTTTTATTGCCCGAACGCAGCGCGACCACGCCGAGGTTGGAAATCACCTTTACGTTATCGTTCTCAAGCCGCAAGGCTTTTTCAAGTTCTTTTCGAGCTAACGCGAGCTTGCCGGTTTCCATGAGACAGATGGCCAGCTCGTTGCAGACGTCGCAGCTTCCGCCGCCCAATTCCGCCGCCTTCCGGAACGCGGCGATCGCGTCTTCCCAGCGGGCCATGCGCCGTAAGCCCCACCCGAGAAGAAACCAGCCGTTCCAGACCGCGCTATGGCGTAAAAGGAAGTCGCGGGCTTTTTCAATTCCCTTTTCTTCCTCACCCATACGGATGAAATCATAGGCTTCCCGAAAGACTGAGTCATCCAGGTCCCGAGCCTCAATTTCCTTGACTATGCCGGCGGCTTTTGCTCTTTTTGTCGCGTCTTCGGAGATCAGGAGATACCGGGAAAAACAATCTTTAGCCTTCACGAAGTTTCGTTTCTTCATGTAAAAGAAACCGGCGTTGAAGTAGGCCTCAGGAAAAGGCGGATCGAAGGCGAGCGCTTCTTTATAGGCTTTAAAGGCAAATTCCGCTATTTCTTCAGCGTCTTCCTCGTTTCCAGCCCGTTCCTGCGCATCCGCGCGCGCTTCCTGCACCAAGGCCATATTGAGAGCGACGGTCGGTGAGGTCGGAACGAGTCCTTGGAGAGCCCCGAGGATTTCAAGGGCGAGTTCAAAGTCGCCGTTTCTCGATTTGAGGATGGCCGCTTCGGTGAATTCGTCCAGAATTTTCGGTTTAACCGCTACCACGAAATGTCGGTAGTAATCGGCGTCTTCGGCCCGCGGATCGCGGGCGACAACCTTCAGCATGCCGGAAACCATCATTTCCCAGGACAAGTTCTCCACTTCCAGCCTCGCCGCGCCGGGCGGAAGTTCTACAGGGATAGGAATTGAGGGATCGATGGTGAAATTTCCAAAGTCTCTGCGAAGGGATTCCGGGACCGACAGATATACAATCCTGTCCTCGTTCTCTGTCTCTCTCATTTGGCTCCGTCATTGGCGCCTTGTTCGGCGCGATTATCTGCTCGTCCTTGGGTCAGGAAATCGTTGACGCGCAGTTTATAGTTCATGGGAACAGCTTGGTCCCCAAAGCAAAGCGCCAGCGCGACTAGGTCTTTTCGTCCTTCGATGTCTTCGCTGCGAACAATTTTGCCTTTGATTAAATAGGATTCGCGGGGGTCCTCAAAATCCAGTCTTACCGCCGCGTCTCGTTCCAAGAGGAATTTCGCGACGCCGGCCATAATGATTTTTACGCCGGAAAACGAAAGATCCCGCAGTATGCAACGGCGAGGCACTCCCTGAATGAAGATCGCCGTTTCTTTCGACACAAGATGCATTCGCCGCATCACATCGGGAGTGATCAGAATACGTTCCTCTCGGCGTTTGGCGGAATTGATGTTGGCGTCAAGTAACCTACCCATTATTTCGATAAGGTCGTCGGGCGGCCGTTGGGTAAACGACATGGTCAACAAAGATACGTCCGCGGATCCTCCGTAAGGGGCGGAACCGGTCATTTTCCCCGCGACAAAGAACATGAAGGGGTCGACCTTGTCTGATTCCTTGAAACAGTAACGAATGCTGATGAGGTTATTTGCCTGCTGTATTTTTCCAAAGACTCCGGATTTCGCATTGATTATTATTTTAGCGTTTGCGAAGGACGAGGAGTATATGACGCAAGGCCAGGTTTCTCCAAGACATTTAAGATAGACTTGGGCGGTCACTAGCCCGGACGATTTTATGACTTCTTTAGTGAACGTTACGTCGATCGCTTTGTACCGTTCATAATATTTTACTAATTGTTGGCTTGTTGCGACACCCATGAGTTATCAATATAGGGATTTGGCGTCTATTGGTCAATGAAGAGCGGGATTCCGACAACCGGTCTTACCAAAGTCCGGCCTTGCGCATCCGTTTCGCCGTACTCCGCAAGTCGTATTCCACTCGCTTGAATTCCCAAATTCCCTTTTCATCGTCGAAAAGAGCATACCGAGCAGCCGCGCGGCGTTCGGTGTCGGACGCATGGGCATCCGAC
>JBAYHM010000429.1:0-3229 GCA_041666155.1 Treponemataceae bacterium
CGCCGCCCAGTCAAAATACCGGCGCGTCATGGTTGGTATACTAGACCGGACGGGGGAGGGTGAACAAGGGAGAGCGCTAGGCTTAATAGATTTTTAATATATATGAATAACCTATTGACTACAAACTGAATTCGTGCGATCGTAAATCATTATGAATCAAGAACAAACCTGTCCCGATTCGATTATTGAAGAATTTTCCAGAAAACTCAAAGTTTGCGGACATCCGGTCCGGCTCAAATTGCTTTGCCTCATACATCGGCAAGGTGAACCCTGTGTGACCAACCTTTGGACCTGTCTGGGCCAAAGTCAACCGGTTATCAGCCAGCACTTAGCCGTGTTGAAAGAAAACGGCGTGGTTGATTCTTTGGTTCAGGGCAACAAACGTATTTACACAATCACCGATATATTTATCCGCGATGTAGTAGAAAAAATGATAGCCGAAAACGGAGAAATCAAAGCCCATCTGGACGCGATAAATTAGGTATTTATCATTATAAGAACCAACTGGCTAGTTATTTAAAATTTGGTGTTTTTTAATATCGATTTTTCCGGTGTTCACAGCCCGATTCATGAAATGTATGGCGGTAAAGAAAGCCAGAGCGATTGCGTACGCGGCCCCCAGTAAGAAAATGGCGGAAATTCCCGGCGTGACCACCGATACGTAAACCAGCACTCCCAAAGCGACCTGAAGCGTATAAACCACCGCGTCAACTCCGCGCGCATCAAAGCCCATGTTCATAAGCTTGTGGTGCATATGGGCCCTGTCCGGGCTGTCAATGCGCCGACCATCCCGTTTACGCCGCCAAATTGCCGCGAAGGTATCAAAAATCGGGATGAGCAGCAGCGCCGCCGCAAAGGGAATCGGTAAACTGGCCCCGCCTGCTCCATCGTCCAGAAGAGGTAAAAAGGCAAGCGTGAACCCCAGAAATTGACTCCCGCCGTCACCC
Organism: Treponemataceae bacterium; assembly: GCA_041666155.1. Taxonomy (GTDB): domain Bacteria; phylum Spirochaetota; class Spirochaetia; order Treponematales; family Breznakiellaceae; genus SZUA-426. The sequence continues at coordinate 948 of JBAYHM010000429.1, forward strand.
ATGAAAATCTTTGCCTGTGGAAAGGGCGCGTTGAATACCAGGAAGCCGCCGATCGCGGCCGCGAGCGCCACGCACAACAATGACGCGTCCGCGTTTCCCTTCGCGGCAAAAATCGCGGCCAAAGTAATGGAGATTATCGCCGAAACGCCGCCCGCCAGTCCGTCAACCCCGTCAATCAGATTGAGCGCGTTCGTTACGCCGACTATCCAGAGAAAAGTTAGTGGGTATCCGGCAAAACCGAATTCAATACGCAAGCCGAGCGGTGCGAACGATAGCCGATGGAACGTGTAGCCGGCCGAAAGGACCAGCACCGCGGCAACCGATTGCACCAGAAGTTTATTGCGCGGGCGGAGAGGTTTGAAATCATCCACGACACCGAAAATAAGGATCAGCGGCATGGCTATCAACGCGGGAATAATGCGGATGCCGAAACTTTCAGTAAAGTTCGATACGGTCAATACAAGCGCGACCAGGATGAAAGCGCCTGCGAAACCTATACCGCCCAAACGCGGGATTTCACCACTATGGATCTTCCGCTGGTCGTGATGATCGAACCACGACCTTTGATGGGCAATTTTTATCATTAAAGCGACGAAGGTCGCTGAAACGCAAAATGTAACACAAGCCGCTATTATATATTTCATATATATCCGAATGTTAGTTTTTTTTCGTTCTTTTTACAAGACTCGGCTTGTCGGCAAACGCTTTTCTTATCTTTTCCATAGATTCAGGATCATCCTTGATTTTTGACGCGTATTCAAGCACAAAGGCCAAGAAGATCGACAAAAACAGCGCCGCCATCACGACGACGGCTACCGTTTTGGCCCGCCCCTGCGGGTCGACGAGCACTTCCGGCTTTGACGCAGTGATGAGTATTGGGACATTTCCGTTCATGTAGGTCCAACTGGAAATGATGAGCTGCTTTGCGGCTTCCGATAGAGTGGATGCCGTCGCGGCGTCTTTGTATAAGCTCTCCATGGATTTCTCTATCAAGGCGCTACGGGCGGCTATATCGGCGCGTACACGTGATTCGGAGGAGGCAATCATCTCCACAAGGAAGATTTTGGCCGCTTCAGGTTGCTTCGTTGTGATTTCAAATGTGATGCTATCAGCGTAAGACCTCACTTTGTATTGCTTGCCGATAAAGGATTTTGAGATGTAGGTCCGGAATTTCCAATCGGACACATCTGTCGGAATGGGATCATCCCCTAATTTATTTCGTGCCACGCCTTCCACTACCGTATTCAATTCCGTCGCGTACGTCATCACTGCGCTGACGGTATTCATCGCCAACTCAGACCTAAGCGACGGAGGAAGCTGCGTTGGGACGACAACAGCCTGGATGGTGTAGGTCGCGTTGGAAGCAATACCAAAGATGGGTAACGCAAAAAGAAAGGCTACCACCGCAATCGCGGCGGCGACGGTGAGGCCTACGATTAATTGCCGCCATCTGATCAATACCGCCAATAAATCTATCAGGGAGATCTCGTCTTCCTCTTCCGCCATGAATAACTCCTTAGAAAGGTGCGCTTAATTTGAAAAGCATAACAAGGCTGAGCCTCTGCGTTACAATATAACTTACAGTGGTGACGTTAGCGTCGTTCAAAATATCGTAGGGACCGGAAGTCCCGTAAATAACGGGTACGGCAATGGTCGCTTTCAGGTATTTCCATGGGCTAAATGTGATGCCCGTTACGAAGCCGCCCCAGTCTTTGAAAAACGAATGGAGCCATTTGAACCCCAGGTCGGCACCAGAACCAAAAATATTATTGATGCCGAAAGCGAGCCCCGCTTTCTGTTCCGTCAGACCATCTCTACCGTTGCCGTCGTACTGGTATTCCCCGTACAGCTTAATATCTTCCCATTCGCGGTAAAAACCGCCGAGAACGGTCCAGGCGGGATTGCCTAAGTTCTCACGAAACACAAAGTCGCACAGCAGATCCGTTTTAAAGACCGTGGTTTTCAAAGAGCCGAGTAGTCGTAAGCTTTCTGCTGGAGCTATCCCCCCTGGTCCACGATACCGCACCCCGACGGTTGCGCGTATCCCCGCGACGACAAGATCCGTGATCGCGCCGTAGGCAACCTCTTTGTAAGAAGGAGTACCAGCCGTGGTAAAGAATTTATCCTGGGCCAGGGCAATGAGTGAAATGCCGGAAAGCAACGTCGGGAAGGAAACGCGGAGCGCGATCCCCGCCGCGCTGTCGGACATCAAGTTGCCGGGGACGTATAAACGCCCTTGCCCCCAGCTGATCGTATGCTTGCCGAAGCGGATAAAGGTACTA
>JBAYHM010000430.1:0-3226 GCA_041666155.1 Treponemataceae bacterium
AAGCTCGGGACTCTTATGACCAAGTTCGCCGACCCGTGTATACAGGAGACGAATCATTTCGGAATCCAGCATGCGAACGTCGATCTTTTGCGGATTGGCGAAAAAAGCTTCCCGAAACATCGCTTTCGCGGCCCTCGGTTCGTTCACCAGCGCATAGACGTCCGCCAGTTCTGCGAGCGTTTCCGCGTCGTCGCGCTTTACTCGCGCTGCCTCCTCCAAGTACTTGAGCGATCTTTCATAATTTCCGATCCCTTTATAACATCGACCAACTCGTAACAATAATTCAACGTCCTGGTGATCGGCCCCGTCGGCAAGCAACCCTTGGAAAGAGTACAGCGCCGACGAGAAAACGTACAGACGAACCGCATACACGCTTCTATCGTAGGAACGGCCGATACGATCAAGAAACGCAAAAAACGCTTTCCAGTTCGATAACAGGAACTCACCACGTTCATAACCGTCTTTCAACACATCCAAACGTTTGGAACGTTCATGCCACCAGTTAACGCATTTCATCGCATAAACGACTTCGGGATGCTCGTAATCGACACGCAACGCTTCTTCCAATACAATGGAAGCCGCCGACAAATCGGCGGATTTCAAGTTTTCGTAGGCTTTTTGAAGGAGCCCCTGTACGGTCGTTTCGGCATCCATGTTGACTGTTCTCGTCGAAGGGTCCTTGATTAGTTCTACGCCTTTCTGGTACAAAGTCGCTTTTATTATTATACCATTATGTACCCCTTAGTCAATTGAGGGTGCCCAGAGAATAGTCTTTGAGCGAAGGTTCGTACAAATAACGTCGCGACTTTACAAAGAAACGCGCCGACGCTATCATCCGGCTATGACTAACTTAATTATCGCGCCTTCCGTGCTTTCCGCTAATTTCGCGGCCCTCGGCTCAGCGCTTACCGAGATCGAGGCATCCGGCGCGGAATGGGTCCATCTTGACGTCATGGATGGTTCTTTTGTTCCGGTAATCACCTTCGGGCCCAAAGCCGTCGCCGATCTACGGCCGTGCACACGCGGAGTTTTCGACATTCATCTGATGACGGAGCACCCGGAAAAACTTGTCCAACCCTTCGCGGAAGCAGGGGCCGATTATATCACTTTTCATGTGGAAGCTTGCGTTCACGCTCATCGTATCGTACAATCCATTCGGAGTTTCGGTAAGAAACCCGGCCTCAGCATCGTTCCTTCTACGCCGTTGTACGTACTTGAAGAGTTGCTGAGCGAGATTGACCTTGTGCTCGTCATGACGGTCAATCCAGGGTTCGGGGGACAAGCTATGATACCATCCGCGCTTGAGAAGGCACGGCGGCTGGTTAAAATCCGAGATGATCTCGGATTAAAATTCCTGGTATCGATAGATGGCGGCGTCAACGCAACCACTATTGACGTGGTCCGAAAGACCAATGTTGACGTTATTGTTGTCGGTTCAGCGTTCTTCGGCGCTTCGGATAAAAAAGCGTTCGTAAAAGAACTTCGCGGATAACCCGCGGAAAAGCCGAAAATGATCGCTCGGTTGAGTTTGGGAGAAACCGCGCCGACAATTAACGAAAGAGGGGTCGCATTAATGATAAAACGGGGAGCGCTGGTTTTATTCGTGGTTGGAATGCTTTCCGTCGCCGTTTCCGCGCAGGAATCGACGGCATTGAACCGCGGTTTGGAGCTGTACCGAAACGGGCGTTGGCGGGATGCGATAATCGCCCTCAGACAAACAAGCGCTACGGCTAATCCCCTGGACGCCGCTGAGGCGCTCTATTGGATAGCATTATCCGAACTGGCGTCCGGCGATTATGAAGCGTCGCTTCGCGATTTGGACGAACTTGCCCGAAAAAAAACTTCCTTCTCCCAAAGTATTGAAATCCCCTATCAAAAAGGTCGCGTTCTCTACCATCTTACACGTTACGAGGAAGCTATTCAGATCCTCAAAACCTATTCGGATGCTTCAGGAGATGATGCCCGTAAATCAGCTTCCGCGTATTGGATCGGTGAATGCTTGTATGCCCTCGGACGATTCGATGAAGCGAGGGCGGTATTCTCTCTGATCGTCGAGCGGTTTCCGGAAAGCGTAAAGTATGAAGCAGCCTATTACCGCGTCGCGCTGATTGACCAAAAAGGGCGTGAAATGGAGCTTTTGAAGCTCCTTAAGTGGAGCCACGAAGAATCGCTAAAAACCGTCGAAGAATACCAAAAACGCGAACGTTCCTATGAGCAGGCTATCGTAGCCTATCAAAAACGTATCGCCGATATGTTAAAAGACAGTCGGCTTGCCGACTTAGAAAATCAGGCGAAACAGCTGAACACTCGAATCGCGGCTTTAGAAAAGGACTTAAACGACGCGAACGCACGCGCCGACCAAGCGCTCAAAAAGTCGGAAGAACTTGCGGCGTTGTTGGAAGGAGCAAAAGCAGAATCGTCACGAGGCGGAGCCGCCGCCGTTTCCGCCCCACCGGCGCAAAATGAGGCGCAACGCTTTGCTCGCTTACTGGCGATAAAATCGGACGCGCTTGAACTCAAGGACGCAATCACGAAACGAATTGCGAAGGACGTAAAATGAAACGACTGGCCTATCTCATTTTATTAGCGCTCGTCCCGCTCGTTTCCTTCGCGTTGGAAGTCCGCGAAGGACGTCTGAAGCTGATTATTCAAGAATCGTCCGGACGTTTTTCTTTGTATTACCTTACCGATATCCAAAAGGACCGGTATGAACCGTTGTTCGTGGACAAAGATCCCAGGACTTCCTTTGTATCGCTCCTAATTGATGACCGATCTCATCGATTAGGAGATTCTACGTCGTTCCGGTTCAAAACTGAACGGACCGAAGGTGGAGCGCGTATCGTATTTGAATCCACGACGCTGGTCGCGACGCAAGACTTCAGTTTTGCACGACTCGCAGGCTCAACGCTCGCGGACACGCTCCGAATCGATTTTACTCTGGTAAATAAAAGCGACCGAGAGTTGAATGTCGGCCTGCGTTTCGTGCTTGATACCAATCTTGCTGAAAAGAAGACCGCTCATTTCAAGACCGATAAGAATGAAATTACTTCGGAAACGCTTTTGAATATGAAAAATGAAACCGATGCGTGGTGGACAACCGAAAACGATAGGGTTGGATTGATGGGAAGCATTAACATCCCGGGTCACAAAGCGCCGGATTCGATTTATTTTGCCAACTGGAAACGTCAAAATGACGCACCGTGGAAAGCACAGTCCAATCCCGGGC
>JBAYHM010000431.1:0-3172 GCA_041666155.1 Treponemataceae bacterium
CGTGTTGCCGAGACCTTGCCCGACTTCCCGTTCCGTCTGCGCCTCAGCCGCGTATTGACCGCCTGCGGGATCGCGATGTTGCTCCATTACCTGGTAAGCGGCGTGGTTTTCTACGCCTTCGAATTCCGCGGCGGCGCGGGCCGATATTTCGACGGCCATCGGGTCTTACCCGCTTTCGCTCTGTATGTGTTGCTCAGCCTTGCCGGCGTATATACCGGACTCGTATTCCTAGCGGCCCGCGATCATTTGTCCGCGGTAGAACGCGTGTCTTTACGCCGCTTCGCCTTTTGCTGCATCGGCTTCGCTCCGCCCATGCTTGCCGTCGATGAGCTGCGTTTCCTTATTCCACCGCTCTGGAATCTCTACCCCCGAGAGGACCTCTTCGTATTGCCTTTCTTCTTCGCCGCGACAAGCCTGGCGGCGCTGGGCTATGCGAAATCGCATACATGTCGGTCTGCGTCGGCGGTCGGCGGCGCGACCGGTACCCCTCCGTTTGAGCCTATCGAACTTTCCCAGCGTGAGCGGGAGGTGGCCGAGCTGCTTTCGCGGGGACTCGCTTACAAGGAAGTCTCTTACCGCTTGGGCATCAGTATGGGGACAACCCAGAGCCACGTGGCCGGCGTGTATCGGAAACTGGGCGTGAACTGCAAAGAAGACCTCATGCTGTTGTACTCGCGCTCTCAAGCGCCGGATACAAAGCAATAACGCTCTCAATCAAATACATATACGATTGCGGCTTGAGAGTACGCGGGGTATCGTGACCCAGGAGCGTATCAAGATGGCAAACGCAAAAACATTCATCCAAGCGGAATTTTCCCGGTCCGGGGCCAATCTCCTGAAACTCGGCATTCCGTTCGCCGTAATCGGCGCGTCTTTGGTTTCCGCGGCTGTCGTTCCCGGAAGGTTGCCGGCAATGGCATCTGCTCTCGCGTGGGGGCTTATATTCCTTTCGATCGGGTGCGTATTCCTCGTACGTAGGATTGTCCGGGGCGGAGCGGAAGCCGCGTTCCTCAAACAGGTAGGCGCGTTCGGCGCGGCCGAGACCGCGGCGGCAGAAATCGAGGAAGGTTCCCTAGCCGCGGGCCGCGTCGAGCATAAGAAGCTGGCCGTATTCGGCCGTTGGGCGATAATCAGAAAAACATTTTCCACCCTGCTGTTTCCGCTCGACGAACTCATGTGGCTTTACCGTAACGAGACGCAGAATTACGTGAACGGTATCAAGACCGGTAAGGAAATAGCGATCAAATTCGTGCTAAGAAGCGGTGGCGTAATCAAGCTCCCGTTGCGGAACGCGCTTGACGCGTCCGATCTTTCCGCCGCGGTTTCCGAAAAAGCGCCGTGGGCAATCGCCGGCTATACCATGGCCCTGGAAGAACTCTGGAAACGGGATAGGGCCGCCTGGATCGCCGAAGTCGACAAACGCAAGGAAAACCCCGAGCCCTCTCCGGCCCCGGCTCCTGACGCGGAACGGACGCTCTCTCGGAACGTTCCCTCCTATGCGCGCGCACCCCGGTCGGGGCTAGTCTTCGGCCTCGGCTTGGCTAGTCTTTTCGTTCCGCTGCCTCTCGGCGTGGTCGCCGCCGTACTCGGTATCATCGACAAGACCGATGAGGCGAAAGGCCGATTGGAGCCGAGAAAACTAACGACCGCCGGCATTGTGCTCGGCATATTCGGCACGCTGTTCCAGGGTGTAATCTTCGCTCTTATGTTTTTTTCCCGAAGGGGAAAATAGAAGCTTTCTGAGCCTCTTTCATCCCGGCGTTGCCGGAAATGATATTTCCTATCAATTTCATTGACAAACAATTCAAACTAACCTAAAAAGATCAAAATCTTTAAAGGAGTGAAAAATGAACTTCAAAAAGCTTCTTCCCTTTCTCACCGGCCTCGTCGTATTCGCCTCTTGCGGAAGCATGAAACTGGCGACCATCACAACGCCGATCCAACCTCAGGCCGTACAAGAGCTTCAAGGTTCCAATCTTGCCGTGGTCCCGCCGGAAGTAGCGCTTGTCGCGTCCCGTGCCGAGTTCGACCTGCGCGACGTTAAGATCGAGATAAACGGCCAAGAGATCAAGCTAATGGGACGATTTCTTGAGGAAATCAACGATATGGACCTTGGGAAGGTAGGCGTTCTCGATACGAATATTTTCAAAAAGGCAAAGGTCGATACGGCGGATCTTTCGGCTCATTTCGCCGATCTGTTGATTCAGAGGCTCGACGGCGCCAAGGATTTTCAATATCCGATCAACGTGAATATCCCCACCGCCGGTGATTACTCATCTCGTCCGCTCGTATACGATTTCAGCAAATTTCCCCAGACGTCTTCGTTTGTCCCGGAAAGCAAACCTCTCAAGCCGATATTTTCGAGCGTCGCAATAGGAGACGCTGCCGATTACGTGTTAAAGGCGAAAGTATCCGTACGAAGCGACATTTTCGAGATTCTCAACGATGACGTATACATACAGAACAAGTTCATTTCAGCGCCGCACAAACCGTCGAAAGGCGACTATTACCTTTCCCTCCTCGCTTATATGGATTTCCAGCTAATCGACTCGAAAACGGGAAAGATCGTCATGGACCAGAAGACGAAACAGAACATGGCCATAACCTACGTTTCCCGGAAAACGGAATACTTGCCGATCAACAAGAATGACGCGGCGGCTTATGCGAAGTACTTCCGCACGTACGATTTCGCGAAAAACGCGAAAGCTGTCGTAGGCGAACTGGCTACCGGGATCATTCCCGCTCTACGGCCGATATACAGCAACATCAACCAGTACGTGAAGGTGGAAAAAACGACAACTCCGTAATAAGACGGAATTATTCTACCGAGACTGATCGGTCCGGGTAAAAACACCGAGCCCGGACCGATGGACCTACGCTACCCTGCCTGTTCATCTTGCATCCCCCTCCTCCTATGTCTTTTATTAGTGGCCGACCCCAACCGAATTCCGTTTCCGTCGTAATATATAGTGCGATGGGAAACCAGCGATTCGATGCGCTCTGGAACGATTACTATTCCAGGATCAAGTACTACGTTAGTCACTCATTCCCGTCACTTAGGGGCGAGGCGGGGGATCTGACGCAGGAAACCTTCACGCGAGCGTTTGCGTCACTTGAAAGCCTTGACGCCGAACGTTCCCCCGCTCCCTGGCTTTACTCGGTAGCCAGAAAC
>JBAYHM010000432.1:0-3158 GCA_041666155.1 Treponemataceae bacterium
CAGACGTTATGCGCTCAAAAAGGCGTCGACCTTGGCGAGCAGCGCGTCGAAGGAGTCTACACAGCCGATATCCCCGCATTGGTTCTTGATGGTTTCCGGGGCGCGGAAAAGGCTGCCTGAGTCTGCGGCGCGGATCATCGAAAGGTCATTGAACGAATCTCCCGCTGCGAAGCACCTGAAATTTAGCGATTTGAAGGCTTCCACGGATTTGCGTTTTCCGTCTTTCTGGCGGAGTTCGTAGCCGGTGATGGAAAGCGAGGAATCAACAATAAGGGAATTGCAGAAAAGCGTGGGGTAGCCGAGCTTGGCCATAAGCGGTTTGGCGAATTGCGCGAAGGTGTCGGAAAGGATCACGACTTGCGTACGCTCCCGCAGGGCCGCGACGAATTGGACGGCGCCTTCAAGCGGATCCATCTTCCCGATGACCGCCTGGATGTCCGCGAGTTTAAGCCCTCGTTTGCCCAAGAGATCGATACGGAATTTCATGAGCTTGTCGTAGTCGGGTTCGTCCCGCGTCGTGCGCCGCAACTCCGGAATACCGGTCGCTTCCGCAAACTCTATCCAAATTTCCGGGACCAGGACACCTTCCAGATCAAGACACACCAAACGCATCGGGCTACCCTCTTGAGATGACCATACCACGGAGGGGAGGGCGAGGCAAGGATGAGTGTTTGTTTTACGCTTTCTCTTGTTCCTCGGGCGGACACGCGTTGAGTTCCGCCACTCCCGCGTAGCCGGTGGCTTTATCTTCGTGGGTGAGCAACCATCTGGTGATGACCGCGACGATGACGGCAAGAGCGGCCAGAATGAGAATCGTAACAAGCGATGATAAAGCGTAATCGACCGCGCAGACTTCGTAGCCGGAAATGAAGCCGAAGAGGATGAAGACGGCGGCAGACACGAGCTTTACTTTTCGCTCGGGGATGCGGCGGCACATGAGCACGCCGAAGATGATTCCGAAACCATCGGCGATGAGCATGCCGGTGGTGGTGCCCAGCAGTACGAGCGCCGGAACGTCCGGATACTTGGCCGCGAGGGCGAGTGTGGTCAGCTGCGTCTTATCGCCCATTTCGGCGATGAAGAACGCGATGGCGACGGTCATGAGCGGCCCGAAGCGGCTGGGCTTTTCCTGCTCGCCTTCCAGCTTGTCCCCGTGCAGGGTCCAGAGGCCGAAGAGGATGAATGCCGCCGCGGCGGCGGTCTGAATGATCAGGTCAAGGAGCCGTATCCGCATCAGGAGGGACCCCACGGCCACCGCGAGCGCGTGGTTGAGCACGGTCGCCAGGAATATGCCTAAAATGACTTTCCAGGCCTTGAACCGGACCGCGAAGGCCATCGCCAATAATTGGGTCTTATCTCCCATCTCCGCCAGGGTGATCGCCCCGATGGATACGAAAATTGCCAGTAATGATCCCGACACGGAATTGCTCCTTAAAAAAACAGAAATCGAAAATAGCCGACTTTGGGATTCCCCGCAATATGTCGCAAACGCGACGAGGTTTGATTCATGCGCCCGATTCTTTGATTAAAGTGGATTGTTCTACGGGTGCCCCTCCCCGGTTTTTATTCTCTATTAGTGTTAAAATCCATATGGGAGCACACATGAAACGTCTTGTTTTTTTAGTATTGATTGCCTCTGTTTTTGCGCAGTCCGCGGCTTGGGCCGACGACGATTACGTGTTGGAGCAGGCGCGGAAGCGCGCAAACAGTTCTCGCCGGCAATCCGGCGCGGAGGCCGGAAAAGGCGCCGCTGCTTCCGAAGCGGCGGATACCGATGCCGCTGTAATCGACCTTCCGTATACGCCGATATTGCTCGCTTTCACGCCGGGGCTTTCCATCCCCTTCGGCATGTACGATACTTCCGTCGCGTTAGGCATAATCGGGTCCATGACCGGAAATATTACCGGGGCCCAGCTCTCAAGCGTTTTCAACATAACGATGGGCAAAGTAGCCGGCGCGCAAGGCGCGGGTGTGTTCAATATCGTCGACCAGGGCGTAAGCGGCGCTCAGGGCGCGGGTGTATTCAACATCACCGGCGGCACGGTCGGTTACGCGCAAGGCGCTGGCGTGTTCAATATCGCCGGCGACGTCAACGGCGCTCAGGGCGCGGGCGTGTTCAACATTTCCAAAGCTGTGCGCGGTCTGCAAAGCGCGGGCGTGTTCAACATTGCGGAGTCGATCTCCGGCGTTCAGGCGGCGGGCGTGTTCAACATCGCTACCTCGATGGATGGTGTGATGGTCGCGGGGCTTTTCAACGTCGTCGGACACGGGCGCGGCGTAATGATCGGCGTGGTGAATATCGCCGACAAGTTGGACGGCGTCGCCCTCGGCCTGGTGAACATCATCGGGAACGGCGTACACGATTTTTCCCTGGACTACCAATTTGAAACGCGGACCGCCTACCTTGGTTACCGAACCGGCACCAACGCGGTCTACGCGAGCTTTTACGGCGGCCTTCCCGTCGCCGATATCCCGAATAAGATCGATAACTTGACCGTCGGCGTCGGCATCGGTCATCGTCAAACCTTGGCCCCCCTCTCGCTCGACATAGAGTTGTGCGCTGAGACGCCCGTGAACTCCGCTACATTTGAGCGGTGGAATGCCTCCTCCAGTTTTAATACGGTCGGGTGCGCGATGAATCTCGCGGCGCTCCCGTTCTTCGGAAGCTTTCGGGCTACTTTCGGCCTCGGCGGTAAGGGCGGTTTCGGTGCGTATGTCGGTCTCAAGGCCGATTTCGAATGGCGCGGCGCCGGTCTCGTCCCTTCGCATCTCCGTACCGGTTCGGCCGGCGCGCTGGATGTCTTCGGCGCCTCGTTCGACTACTGGCCGAAGTTCTTCGTGGGCGTTCGTTTATAGTTTTCATGAAGCCTATATATGAAGAAGATTTCAGAATCTGCACTTGGGATTCGGATTCGGCCTCTAAACTGACCCCTTCGGCCGCTTTCAATTTCTGTCAGGAAGCCGCGGGATACCACGCTCATGATTTGGGCGTGGGTATCGCCGGTATGGGGGCCCAGGGTATAGCGTGGATACTTTCACGCATGTCCCTGGTCATGGACCGCCGTCCTTCGCACGGGGAAACGGTGCGTGTGCGGACTTGGCCGCGCGGAACTGATCGCTTGTTCGCGACTCGCGATTATGAAATGCTTGATTCCGCC
>JBAYHM010000433.1:0-3136 GCA_041666155.1 Treponemataceae bacterium
CCGGCAGCAAGATTTTCTGGACAGTGCCGCCAAAGATGAGGCCGTTGCATCGTCGGCGAGCGCGCTCGGCGTTCTCAGCGTCGTCGGCGGAATCGGCTGCGGCGCGCTGGTATTGGTCGGTTTTTCTTCAATGCTCAATTCGTCCTCCAGCGGGCCGATAGCGGGCGTGCTCGTCGGCCTGGGGGCCGGCGGCGCGTACGCTTTCGCTATGATCGCGCCCTCGCAATTCAGGCGCGCGGAGGATTACAGGCGGTCCGCGCGCAATAACCGTTCGCGGGCGTCGCAAGTTTCGTTCTCCGCTCTACCCACCTTTGAGCTGGATGCCGAAGGCGGCATACGTCCCGGCGTGGCCGTCGCTTTCGGTTTCACCTATTAATTAAGTCGGAGTTTCAATGCGTCGTCCCGTACTGCTTTCGTTCGCCTTCTTGTTTTTTGCGTCGTTTACGCTTTCCGCCCAGACCCCGCCGCAGTTCATGGCAGCTTTCGGTGGCGGGAATGTTAAGGGAAAATGGATAGGCAAGGTGCTGAGTGGTCCGACGGACGGGACCTGGGAGTCGGACCTCTATTACGGCAGCGCGTACAACAGGCTGAATAAAGGCTCCAACCTCCCAAACCGCGCCTTTATTGACTTCGATTCATACGCGATCAACTACAAGATTTATTCCCTCTTCGGTGAACCGGTCTTCGACTTCCAATTTCTTTGGGAAAATCCGACGCGCATGTATGTTGGGGAAAAATTCGGCGCGGCCAATACATCGGGTGTTCAGATACCCTCGACCATCGCGGAATTCCCAAAGGATCTGCGGGCGAAGATCGCCAAGCTTCGGCCGATAAACGTCCGGTTCATGGTCGCGCTTTCCAACAAGAGTTATTTCAGCAAGCTTGTTTTTTCTAAACGGAATCTCGTAAACGAGTATAAATCCAGGGAAGATTTGGCCAAAGAGGTCCGCTCCGGCACATACGGCGTTGTCGGGGTAAACATGATCGCGAGCAGTTGGTCGGAAATGAAAATGTATAGGCCGTTTTCCATAGACATCCCCGAGTCTGCCGGAAAATGGCAAACGTATTCGGTCCCCGGCAGCCCGAATTGGAAGGATCTGCCTCCCTATTTCAAACGGGTTTTTAAGGACCGCAAGGATCCGGACGATCTCTTCGTATCCGATGTGGCGCTCACGGAAATAGAGTGGCCTGAATACGAGATCGAAAGCATCGTTTCCGAGTATCTCAACCGCAAAATCGCGGAACGGAGAAAAGAGAACGCCAAGGCCGCTGACTTTTGGGATACGCCGGTAGCCAAGGGGGATCTTCCCGTCCCGAAGGCTGTTACGGCCCCTGCGCCGAGCGCTGAAAAAAGGGAGTCCGAGCGCCCCGTCGCGGACAAGGCCGCAAAGGAAAATTTCAAAGTTTTGGATTCGGCCGGTAAAAGCCCGGCTACGATCAGCGTAACCGAGGTCAACAAGATGCGCGTGGCCTTGAATCCGGCGCTCGGCGCGGCGGACCTGGTCTTCGTCGACGTGAACGGCAAAGAGATCGCTCGCGCGTCGCTGCCCGCCGGCGGAAAACCGGTTGACCTCGCCGCGACAGCGGGCGTAGCCCGTATCGACGTGTACCGTGCGGGAGAACCGATCGGTTCGATCCCTTGGTCATATATGGATGTCGCGAAGGGCTTGGTGGAGATCAATGCGCAACCGGGTCCGTACCGCGTGCGGGTGAGCCTTGAAGGGAAAGATGTCTTCGACGTTGATTGCCGATCGGGTCCTCAGAAAATTCTCTTTACTCTTCCGAACGGCTATTCGGCGTCGAGGTTGCCCACGTTCATGGTGACCACGAACGGGCTAGGTTCGTACCTGACCGATTCGAATCGGCGTTCCATCGCTGCCAAGAGGGAACGTGAAGAACGCAGACGGGAAGAGCGGCGTAAAAAGAAGGATACGGGAAGTTATTTCACTTTAGAGAGGCCGGACCCGGGCTATCAAGTTGTGTATATGAACGTTCGCTTCGGGCAATCAAGTTACTTCGGCGATATCGTCATCCACACGAGCAGCGAGCGGGAGGAGAATTATTCCGACCTGAGCGGCACGCGTATCGAATTAAAAAAATAGTTTTTAGTTTTTGGGAACCAAGGTCGACTGAATACTCGTCGGCCTTTCATCTCAGTTGCGTGTCAGTCACGTGCTTTTCCCTGGTATTCGGGGTGCACCGACAGCGGCCCGATGCACAGTACCTCAACCGCTCGGTCCACTTCGGTTTCAAGTCGGATATTGTATTTCATGTGAGCCATTGTTCTACGCCTGGAGAAAAAGCGCAATCAAAAAAACCGCCCGCGGGGCCGGATCAGCGCCGCGGACGGTCAATGTAGGGTAATCCGTACCGTTCGGTAGAAGCTTATTTCTTAATCGGCAACGTCGCCCCGTCCTTGAAGAACAGCGGAATCACGTCCAGCGGCGCGTCGACCGTAATCTTCTGGCCGCCTTCATGTTTCTTTCCGCTGCGCACGTCCGTCCAGGTTGCACCTTTCGGGAGGTACACGTCGCGTTTCCGCGCTCCGGCTTCGATTACCGGGGCTACCAGCAAATCGGGGCCGAACATGTATTCGTCGCCGACTCCGTAGGTCTCCTTGTCCTTGAAGAAATCGAAAAGAAGCGGGCGGATGACCGGGGTTCCGTCGGCGGACGCCTTCTTCATCTGAGCCATGATGTACGGTTTGATCCGTTCGCGCAGGAAGACTAAGTCCTTGATAATTCCGTAGACCGTCTCGCCGTAGCTCCAGGCTTCGTTCGGGCCGCCCGAGTGGCAATACGCGTTCGGATCGGTACGGACGTAGTCCTTATAGGGAAGACGGAAGCCGTGCAAGCGGAAGATCGGACAGAAGACGCCGAACTGGAACCAGCGAACCAGGAGTTCGCGGAATTCTTCGGTTTCGGGATTGCCGTTGAAGAAGCCGCCGATATCGGTGGTCCACCAAGGCACGCCGCAGAAAGAGAAGTTGAGCCCGGCCTTGATCTGCTTGCGCAGGCTGTCGAAGGTGGAGGCGATGTCTCCCGACCACATGACGATGCTGTTCCGCTGGGAGCCGTGCCACGCGCAGCGCAGCAGGTTCACGACTTCCTTTTCGCCTTCCTTCTTCATGCCGTCG
>JBAYHM010000434.1:0-3136 GCA_041666155.1 Treponemataceae bacterium
CCGCGTCCCGTGCGCTCAAGATCGATGAACTCAAGGAGTTGGCCCGCACAATCCGAACAGCCCGAGCCGACACGCTCTTCGAGTTCACGGCTCCGTTACAAATGTGTGATTCAGACTCCCCTGCGTCCGACTTAATAAATACTGCCGATTCACTCATTTTTGTTGCGCCGTTACTGCCCAACGTCGAAGCTTTTCAGAATGCCGCCTTCAAGCCTTATAAAAACCCCGCGCTGCTTCTCGCTGTTGCGGAACGAAATACTCAGCAACTCACCGCCGAGTCGCCCTTCCCACTCCGCTTTCGTGCCGCATACGTTGCAAATCTCATCATCACACCTCTTGCAATCGGCTCAGCGGGGAGGTCCTTTGTATGGGAGCAGGGACGACCGGCGTGGCTACAGAAATGATAAGTGCAGTGACTATCAAGGGAGACAGAGTCTTTCTGAACATTAAGGCAAGTCCAAACGCATCTAAAACAGCATTCTCGGGGATACAAGACGGCCGCATCCGCATCCGAGTCGCCGCCGCGCCAGAAGACGGTAAAGCTAACGCGGAAATTCGCTCGTTCCTTGCTAAAACTGTCGGTTGTCCGAAAAGCGCCGTTACTCTGGAAACAGGTGAGAAATCAAAATTAAAAACATTTTCTTTTCCTGCCGAGTACAGTTCTGAACTTGAAAAATTATTGATTGTAGGATGATACCTATTTTATCTGTTGCGATGGATTCGCCTTCCGCTCCCGGCTTCCTGCCGGTCGCTCCAGGCCGCGCTTAAGCGCTGGCGGCGGACTTCCTTGTCCGCCTTCCCTCGCTCCGCTCGGCGCGCTTAAGCGTTCGAATCCATCGCGCATAATCGCCAAATAAAAAACCTCGCTTGCGCGAGGTTTTTTAACGTTTTTTTACTGAGCCGCGATGGATTCGAACCATCGACCCACGCCTTAAAAGGGCGTTGCTCTGCCAACTGAGCTAGCGGCCCAACGAGCGATACAATAGCAAAAAGCGGGCCGAAGGTCAATACCTAAAGAGTAATCCTAACTCCATTGCGAAAACGGGATTATAACCGGGGTCCAAGCCATATTCGATGCCGCGCATTGTGAAGTCAAGGCGCATGAACTTCAGATCAAGGCCGAACCCGGCGCACGGCAACGCGTCACTGATTCCAGCTCGGAGACTCAATACGTCAAGAAGAATCGCTTCAACGCCTAGAGCGACATTGAGAATGGGATTTCTGGGAATTAAGGCAAAAAGATCAAGAGTATCTCGGTAATCGAGCGCGACAACGAAGCCAGAAAGGAACCGCTCCAAAAAGGGGAATCTTGGCGTATATACGATGCCGAAATCCAATTGCGGGGATATGGTTCCATACGTTGCGGTTGGTGTACTGCCGCCGTTTAGAAACGCGTTCAGAGAGGCATAACTGGACACCAAGGCTGGGGAATATACATCGTGACATACGATGGCTGCCGCGATGGTTTTTGCAAACTCGTAACGGACGCCCAAGTCTAATCCCACTCCGGCGGTACTAGTGAACGGCCGTGACGACATGATATCGCCTGAGAACAAATCGGTAACAGTGAGGATTGAACCCTCTAACGATATCCCTCCGCGAAGAAAGCCTTTAGCCAGAAAACCAAAGTCAATATCATGACTGTTTCCGGGAGTGAAGCGGAACGCGTAACCGCCGACAAGAAGAAGGTCTTCGGAGGCAAGCGCGGAAATTTTCATGCCTTGAGCGCTCGCTCCAAGGTTTGATCGATTAAATACTCCAAAACCAAGACCGCGACCGACCCAGCCGAACGACAAGGGGCCCACGATATCAAGACCGGTTTTCAATCCGCGTGTACCGACGAGCCCCGATAGATTGAGCGTGCCGTCCTTCATAAAGGTACTTGCGGCATCAACCAAGTCAAACAAAGGACCATAGGCTTCCAGCGTCAGCTCGGCAACGCTCAATTCGTTCTTTGCCGAAACAAATCCCGCGGGATTGGAAAAAAGCGTCGAAAAATCATCCGCCAGCGCCGCATGCGTTCCGCCCATAGCATTCGCGCGCGCCGAGCGTATGATAAAGGGGGACACCTCTACGGCCGGCAAATATAAGGACACAACTAAAATTAGCACGCATACGGTAACCGACTGTTTTCTTATCATTTGTAAGGCTCCCTAAGGGGTTGTCGTCAAATTGAACATTCCAAGAATACTGGCCAGCGTACCGGAAGCACCACTATCGATTGCGGCTTGGGCCAGCGCGGCGGCTAGATCAGCGTTGGCTTGTTCGGATGGTGATATCGTCCCCGAGCCGGTACCATCCAAATCGGCGACATAGCCGGATACTCCACCCGTATGGGTTGACGCGTTTGCGGCTAGCAAAACTATCGCGGCCATCGCAAGTTCATCGGCGGTAGAATTTGCCGCTATTTCATCAACTGTTGCGCTTGTGCTTCCAAAAATGGACACCAAGGAGGAAGCTGATTCGGATAAATTATCCAGACCGGCAATCGCGGTATTAACGGCTGCGAACAATTCGGTAGAATCGCTAAAGTCCCCACTGGTCAAAATGCCGGCGATTGAATCAGCGCTTTCAAGGAGTGCCCCGCCTACGCCGGATGCGTTTGAAGCTACGTCCAAGGCCAACGCGGCAAGAGCCGCCTGTTCGGAGGCTGGAGCCGCGGCGATAAGATCTTCAAGGCCTGACAATACAGCTAAGGACGCGTCTGGGTCGTTGGCTACCTCATCGGCGAGCGTGGCTGCGTTAGCTGATGTGACTGCGGGCACTAGGCTCGCCGGATCGCGCGCAAGAGGAGCGGCTACGCTGGTTGTGAAGAACTGCTGGCAGGAAGCTAATATGAATACCGCAGAGATAGCGACCGGGAAAAATAAAAGAAACCGTTTATTCATGTGTGGCCTCCTACAAGCATGGGGCTGTCCGAAAAACCAGATAAGTTTTCGGGCAGCCCCTTTTGGAGTCTCGCTACTATACTATCGGCGGAAACTCCCGCGCTGTCTAGCGTAAAACCGAGCCTAGAACCTCAGCGCGGCTTCAAACGAAACGCCGGTACTGGGTCGATCGCCCGCATAGGGTCCCAATTCACGGGTGAATATGGATGCGTTGAGATCCAAGAACAGGATCTTCATTCCCACGCCGC
>JBAYHM010000435.1:0-3011 GCA_041666155.1 Treponemataceae bacterium
AAATTGCCGGTTCTGATACCGAATCTGTCGAATTCTGGAAACAAGTTTCCCTCTTCGAACAGGACATCGCCGCGAAATTGGACCGCGCCGAATTGCGCGATGCATTCCGTGTCGTTTTTGAATTATGATCTTTTGCGAATAAGGCGTTTCAGGACGGCGAACCCTGGAAAAACAGGAAAGAAAAACCCGAACAAGCTGCTTTGCTCATACGAAATTTGTGTTATGTCCTTCGCGATCTCGCGATACTCATTCACCCCTATATGCCGTTTGCGTCTGACCGAATCGTTGCCTTTTTTGGATTAAAAATCGGCTCGGGTAATATGGGATGGGCGGATATTGGAAAACTTGAAGGTCTTTCCCGCGTCGCTGCTCCGGAGGTTTTATTCGCCAAACTTGAAGACGACTTGGTGGATGTTTTGCGTGAACGCTATTCAGGTAGCCAAAAAGAGCGGGCGGAAAAGGCCGAACTTGACGCATCTGAAAAACCTGCGGAAAGGCCCGCGGCGGCACCGACCCTGTCAGCTCCCGCGGCGTCCATCGCGATTCCAATCGTATCCGTCTCCGACGAAGATCTGGTTGCGCGCTTTACCACTTTGATTGATCTGCGAGTAGCTGAGATCAAAAAAATAGAGCGGCACCCGAAAGCAGACAAACTCTACATTGAAACCCTGGATATCGCCGGTGAAGAACGTATTATCGTTTCGGGTTTAGTTCCATACTATAGAGAAGAAGAGCTTCTCGGTAAGCGCATAATCGTCGCGTACAACCTTAAGCCTGCTAAATTGCGTGGCGTTGATAGCCGCGGAATGTTGCTGGCCGCTTCGTCTGAGACAGCCGATGGAGTGAAGATGGTTGAGGTTCTGGATGCCCGAAACGCGCCAACCGGTTCTCGGGTGTATCTTGAGGGTCAAAATCCTCCAACGCAAGAACTGGGAGAGATAGATATTGACACTTTCTTCTCAATACCAATCCGCGCGGAAAAATGCGCGATCCGTGTCGGAAATAAAAATATGTGCGTCGCCGGATCGGCGCTTCGCAGCGACAAGGTGACCGACGGCGAGGTCGGTTGATGTCGTCTTCTTTCCGAGGTCTTTCTCCTGCTGAGTTGAAACGGTGCGATTCTGCTCGCACTTTTCTTCAATCTGGGTTTTGGGGTAGTTTCAAAGCCCGCTTTGGTTGGAACGCGCGTGCGTTCCTCATCGACTGGGGAAAAAGAGAAAAGTCGCCGCTTTTGGTCATCCGGCGCAAACTAGGGCCGGGGGTATCGTTCGCCTATGTTCCATGGGGACCTGAGTTGCCGGACGATTTTTCACCGGATGCGGGTGCGCGAACCGAAGCACTTGTGACGATTGCAAACGCCGTGCGACGGGAACTGCCTCCTGATACTGCTTTTATCCGTTTTGATCCGCCCTGGACTTCAAACGGCGCAAGCGTTTCTGCTCCACCCATCCTTCCGCCCTTTGTCCGCGCGGGCGCAGACGTTCAACCGCCTGACACTGTAGTGTTGGATTTAAGCGTCGATGCCGAAACCCTTCTTTCGGCAATGAAGGCAAAATGGCGCTATAACATTCGTCTTGCCGAACGAAAAGGTGTCATGGTGCGCCGAGCGGATGCCTCTGCTCTTAATATTTTCTACGACTTATATAAAGAAACAGCCGCTCGAGATAAAATTTCGATTCATGGTCGTTCCTATTACGACTCTCTATTTACTCACGGATGCGATTCCGAACTTTCGTGCCCCGATTTGCGTTTATATATCGCCGAACATGAAGGCGACGCCTTAGCCGCGATTATTGTGCTCCAACGCGGCGCTATGGCTACTTACTTGTATGGGGCCTCTTCTGATCTTAAACGATCACTGATGCCCGCCTATGCGCTCCAATGGCGTGCCATACTCGATGCCAAAGGAGCCGGCTGCACTACGTATGACTTCTTCGGTATTCCCCCCTCCGATGATCCGGATCATCCTATGATTGGGCTTTATCGATTTAAAACCGGTTTCGGCGGCACGATACTACACCGCAGCGGTAGTTGGGACTATGAGTATAAACCCTTCGTAGCTGGTTTTTTTCGTTTTGCGGAAACAGCTAGAAAAACGGTACGTTCGGCACGAAAAGCATTACGCCGGACTAATCGGAAAGATTCAAGGCCTTCCGATTAGTAATATCCTGCGCTGAATATCGATCCGTTGAACTTTTTCGTCTAAATCGATATATTGACGATATATGAATCTTGAAGCCTTCATCCTCGGTTCGGGCGGAATGATGCCTTTGCCGAATAGACATTTGACTTCCGTCCTTTTGCGCCGGGAAGGTGAACTGTTTCTATTCGACGGTGGTGAAGGCACGCAAGTTTCGCTTCGCAGACTTAACCTCCGTTGGAAAAAAATATCGGCGATTTTCGTTAGCCATACGCACGCGGACCATGTTACCGGTCTTCCCGGTATTCTAATGCTTTCCTCTCAAGTCGATCGCAATGACCCTTTGGTTATTGTTGGGCCACCTCGGATTGCCGAATATATCGAGTCGAGCCGTCGCGTGCTTGATATGTATATAAATTACGAAATCATCGTTAAGGAAATTACTGAGCCGGGTATCGTTTATGAAGGCGACGGGTTTCGCGTACGCGCGTTCCCATTGCGGCATACAAAACCCTGCGTCGGGTACGCTTTTGAAGAAGATGGCCGCCCCGGCGCGTTTCATCCCGAAAAGGCCGAAGCCCTTAGCGTGCCGCGCGGCCCGTTGTGGGCAAAATTGCAGTCAGGTGAAACCGTTCAGGCCTCCGATGGGTCTTTGGTGTTACCTTCACAGGTTCTAGGCGAGGGACGATCCGGCAGAAAATTTTCTTACGTGACGGACTCTCTCTATTTTCCTGAAATCGCGAGCGAAGTAGCTGATTCCGACCTCCTCGTGTGCGAGGGTATGTGCGAACGGGACCTGGAAGAAAGCGCTAAAGAAAAAAAACATATGACCGCAGAGCAAGCGGCTAAAATTGCTCGGGACGCGGGTGGG
>JBAYHM010000436.1:0-3007 GCA_041666155.1 Treponemataceae bacterium
CACCTTCCCGCCTGATTCACCACAGGACAAAGGTCTGGTCAAGTTCAAGGAACTTGTCGCGCAGCGCTCTAACGGCAGGATCGACGTGCTCATCCACGCGGCTAATGCCATGGGCGACGAGCGACAGACCTTTGAGCTTCTCTCTACCGGTTCCGTGGAATACGGCGCCATCGGTTCGAACGACATTTCCACGTTCTTCCCGAAGTACGCCGTCGCCGAAGTTCCGTACATGTTCACCAGCGTCGACCAGTTCTGGAAGTACTGGAATGGCGATGCCGGCAAGCAAGTTGCCGACATGATCGAGAAGGATAAGGGTGTTCGTACTGTCGGCGTCATTCTTCGAGGCGCGCGCTACATGACTTCCAATCGGCCGATAAAGACCGTCGCCGACGTCAAAGGCCTCAAGATCCGTCTGCCGCCGGTTAAAGCTTGGACCAAGGCCTGGGAATCCATCGGCGCTCTCCCTGTAACCGTCGCGTTCGGCGAAGTCTACATGGCGCTCAAGACCGGCGCTGTGGAAGCTCAAGAGAATCCGCCCGAGACGATCCTGAATTACAAATTCTACGAAGCGCAGAAGTACTTGATCGCTACCAAGCACATCTACTCCGCCGCCCGTATCCAGGCGTCGATGAAGTGGTTCAACACGTTGCCTAAAGCCGATCAGGACCTCCTGACGAAGGCAATGGAAGAAGGCGTCGCGTTCGCAAACGCTCTGACCAAAGACGGCGACGCGAATTACGTGAAGCAGTTGGTTGATAAGGGCATGACCCTGATCGACGTCGACACTGTAGAGTTCCAGAAAGCCGTAGCTCCCGCCGTCGAGGCGTTCGCGAAAGCCGAATGGGACGCCGCCTATTTCGAGAAAGTTCGCTCCATCAAATAAGGGTTCCTTATTGCGAGGGCGGCGCGGAAGCTTAGCGCTTCCGCGCCGCCCTTTAATTTCTCCTCTACCCTTAAAGGAAATTGCTGTGAAAAAGATCGCAGAGGCGGTGAACGCCGTCGTATTGGCTCTCATGCTGTTGATGACCGTGAGCCAGATCCTGTTCCGTTCAGTTTTTCAAATATCCGCTTCGTGGTCGGAAGAACTCATCCAATACAGCTTCGCTTTCATCGTGTTCGTCGGCGCTATGTTCGTAACGCAGGACGAAACTCACATCACTATCACGATGGGCTTGGATGCGGCTCCACCGTTATTAAAACGCATCATGCGTATAGTTGGCCGTTTGATAATATTACCGTTCATGATTACTTTTTCGTACGGCGCTTTTCAAAATGCCGCTTCCTATTGGACCACAAGTTTACCGACCGCTGAATGGATGACAATCGGTTATATGTATGCGGTCCTCCTGGTTTCCGGGTCCGTTATGAGTGTTTTCCTAATCCTGAACACGATCCAAGATATTCGAGGAAAATTTGCTATCGCTCCCGCATCCGGAGGCGTGAAATGATTTATATGCTGACGCTTGGTCTTATCGCCCTTTTGACGATCGGAATTCCGGTCGGTTTCGGGCTCGGGGCCGCCGCCTTGTATTCGAGTATTTTCGGATCATCGTCTCCGATTTTCGCGACTATCCTGTCTCAGAAGATGCTTTTCGGCCTCCAGAATTTCCTTCTGGTAGCGATTCCTTTGTTTATCCTTGCCGCAAAGTTGATGAACACTGCCGGCATTACGAAAAAATTGTTCGGTTTCGCCAATACGCTTGTCGGCTTTATGCCGGGCGGACTGGGACACGCGAATATTATCGCCAGTCTCATATTTGCGGGAATGTCCGGAGCCGCGGTCGCTGACGCCGCGGGTCTTGGCCAGATCGAGCTCAAGGCCATGAAGGACGCCGGTTACGACGACGATTTTGCTGTGGCGGTTACCGCCGCGTCGTCCACCATTGGCCCGATATTTCCGCCGAGCATCCCGATGGTTGTTTTCGCCTTCGTCTCCGGCGCTTCCGTCGGACGTCTTTTCCTCGGTGGCGTCATTCCCGCTTTCCTCATGTGCGGCACGATGATGCTGATAGTCATCTACTACGCGAAGAAGAGGAAATATCCGCGCGAACCCTTTCCAACGCTCAAAGTCGCGGCGAAAAGTTTTGTCGAGGCCTTTCTTCCTCTTTTGACCCCGATCATCCTGTTGGGCGGAATCTGGTCGGGAAAGTTCACCCCGACTGAAGCTGCCGGCGTCGCCGTCACTTACGCGCTGGTTCTCGGCGTATTGATCTACCGGGAATTGAGTCTTAAAGACGTCGTGCGGGTATTCATGGAGACCGCGCGGGAAACAGCGATCATCGGTATCGTTGTTTCAGCATCAACATTCTATGGCTGGATACTTATGAAGTCCGGCTTCACGGTCTACATCGGCGAATGGCTCATCGCTCTGACCAAAAATCCGACACTCATTCTCATAATCGTCAACTTGTTTCTCTTGGTCGTTGGCTGCTTCCTGGATTCCACCGTCGCGATCCTCATCATCACCCCGATACTGATGCCGGTCATCAATAAAGTAGGTATAGATCCGACTCATTTCGGTGTAGTGATGGTGCTCAACCTGATGATCGGTCTCCTGACGCCGCCGTTCGGTATTGTGCTGTTCGTCATGGCGCAGGTTTCCGGCCTCAAATTCGATCGGATCGTAAAAGCCGTGGCGCCGTTCTACATTCCTCTGTTTACCGTTCTTGTAATGATAACTTTCATCCCGGGAATCGTAACTTGGCTGCCCAACTTGCTGATGGGTATATCGAGATAAGGAGACGGAAAGATGCTGAGCATCGAGGAAAAGAAATCACGGATTGAAAAGAACCGGCGTCTTGAGATGGTTCCGGAAGTTCCGTTCCTGATCGAGGTAGGCGGTTTCCACGGAGGTTTCAAGCGATTCTTTGAGAGCGATCAGGCCGAGATCGATTGGAATACCGAGTACCATAAGACCCGTGAAGGGATAGACGATTACGGTATGCCCAACATAAAGCCGAACCTTGGTATCGGCATAATCGCCGCCGCTTTCGGTTGCGCTCAGACG
>JBAYHM010000437.1:0-2995 GCA_041666155.1 Treponemataceae bacterium
AACGGAAAACTGGAAACCATGGACCGTTACTGGAATGAGGCTAAAAAAATGGAAAAATCCGGGACCTAGTTCAGGCGCTCCAGCCGGGAGCGCAGGTGCCGTTCCGTAATGCCCAAGTTCCGAGCCGCGGCGCTCTTGTTTCCGCCGACAACCAGAAGCGCATCGTCCAGAATTTTCCGTTCAAAGCGTTTCATGGTCAGCTCATAGTCCATCGATATTTCGCCGTCCGTATTCAAAGACGGAAGATCCCGCTCAAGAATGAGATCTCCCGAACAGAGAACGACCGCCCGCTCGATTATGTTTTCCAGCTCGCGCACATTTCCGGGAAAGGAATGTTTCATAAGCGTATCCATCGCCTCACGGGTCAGGCCGCGCACATGTCGGGCGTTGCGCGTGTTGAAGTGGGCGATGAAATGATCAATGAGAGGAGCGATATCCTCTTTCCGGGAACGCAAGGACGGCAGTCCAATATCGATGACGTTGATCCGGTAGTAGAGGTCCTTGCGGAATTTCCCTTCGTCGACTAAATCGGCCAGAGATCGATTCGTGGCGGCGATGATCCTTACGTTCAATTTTCGCGGCGTATTCTCACCGACACGCTCAATGACACCGAACTGGATCGCCCGCAGAAGTTTTACCTGCAGCGTAGCGGTAATATCCCCGATTTCGTCGATAAACAGAGTGCCGCCGTCGGCTTCCTCAAAACGACCGACGCGGTCGGAATCCGCGCCGGTGAAGGCGCCTCGACGGTGCCCGAACAGTTCGCTTTCGGCCATGGACTCGGGAAGCGCGGAAATATTGACGGCGATAAAAGGTTTTTCCCTACGCGAACCGCGTTCGTGGATGAAGCGCGCGACCAGTTCCTTGCCGGTACCGCTTTCCCCCGAAAGAAGAACGGTCGCGCCGCTGTCGGCGCAACGCGCGGCGACGCTCATCACGCCGGCCATTGCCGCTCCCCGATAGATGATGCCGGCAACCGCGGGCGCGGCGACTGCCTCTCGGGAAGGCGGGAGGAAAGATTCCCTGATCAGCACATTCTTTTCGTGGATTCGCAAAATAAGACGCTCGACATCCTCGGGATCCATAGGTTTCACCAAGTAGTCATCCGCGCCTTCCTTCAAAAGGTTCACGGCCTCTTTCGGGTCAGAATACGCCGTCATGATCACGATCGGGATAAGCGGATTGAGCGCTTTGGTCCGCGTCAGCACATCGAGTCCCGAACCATCGGGAAGATGCAAGTCGGTAAGAACAAGATCGATAACCTTATCCCAAATAATCGCAAGCCCGGAGGCGACAGTCTCCGCCGAAAGAAATTCAATTTGAGGATATTGCATTGCTTCGCACAAGAGACGCAGACGCGCCAATTGAGCTGGATCATCGTCTATCGCCAAGACCGTCATCAACATCATTTCATCCTCGACAATAAAAAAGCGTTCGGTCCAAAAGATATTGTACCCTTCGCCGAAACCGAACGCAATGTTTATTGTTCTCCTAGTTCTTTTCCAATCTGAAGAACGCTATTATTTCCCTCATCGAATCGGCACGGCCCGACAATTCCTCTGCCATTGACGCAAGTTCTTCCGAGGAAGAGGCGTTCCGCTGAACGACTTGATCCAATTGGAGAAGCGCCTGGTTGATCTGTTCCACGCCGGTGGTTTGCTCGTGGCTTGCGGAGCTGATCTCCTGCACCAGGTCCGCCGTTTTCCGGATATCGGGAACAATGTCCCTTATGATCGCCCCGGCCCGTTCCGCCGTGGCCACGCTTTCCTGCGCGATCTGCGTGATTTCCGAGGCCGCGATCTGTGACCGTTCGGCAAGTTTCCGCACTTCCGACGCGACCACGGCAAACCCTTTTCCACTTTCTCCAGCCCGCGCGGCCTCGATTGCGGCGTTCAAAGCCAGCAGGTTCGTCTGACGGGCGATTTCTTCAATCACGGAAATCTTCGCGGCGATAGTTTTCATCGCGGAAACGGTTTCATCCATTGCCGTTCCGCCGCCATCCGCGTTCGCGGCGGCTTTGAGCGCGAGACTCTCGGTAACCGCCGAATTATCCGCGTTTTGCCTAACGCTGGCGGCCATCTGCTCCATGGAAGCCGATACTTCCTCTCCGGAGGCCGCCTGCTCGGTGCTGCCCTGGCTCAACAATTGCGCGGACGACGACAGTTGCCCGCTGCCGGAGGCCACATCGTTCGCCGCCGAATGCACGCCGGCAACAACCTCCGTGAGCTTTTCAATCATAATTTTCGTCGACCGGGAAAGAACGCCGACCTCGTCGCGCCTATTCTCGTCGAGTCCGGACACGTCCGTCGACAGATCGCCTTCGGACAAGGCGCCAATGAGAGACGCCGAATACGCGATCCGTTTAACAAACGAACGACTGAACAGGACGGAGGCAAGAACGGCCGCGATCAGAGAAAGCGCGATGGTGATCGTTGTTATAAAACCGCTTTGGGTACGTGCTATGGCGATATTGTCCGCCGCCGCGTTGAACTCAGCCACATACGATCCCGCGCCGATGACCCAGTCCCATGGCGCGTAGTAGCCGATGCGAACTATTTTCATACGTGGAGCGGGATCTTCAGCATTCTTCCACGGGTATCGATCTTCAGCAATCTCACCCGGTTTAAGCGCGCGCCCTTTGCGAATAATATCCTGAATGAACAAACGACCGGCGGCGTCCTTCGTATCGACTATTTTTTCTCCGTCGCGCTTCCCCCCCTGGGAAATGATGTAATTGCCGTTGGAGTCGAGCACATAAACATAGCCTGTTTGGCCGACTTTGGTGGCGATAATCCGCTTTTTGAGCGTACCCGACTCATCCTCCGGCCGACCGACGTAGGCCATTCCGATCACCGCGCCCGAAGTGTCTTTCAACGGCGCATACACCGCGACGTGCCAAGAGCCCATCACGAAAGCCCGTCCGTCAAAGCGCTTGCCCGCCAGGACCGAGGAAATAACCGGAGAAGGCGTTCCATCGGCATTCTTCGCGGAAATA
>JBAYHM010000438.1:0-2898 GCA_041666155.1 Treponemataceae bacterium
CGTCAGCCTGAAGCACCTTGAAGTTACGATCGATATTCAAACCGCCGCAGGTACTGTAGCAATAAGGCGTTCCCACAACGGCGTAATACGGCCCGGCCCCGATCTTTTCCAAGAATTTTGCCGGCTTGTTGAAGGCAGGATCCTTTCCCGCCTCGCAGTACTCGTTGTACGTGGATACCGTTTTCGTTAATGTATCGGCTTTGACGTTGATCAGTTTTGCCAAGCCCTCCAAGGTGTCCGCTTTATAGACGAATCCCGCCTCGACGGCGGCGTCCAGCACTTCATACGCGTTGGGAAGCGGCGTATTGGCGGGAATAGCCGTCTGATGACCGAGATATCCCGTCCCCGGGCCGTCCGAAGCTACACGAAAACCTTTTTCCTTGATTTCCCGTATTCGGTCAGTCGACCAGATGCTGTAATACCGCGGGCCGGCTTTCCAGGGATCAAGCATACCGACTCCTACTTCCGAGGTGAACCGCTCGCCTTTGCTGTCCACGGCCAAAGAATTAGCGGCTATCACCATATTCAGCGGGATATCTCCTGAAGACCAGACCGCGGGTCTGCCGGTCATACGCCCGATCACGCCGGAAATGGTATTCTTCTCGAACTTGGTCAAGAAAGCGGGCGTGCCGGCCACATGCACCATCGGCGGAATGCCGATATTGTAGGTTCCCGCGCCCAGATCGATCGCGGAGGCGATCATCTTGCCGTCGTTTTGACGCATACCGTACTGGTTCCACTTACCGCTCAGCGGGTAATGCTTGTTGCTGAGGTATTTGGTTTCCATGTCGCCGTTGCCCGCGAAACCGCCGGAGGCGAGTATCACCGCTTCGGCGCGGATCTCGTACTCCGAACCGTCGAAGGCGCGCGCCTTCACGCCCTTCACCGTGTTCGACTTCTTGTCGTACAGTAGTCCATACACTTCGGTTTCCAATAGGTACTTTCCGCCGAGCGCCGTATAGTCCTTCACGATACCGTCGAAATAAGCGCCGGTTTTCGCGTATTCCTTGGTCCCCGTATTATTGGGCAGGTATTGGTATTTCACTTCATACACATCCGCCGCCGTGAACCCGCGCTTGGGAGTGGAGAACTGGAATCCGTGCTTGAACATCAGCCAATCGACGACCTTGCCCGAATTGTCCAACAGCAAGTCCACCATCTCTTCTTTGGCATCGCCCTCGGTATAGGCAAGCCAAGCGCGACGCAGCTGGTCCTTGTTCACGTACTCTTTTCCGCCGTTGAACTTCTGCTGAAATTCCGGCGCGTTTACGGCGAACATTTCGCTTGTCACGCTCGACGTTCCGCCGTATTTCCCCGCTTTATCGACGGCGAGGATTCGAACGCTTTTGGGCTTCTTCTCTTGGACTATCTCGGCCGCTCTGGTGGCCGCGGCGATACCGGAACCGCCCATCCCGACAACCAGGATTTCAGTATCGATAATCTGAATTTTCCCGTCGGCTTTCTTTGCCTTGACCTTGAAGGCTTCAATGGCGTCAGCGGAGGAGCCCCCGGCCTTCAGCGCCTTGCCCAAGGCTTCCGCGACCGCCGTCCGTACGGCGTTGCCGGTGGCCGTCGCGCCCGTGATTCCATCGACTTGAATCGATTGCCGCTCTATCATGCGGGGAACCATCTTATCGATGACGGACTGCAGTATCGGTTTCGTCTCGCCGTTGTCCTTGCCGACGTCGATAGCCGTGATCGATGTAGCGCCCACGCTGACGGAAACCTCGATATTCTCAAAAAGCCTGAAACCCTGGCCGCGGCCGGTATATGTACCGGGCTTCATCGACAAGGAAGCCTCGCCGGCCTTCACGCCGCGGGCTTTGCGCAAGGAGGCCTTCGCGGCCGACAGCAACGCGTTGCTCGAATAGGTGGCGCCGGTGACGCCATCGATATCAGCGCTCTGAGCTTTCAAGATCTTTTCGGGCAATGCTTCTATAGCCTTGCTTCCGATCCCCGGCGTTTCTTTATCGCCCTTACCGACAACCTTCAGAATCTTTTTATCACTGACTTCGACGGTGATGGAGACGTCACCGCCGAACCCCTTTTCCGAAGAAGTATAAGATCCCGCTATAAATCCGCCGTTACCGGTACCCGCGGTGGAGGAAATACTGTTGCATGACGTAACCAGCGATAGACAGACTACCGCCAGAAGCCCTAAAAAACCTTTGGTTTTCACGTTCGCACTCCTATGATGAGAATTCCTTTCTCAATCCTAAAGTGCCAAGCCGCTTTGCAGTCAATCGTTTCGGAACAATGAACGGGCGAATACCGTGGAATTACTAAGCCGGGAGTACTTCCACCTTGGAGAACACCCCGCCCGGAAGATTTTTTGAAATGTCCAGCAGTTCGATAGCTACGAGCCGACCGGAATCGTCATAGTCCAGCACAACTCCGTCTGCGACTTCTTCGGACTCGTAAGCAACTCCGTCGACAAGTCGGATATAAGCCGCATCCGCTACATTATCAATTTTTATCGTCATACACCCTCCTAAGCCGCCGGTCAAAAAAGACAGTCACAATCACCGGAGGAACTGGATATTCATTCACTACCACCCTAAGCCAACGTCCGCTGAGCCGTTCAAAACGCTTACAGTAATGGATAGTGCCGTAGCACTTACGTTCTACACAATCCGGTTCTTCCAAACATGATTCAATAAGTTCATCGGATATTCGGCGCTCTTTCTGGGCCGTTTCAGCGTGTCCGGAATAAGTATACTCCATAGTTAGTACCTCGTCATTCATGACTGGTACGGATGGAATCGCGATGACGCTTTACTGCACTTTTTCTTTTAAGTAATATTTCAAACCACTAAAACGCGAAAGCACGAAAAATTAAAATTCGAAACTAGAACCTTCTTTAATTTCCCTTTCGTGTTTTCGTGCCTTCGTGGTTAG
>JBAYHM010000439.1:0-2875 GCA_041666155.1 Treponemataceae bacterium
ATACAGGAACCCGGGATTCGTTCCCGGCTCGACATCGTACCAAGTGCCCCATTCATCGATAACCAGCGCTACGCGTTTTTCCGGATCATACCTATCCATAATGGCGGAATGCCGGGAGACGATGGCATCGGTTTCGTACGCGTATTTGAGTATTGAAAACCAGTCCTCTTCATCGAAGCCGAGCGCGGAACCTCGGCGCTCCGTCTTATTTTCGCCGCTGGTAAATATCCGCGTGTAATAATGCAGAGCGAGTCCTTCCATGCGGCAGTGAGCGTCGCGCATCAACACATCGGTCCAATTGTAATCCTCATCCTTCGGACCGCACGCGATCCTGAAAATCGGGTAATCGTCATACTGCTTCACGTAGGACTGGTAGCGTTTGTACAAGTCGGCGTAGTACTCTGGGCGCATCCTGCCGCCGCAGCCCCAGTTCTCATTGCCGACTCCGAAATACTTCACGCCGAACGGTTTGTCCTTTCCGTTTTTCTTCCGCTGCGTTACCGTATCGGATTCCGCCGAGGCGTTCAGATACTCGACCCATTCCTGCATCTCTTGAACCGTACCGCTTCCCACGTTTCCGCAAAGGTACGGCTCCGCGCCGACCAGCTCGCACAGCTCGAAGAACTCGTGTGTGCCGAAACGATTGGTCTCAACGACGCCGCCCCAATGGTTATTGATTGTTTTCCGCCGCGATTCGACTGGGCCGACGCCGTCCCGCCAGTGGTACTCGTCGGCGAAGCAGCCGCCCGGCCAACGGATCAAAGGGGCTTTTATTTTCCGCAAGGCTTCCACGAGATCCTTTCGTATCCCGCGAATATTCGGAATCTTGGAGTCTTCCCCGACCCAGAGCCCGTCGTAAATGCAGCGACCGAGGTGCTCGGCGAAATGCCCATAGATGTTCTTGTCGATCCTTTCTTTCTTCACCGACGCGTTGATCACCAATTTCTCTGCCATATACTCCTCCGCAAGATTCGGGGCGCACTTTCCCAGCCCCTGTTTTCATACCGAAATACTTCATTTAAGACCTGATAACGATTTCTAGCCTTTCACGCCGCCCGCCGTCAGGCCCGCCATAAACGACTTTTGGTTCAAGGCGAAAAGAACGATGATCGGAATTACCGCAAGAACCGCTCCGGAAATCAGCAAATCATAATTGTTGCCGTACGGGGACATAAGCCCAGCGAGGCCGATGGGGATGGTGAACATCTCGTTGGTCCTGAGAACTATCAACGGCCAGACGAATTCGTTCCACGAACGCATGCCCAACAGGATCGCCATCGCGCCGAAAGCCGGCGTCATCAAAGGCGCCATGATCTTGAAATAAAGCCCGTACTCCGAACATCCGTCGATCCTGCCGGCGTCCATGAAATCGCGTTGGATGCCCGACGCGTACTGCCTGAAAAAGAAGATGCCCAGCGGCGACACCATGAACGGGAACACGACGCCGGGGAACGTATTGACCAGCTTCGTCGCGATCAGGAGACGGTAAAGCGGGAGCATCAGTATTTCCAGCGGAACCATCATGACGAAGAGCACCAGGGTGAAGATCAGATTTCTTCCCTTAAAATGATAGACCGCCAAGCCGTAACCGACGAGCGAGGAAAAAGACAGAGCAAGCGTCGTAAACAGGGCGGTGATCATGATGCTGTTGCGGTACCAGTAAAAATAGATCCGCCCTTTTCCGAAGAACGCGTATTCATAATTTTTGAGAGTCATTTTCCCCAGATGGATACCGAAATCCATTCCGCTGCGGAACAGGAGATCCGAAGGCCGAAACGATGCCAGGAGCAAGTAATAAAAGGGGAAGAGCGAACAAGCGGCGATCAAGACGAAGACCGAAAAGAGCAAGACCCGACCGACGGTGATTTTTTTCTTCACGTATCAATCCTCCTTCCTGAACAGACCGAAAAACTTCAGTTGGAGAAGATTGATCGTCAGTACAATCGCCAATAAAGAGATGCCTATCGCCGAACCGAAACCCATATCGTTTCGCTGAAAAGCCTGCTGATAGATGTATCGGACGATCGTCATACCGATGTCGCCCGGCATATTTTCGTTCCAATACACGTAGCTTTCGCCGAACATGGCGTATCCGCCGTAGATGCTGATCGTCAGCACGTAGATGGCGATCGGCTTCAACATGGGGAGCGTGATCTTGAAGAATTTTTGGAACACGTTGGCTCCGTCTATATCGGCAGCCTCATAGAGCTCTACCGGAATGTTCTGAAGCCCCGAAAGGAAATACACCATATTGACCCCAGCCCAGCGCCAAGACGCAAGAAAAACCATGATGAACATGCCCGGCCAGTAACTCAGCATCCATTTGACCGGAGGGACTCCGAGCTTCATCAGGAGCGAATTGACGAACGCGAATTCGCTGTCGCCGAAGAGGAGCCTGAACGCGACGCCCGCGACGATCACCGACGTAAGCGCGGGCAAAAAGAACATGGAACGGAACACGTTTCTGAAGGGCATCTTTTCGGAGTTGAGGACAACCGCCAACAGCATCGGCACGGGAATGAGTACCGCGATCGTGCAAACGGCGTACAACGTATTGGTCGTTATCGCGCTGTAGAAATGGACATCCAAAAGCCTGGAGTAATTTTTGAAGCCGATGAACTTGTTCTGGTGCAACCCCAGCACTTCCTGAAAACTCATGACGACCGTACTGATCGTCGGGTACAGGAAAAAAATGAGAAATGAAAGAATGAAAGGAAGGACAAACACGTACGGCGCCATTTTCTGAGAATACAGAACCGTGTGTCGGAGATTCGTTTTCGGCTTATTCATCCTAAGGCCTCACTCCGGCAAGCAAAAAACGGTGGTCCGGCCGCTGCCGGCCGGACCACCCCATTGCGCTATTGCAGTTTCCGCA
>JBAYHM010000440.1:0-2864 GCA_041666155.1 Treponemataceae bacterium
AAAGGACGAATAGGTGTAATCCCGCTCTTAGGCCCCGGATCGGCGAGAATAAGCGCGCGGGATTTTTTGTGTGAATATGCGACAGCCATCGAACGTCTTCCCCCGGCACAAAAATCAGTATGTGAATATATCGCGAGTTTAAAAGAAGAAGAAAAAGATGTGTTGACTACGCTTCTTCCGGCGGCCGCTGCCATACGAAAACGGGAGAATGCGACAAATTCCGCACAGATCATCGAATTAGTCAGATCGTACTGTCTTTCGGAACTGCGACGGATTATTTCGGCGCCCAACTGATTGCAGCGTAGCCGACGAACGAAGAAGCGGGTGATACATCCGCGCTCGTCCCATAGCCCAGAAGCCGAGCGTTCCCGGCACCAGCGGCCTGAGCGAAGCCGAGCGCAGCGACTGCGCCACCGGGAGAACAAGCTGAACTTTCGTCTAGGGCAAGCGAAATTGCTTTTTCAGCATTTCCTTCAAGTAGCGCATCGATAAATCGTTTGTCGTTCGTTTCCCGCACCCATCGCAAAGCGCCCTCTCCGGTTCCTTTGGGCATGAATCCGTAATTTGGACCATAATGAGTCAGGTCAGTCGATCCCAATGCGACAATGGTTCGCCCCAAAGCGGATGCTAGTTCGTAAACAGTTTTGCCTAATTCGAAAGCTTCCATCGATGCGGGCATACGAAGCCAGACTATGCGAGACGCTGAAAAAAAACGTTTGATAAGGGGAAGCTGAATCTCAACGGTGTTATCCGAAATACGATCGCTACGAAAACTGAAACGAGAAGAAAGTAAGCGGCTCAGTTCGACATCAGACTCTAACGGGCCTAGCGGCGTCGAAAAAGAATCATCCTCAGCCATTAATGGTTCAGAATGATCAGGTAAGTGACCGCCGAAAATAACAACAGTTTCCGCGTCTCTTCGCAAAGCACTAACGGCGGCAGTAGCGAGAGTACCGGAATAAAACCAGGAGGCGTGGGGAGCAACAGCTGCAAGACACCGGGGTTCCATAATGAAAGCGTGTCTTGTCGCTTCCGCCAAATATTTATCAAGATCGCGACTGGCGCTTGCCTGATCTTGTGGATACCAACCTTCGGAAAGATAACACTTTCGTACGGCCATATGATTTCCTCATAAAAATTATAGCATGAGGTGTGAATTCCGTATATAATGACTTCCATGAGAAAGAGATATCTGCGCCTTGCAGCAATCGTTTTCACATTGGTATATGTCGGCGCCATTTGTCTCGCGGCGTTCCGGGTCTCCTCCCGTTCTTCCGCGATGGAATTTATGGCTGTAGGTGAATTCAAAGACTTAGTCGACAAAGCTAACGCCGCCGCCATTCTTGGTTTTCTCGATGAACCTTTCAGAGATTCCATTCGCCGGTCTCTGGAACAATCGAAAAGTATAGCGGCAGTGATAATAACCGGTCCAGCGGGGCCGGAATATGCCGTTGAACGGGAAGAAGGCTATTTAACGAATTCAGATAACATGCCTCGTTTTGCCTCGCGCATAGAGATTGTGCCGGAGCCCCTCGTTTCCCCACTTCGCGTAGCGGATACGCGGAATGCGACATTAACGGCGGTCCGATTTCGCATTATTCCTTTTGAAATGGTTGCTATCCTACGCGATTCTCTATTGATCGCGGTGATTCCACTTCTCATTGCCTTAATATTCCTTGTATTTTTCTCAACCCCAAGCCGCGTTTCAAAAGAAGAAAACACGCCTTTGGGGAACGGAGATCCAGTCCTACCCCCAGTCCCTCAAAATGAATTCAACGAAGAATTTGATATTCCCGATATTGCCGCTGATGTCACGGCCACCGCTTCTGAAAACACGAGCGAGAAACCGGCCGGCCTATACGGTCCGGATGGAGTCCTCGGTTGGGAAGCGTATTTGGAAGAGCGTTTGGAAGCGGAACTCAGAAGGGCTGCATCATTCGAACAGGATTTGGTTATTTTGAACGCTGAGATCGATACGAACGGCACGAAAGCTAAAGAAACATTTAAATCATTTGCCGAGGAACTTGTCTCATTCTTTTCATTCAGGGATTTATCTTTCAAGCGAGGAAGTTACGGTGTTGTCATTATTCTTCCTAATGTAGATTTGGATCATGGCTTGCGTCTCACCGAAGAATTCATGATGAAGTGTAGAGAACGCGGTGAAAATGTGGAGTTCGGCTTATCCGCACGCGCCGGACGATTGGTTGATGCAGGCAGATTGCTCATCGAAGCTGAGGGTGCTTTAGACAGAGCAAGAAAAAATGGAAAGTACCAAATCATGGCGTTTAAGCCCGATCCTGAACGTTACCGATCGTTCGTCGCGGCTAATTCTTGACGATAGTATTCAGAAATTCGTTCACCATTAGCCCTAATCAATATATTCCAGAGGAAAAAGAGCGCGATCACGCGAAAGGACGGTATCAGGAAAGATTGCCTGAGCTTCCTTGAGTAATTGCTTGAGGTTGTGCTCCGTATAGCGGGGGCTGTAATGAATAAGAGCCATTTTTTTTACCCCACCCGCGTCCCGAGCAATTTTTGCAGCTTGCTCGGCGGTCATATGTTTTTTCTCTTTTGCGCTTTCTTCTAGATCCCGTTCGAACATACCCTCGCACACGAGGAGGTCGGAATCAGCTACTTCGCTCGCGATTTCAGGAAAATAGAGAGAGTCCGTCACATAAGAAAATTTCCGGCCTGATCGTCCCTCACCTAGAACCTGTGAAGGTAACACTGAAGCCCCATCGGAGGCCTGGACGGTTTCACCTGACTGCAATTTGGCCCACAACGGACCGCGCGGCACTCTAAGAGCTTCGGCCTTTTCGGGGTGAAACGCGCCGGGACGGCCATCTTCTTCAAAAGCGTACCCG
>JBAYHM010000441.1:0-2864 GCA_041666155.1 Treponemataceae bacterium
CCATCAATTCCGGAATGAATGAGGACGGTTGGAGAGTAGGAAAACCCTGCGAGAACATCGTCATCCGATCGTGTCGCATGAAGGAAGGTCACGGCGGAGTCGTCATCGGCAGCGGAATGTCCGGCGGTGTTCGGAACGTGCATGTAAGCGATTGCAAGTTTTTCGGAGGCGAGCGGGGAATTCGGCTGAAATCAATGCGCGGCCGAGGCGGATTCGTCGAGAATATCCGATTTGATTCGATTGAGATAAACGACATGCGGAATGAGGCGATTCAAATCAATATGTTTTACGGTTCAAGCACGGTTGTTCCACGCACGAACATTCCGCCGGATTTTAGGAATATCCGCATCGGAAATATTACCGGAAAGGGCGCGGAGACGGCGGTGGAAATACGCGGTCTTCCCGAACACCCGCTAACCGATATTTACTTGAACGATATTACGCTTGAAGCGGCCGCGGGCTTTGTTTGTATCGACGTTGATAAAATTGAAATGAAAAATATTACCGTTAAATCAACCGAAAAGAGGAGTGCCGTTTTTACGAATACGAAAAATATCCAGATGGAAAACTGCCGTATTTAAAGAGCCCCGAAGATCGGGAAAAGGAAGAATGCGCAATGGTTGAAAAAGTTCCGGAAAGTGAATCGAAAATTGTTTTTGGTATTTACGGTTCAGGCTGGCGAGCGGGGACCTATTTGCGTATCGCGAAGGAGCTTCCCAAAGTATTCGAAGTCTGCGGACTGGTTACCCGTAGCAAAGAAAAAGGGACCGAGCTTGAACGCGAATGGGGAATAAAGACTTTTCGGACTGTCGATGATTTAGTGAGGAAAACCTCTCCGCGTTTCATAGTGGTTTCCGTATCAAAGGAAGAAGCCCCTGATATAATCGCCGATACGGCGGCACGGGGTATCGCGGTTTTGGCCGAGACTCCTCCAGCTACGTCGCTGGAAAAGCTTTTAACTCTTTATAATCGAACCAAAGGCGCCAAAATCCAAATCGCGGAACAATATTATCTGCAACCTCAGCATGCGGCGCGTCTAAGTTTCGCCGGCTCCGGCAAGTTGGGAGAAATCCATCAGACGCAGGTTTCTTTTTCGCACGGTTATCACGCGATGAGTTTGATACGGAAAACTCTAGGCGTCGGATTTGAAAATGCGGCCATCCGCGGCTTCATCACTTCATCGCCGATGATCGAGGGTCCCGGGAGAAACGGACTGGCGGAAAAAGAAAGTCTCATCGACGCAAAACAGGATTTCGCTTTTTTGGATTTCAACGGCAAATTGGGCCTTTATGATTTTGCGAAGGACCAGCACCGGTCCTGGGCGCGCTTTCAACGGATTCTCCTTCGCGGGAGCCGGGGAGAAATACTCAATTCCGATGTGAAGTACCTGAAGGATTTCCGAACGCCGATCGAGCTTTCCTTTCGGCGGGTAAACGCGGGTGAAAACGGAAATCTGGAAGGTTGCTATTTGAAAGGAATTCTAGCGGAAGAAGAATGGATTTATAAAAACCCCTTCGTTCCCGGCAGATTGTCGGATGACGAGATCGCGGTGGCATCCTGTCTTAATAAAATGAATGCTTTCATTGATGGGGGGCCGAGTTTCTATAGTCTGGCTGAGGCTTCACAAGACCAGTATCTTGCGTTCATGACGGAAAAGGCCTTTCAATCCGGCGAGCGAATCGTTACTCAAACCCAGCCTTGGGCGGAAGAGGTTCCTTCATGAAGACCGTCGAAATCGTTCTGGTCGCCGTGGGTGGCTACGGTAGGCTTTTTCTCGATCAACTCTTGGAAAAAGGCAAAGAGCGTAAAGCGAATATCGCGGGAATTGTTCAAACCAATATCACTAAGTATCCGGAATTAGCTTTGTTGCTGAAGGAAAAGAAAATCCCGGTTTATGAGAGCCTGGAACACTTTTACGCCGAACGAAAAGCCGATCTCGCGGTGATCGCTTCACCCATGCAGCACCATTCCCGGCAGACTTGCCTCGCTTTGGAAAACGGCTCGAATGTGCTTTGCGAAAAGCCCGCCTGTTCAAGCGTCCGGGAAGTAGTTCTCATGGAGGAGACCGCGATCAAGACGGGAAAGTTCATCGCTGTTGGTTATCAGCTCTCCTTCAACACATCAATGCTTGAATTGAAAGAGGATATTCTGGCCGGGCTTTTCGGGAAGCCGTTGACGCTGAAAGCGCTTTTGCTTCGGCCAAGGTCTGATAAGTATTACTCAAGAAATTCCTGGGCGGGAAAGAAATTCAACGGAGAAGGGCGATGCGTTTTTGATAGTGTCGCGCATAACGCCGGCTCCCACAATATTCACAATATGCTTTTTCTTCTCGGGAAAAAGCTCGACGCGAGTGCCGAGCCTATAAGCGTCGCCGCGGAACTGTACCGCGCGAACGCTATAGAAAATTATGATACCGCGGCCGCGCGGATCGTCACGGGGAACGGTGCCGAAATTCTTTTTTTCGGTTCTCACGCGGTATTCGGCACTTCGGCGAAGAAGTTCGAATACCGGTTTGAAAAGGGAATCGTCTATTACGATCCGGATGTAGATAAGGACTTGCTCGCCGTGATGAGCGATGGAAGCCGAAAAAACTACGGTGACCCTGAAGTGATGCCGGAGAAAAAGCTCTGGACCTGCGTCCAGGCTGTCCAGGGGGAAGCGGCGATCCCATGCGGAATAGCGGCCGCGATGGCGGAAGTTCTCTGCATCGAAGGGATGCAGGATTCGACGCCGGAAATAAATGAGTTCCCAGGGGATTCGGTTGCGGTCGGTTCATCGCCCGGAACTGATGAAAAATTCGTTTACGTCAAAGAACTCGATGAAATAATGAGAGACTGTTTTGAAAAGGAAATACTGCCGACCCA
>JBAYHM010000442.1:0-2853 GCA_041666155.1 Treponemataceae bacterium
AAACGATTTTAATCGACCGATACGGTTTTCTCGGTGGATCCATGATCAACGGCGCGGGCCCACTGCACAGCTTTTTCAACTTGTACAAAGCCTTTCCCGGCGTCGACAAGGTACAGGTGGTGCGCGGGATACCGCAGGAAATAGTCGATCGGATGGTGGCTGCCGGGGGTTCCCCAGGCCATCTGGAGCAGGAAAAGGGCGGCAGCTACGATTCGGTCATCACCTTGATCGATTGGGAAATATTCAAGGGCGTCATCTTCGATATGATGGAGGAATCGGGGGTTCGGGTCCTGCTCCACGTCATGGCGGTTGAAACCGTGCGGGAGGGCAACCAAGTCAAGGGCGTCATCATCGAAGGTAAGTCGGGGCGCGAAGCCATCCTCGCCCGCGCGGTCATCGACGCCACCGGAGACGGAGACGTAGCCGCGAAAGCGGGGGCGAAGTTCATCAAGCAGCATAGTACTACAAAGGTGGGCATGCCTTTCGGTATGACGAACGTGGATATGCCTCGTCTCGTGACGTTCCTTGAAGAGCACGATATGGTCAATCAGCTCATCCGCGCCGACAAGGACAGCAAGATCGACGATATTATCCGCCTAGGTTTCGAACTCAAAAAGATCCCCCTTTTCAAAGAATATATGGATAAGACAGGCATGTGGGGGCCCCTCGGCTTCTCGCTGCATGAAAGAAATTACAACTACATCAATAGCGCTTCTCTGCCGAACATCGACGCAACGGATACGGAAACGCTTTCAAAGGCGGAAATCACGCTTCGCAAGCAGGTTATGATCCTCTCGAAAATGCTGAAGGAACACATTCCCGGATTTGAGAACGCGTATCTTACCTGGACGCCGGTATGCCTCGGTGTGCGTTATACCCGGGTGATCGACTGCGAACACGATATGACGCTGGAGGAGATCGTAAACTGCCGGCGCTTCGACGATGAGGTGATGCTGTACGGCTTCCATGACAGCGCGCCGAGAATCATGATCAAAAACGGCGGCTATTACGGAATTCCATACCGCGCGTTCCTCCCGAAGGGCGTGGAAGGCTTACTAGTGGCGGGGCGTCTTATCACCAGTACCTGGGATGCGCATATGTCCACCCGCAATACGGTCTCCTGCATGGCCCAGGGGCAGGCCGTCGGAACAGCCGCCGCCCTTGCCGCAAAAGCCGGCGTAACCCCGCGGAAACTGAATGTCGGGACGCTCCGGGAAGTATTGAAAAAGCAAGACGTTTTTCTTGGTTGATATGGAGTTCACGCGGGTAAAGACAATATCAGGTCCGTCGACATGAAAAAATCGCGGACGGAACTAAAAGACATCATTTAGGATATAATACGATATGCTGTATAGACGTTTTCCCAGAATACCCGAGAAAGAAATATCCGCTATGGGTTTCGGCCTCATGCGCCTTCCGACAATTGACGGAGATCCGGCCAGGATTGATGAAAAGACAGCCGAAGAAGCGCTGTTGGCGGCGATGGAAGAGGGCGTGAATTATATCGACACGGCGTATCCGTACCACGCCGGGCAGAGTGAAGTCTTTGCCGGTAAAGCGATCGAACGCAACGGCCTGCGCGACAAGCTGTACCTGGCCACGAAATGCCCGACTTGGCTTCTTAAAGAAGAAAGCGATTTTGAACGCTTGCTTGACGAACAGCTCAAGCGACTGCGCACGGACCACATCGATTTTTACCTGTTGCACGCGCTCGGCGACGAACGGTGGGAGCGGGTCAAACGTCTAGGCGGATTGAAATTCCTTGAAAAAGCGAAGAACGATGGCCGCATCGGGCATATCGGTTTTTCCTTCCACGATTCGATCACGACCTTCAAGAAAATCATCGATGAGTACCAAAACTGGGAATTTTGCCAGGTTCAGTACAATTACATTGATACTAGTTTCCAGGCCGGGGACGAAGGCATCCGCTACGCGGCGGCGCGCGAGATCGGACTGATAGTAATGGAACCGCTGCGCGGAGGATCGCTCGCTAATGTACCACCCGCGGTGCAGGCTATTTTCTCCGAATACGGTAAGCCGCGCATGGCCGCCGAATGGGCACTGCGCTTCGTGCTGGAACGTCAGGAAGTGGTGACGGTTCTTTCGGGCATGGGAAACGCGATGCAGGTTCACGAGAACGCCGCGGTTGCCTCGTCTGCGCGCCCGAACTCAATGTTGCGCAAGGAACTGGAACTGATTGAACGCGCGACCGCGTACTTCCGGGAAAAAATGCCGGTACCCTGTACGACCTGCGGCTACTGCCAGCCATGTCCGCATGGCGTCGCGATTCCCGAAGTATTCAGCCTGTACAATACTGCCTCCGCCTTTGATCGTTTGGCGGATCGCGGGGCCTGGTATAAGAACCGGGTCGTTCCGGACGGTATCGGCGCGGACCGCTGCGTCGCCTGCGGCGAATGCCTGCCGAAATGCCCTCAATCAATCCAGATCATCGATAAGCTGGCGGAAGCTCATAAGTACTTGTTGGCATAAGAACGGCGCGGCTTGGGTGTCTACAAGCGCCCGAGCACGCGGTACACGGCGTAACCGATCTGTTCGCGGATGATCCGGGTGGAATTATCCAAGGCGCCCGCGTCGGGCAAATAGTCTCCGGGAACACCGAAATATTCCATCAAGGTATCGACGGCGTACGGGGTGAAATCAATGCCCGCTTTCTTAAAGATAGCAGCCGAACGGCGCATGTGCCAGGAAGAGGTCACCAGCACGATGCGTTTGGCTCCGGCCGCTTCCAGCGCTTTTTTTGAGTACTGGGCGTTTTCGAAGGTGTTGCGCGATTCCGACTCCAGAATCAACGCGGAACGGGGAACCCCCATCGTCTCTAGGATATTGGCCATG
>JBAYHM010000443.1:0-2845 GCA_041666155.1 Treponemataceae bacterium
ACCCGATCTGCGCGGCCATGGACGTTCGGAAGGGAATTATATCGGCTTCGGTCTGCCGGATTCTGAGGATATCCTCAAATGGGTCGATCGATTGATTTGTCTGCGCGGCGGCGACGTCAAAATTGTTTTATTCGGAGTTTCAATGGGCGGCGCGACCGTCCTGACTGCAGCTGGTTCAAAACCGCAAGCGAACGTCGTCTGCGCCATATCCGATTGCGGCTATTCAAACACCCGAGACATCCTCGGTTATAAAATAAAAAAGCTCTACGGCCTGCCGCCTTTTCCCATCGTGAACGCGGTCGTTTCCATCACCCGCTTGATAGCCGGCTACAACATCAATGAAGCTTCCCCTCGTGACGCGGTTAAACGATCTTTAATCCCGCTTCTATTCATTCACGGCGACGCCGACGCTTTTGTTCCTGTCGCCATGGCCCATGAATTGTTTAAAGCGGCAACATGCGAAAAACAAATACTTATCGTTCCCGGCGCCGGACACGCGGAGTCCTGTACGGTTGGTGGAACCACCTATGAAGATCTAGTGGAAACCTTTATCCGTTCCGCACTGGATTATGCGCGCACCTAGCCGTCCTTTAGTTTTAGAGTCAAATAATCGAAAACTTTTCCGCCATCCACGACTTCTCCAGCAAAAGAAGCCAGCTTTGAATTAGCCAGAACAGTATCAAGTTCACCCATTTCGACCGCATTCAAGAAACGGTCCCGCAACCAATCGTCCGGAAGACTTCTGCGGCGGCGGAATTCTCCGCGGATCATCTTCAACCAGTCATCATATCTATCCGCGGACGCGATAAGCGGTCGAACAGATACTCCGCACGCTGAGTATAATTCGACCATATCGCGTAATAATATTCGCAAAGAGTCGTGCTGAGGCAGAAGCTTGGAATAAATTGAGTGCGGTAACGTCCACGGTAGACCGCACTTTTTGAGTTCGTCCTTGCAACGCTGTTGAAAAGTCGCGCCGGCCGCTTTGCCGGGCATGCCCGAAGGCCGGTTCTCCGCATAAAGACGCTCATAATCGGGCAGAAGTTCAGGCCGATGCGCAGCTACCGTCTCCAGATACAAGTTCTTTTGTCGGCCCGGCCGCAGAGTCAGACCGCCGGGCATGATGAAGGAAACGCCCGTCTCTCTTAAAGCGCCAAACAGCGCGCTCATGGCTTTTTCGTCATCGTTTATGAAAGGTAGAAGAGGCATGGCAAGCGCACCGGTAATAATTCCGGCGGAATGAAACATCGCCAGAGTTTCAAACCGTTTAGAGTAAGTCGACGCCCCCGGTTCAAAACGGGAACGATACTCCTCGTCAGTTCCCGTCACCGTCATAAACAGCAAAAATCCGCCGCGGGAGGACACTTTCCGCCACTCATCAAGGTCGCGTTGAATCAACGCCGATTTGGTGATAACCAAACACGGCCAACCTTTTTCCGCCAGCAACGGGATACAGCGTTCCGTAACCCGCGCCTGCTCCTCAAGAGGCTGGTAGGCGTCGGTCACGCCCGAACCGAAAGAAATCATCCCACGGTCGCGCAAGGAGGGGAGTTCTTC
The DNA here is from genome assembly GCA_041666155.1 of Treponemataceae bacterium. GTDB lineage: Bacteria > Spirochaetota > Spirochaetia > Treponematales > Breznakiellaceae > SZUA-426. The sequence goes on from JBAYHM010000443.1 coordinate 1,558, forward strand.
CGCTAGCAAACTCGGGAGATTATCCCTAATTTCGATATCCCGCTCGAAATCACCCTCAACGTAATACTTTTCGGCCCGGCCGTCACAATACCGGCATCCGTGACCGCAGCCGCGATAAGGCGCGCACGCGTAAAGAGCGCGGGTAAACGATTCCGGCAACACGGCGCGGCGTAAAGCGCGCGGCGCCTCAACGATTTTTTCCGGCAAAGTACTCCCTCATCAAGCTAGTCATGATATCATATTATGTATCTTGAGCCTCATAGGAGTTAATCGTGAAAGCCCTCGTTCTTGAAAAAGCGATGGAAATTGTCCTCCGCGACGTTCCCGATCCTATTATCGATGATGATCGTTCCGTACTCATAAAGGTGAAAGCCGTCTCCATTTGCGGCAGCGATGTCCACGGCATGGACGGCTCCACCGGCAGGCGAATTCCCCCCATTATCATGGGGCATGAGGCTGCGGGCATCATCGAAAAAACAGGCAAAGGCGTTAAAGCCTATAAAGTCGGAGACCGCGTTACTTTCGACTCAACCATATATTGCGGCGAATGTTTTTATTGCCGCCGCGGAGAATTCAACCTTTGTGATAACCGCCGAGTACTCGGCGTATCCTGCGACGAATACCGCTGCAACGGCGCGTTTGCCGAATACGTCGTGGTGCCTGAGCGCATCTTATACCGACTCCCCGATAACCTGGACTTCGTTTCGGCAGCGATGACGGAACCGCTGGCCGTCGCCGCGCACGGAGCCCGGCTCGGGAAACCGGACCTTGGCGAATCTATAGTCGTCGTTGGGGCGGGACTCATAGGCCTTCTTCTCATCCAAACACTTCGCGCCAATTGTTCAGGTCCCATCATCGCCGTTGATATGGATGCGGGTAGGCTTCAAACCGCCCGAGGTTTCGGCGCGGATCACATTGTCCTAGCGGGTCCGGACGCAGCGGCTGAGGTTAAAAAAATAACCGGCGGCCGCGGTGTCGATCTCGCGTTTGAGGCAGTCGGCGCCACCGCTCCGATAGCCACAGCACTCAACAGTCTTCGGAAAGGCGGTCGTCTCGTGCTCATCGGCAACCTATCATCCAAAATCGAGCTTCCGCTCCAGACCGTCGTGACGCGCCAAATTTCCATCACCGGCTCTTGCGCCATAGAAAGCGAATATCCGCTAGCGCTTGATCTCATGGCAAGTGGAAAGGCAAACGTCAAAGCGCTAACCAGCGCGGTTGTACCTTTGGCGGATGGACCTTCGTGGATGAAACGTCTTTACAACAAAGAACCCGGACTTTTGAAAGT
>JBAYHM010000444.1:0-2843 GCA_041666155.1 Treponemataceae bacterium
ACTGGGAGTCGTAACTTACCACGGGTTGCGTCGGACTCCTATTCGCGGTCGTACCGCTCTCGGCGGTACGCCGCCTTTTTGTCTTCGACGGCCGGCCTAGATCAATCTCCGCACCGAGATCATTCCCCGTTTCCGGTTCTGTCTCGCACCGCTCACGGACCTGCCGCCGGCTCCCTAGCCCCGTCAGACTATGGTAACCCCTGATTTCGCTACGCTCAATAACATACCATCTCCGCAGGCCTACCGGCCGATTCCGTCGCGCGGCCGGCGGGCCGCGCATTCAATCAATACCTATCGGATTCAGCCGAAGGCTGAAGGACAAGTGAATACCCGGATTTGCCGTCGGCAGCCCCGGAATTCCCGATAGATGCCTGCTTCGCAGCCCGTTTTTTCTTGCGTAGCCACATTAATTGTGTTATTTTATTATTGTGGAGGGTGTATATGGATAAAAACATTACGCTCAAGCTGGATGAGGATGTTCTCAAGCTCTGCCGCTACGACGCGGTGGAACACGATAAGTCCCTGTCGCAATGGGTATCCGACGTACTGACGGAGCGGGTTAAAGGGCTGGATGACTATCGCCAAGCAAAGGAACGGGCGCTGGAACGGCTCAATAAAGGATTGAAACTCGGGGGAACGCCTTTAGACCGAGAATCCGCCCATGAGCGCTAAGAGGATCTTTTTCGACACGAATATTCTATTCTATGCCCATGACACCGACGCGGGCCGAAAACACGAAATCGCCGCCGAAGCGGTCTCAAATGCTTGGGAACAGGCCATACACCCGATTATCAGTGTGCAAGTCCTCCAGGAACTCCTACATAACATACGAAAGAAGCTTCACGACGACGATCAAGCGGTCGCGCTGGTCGGCGACTATATGGTGTGGCCGGTGATCGCGAATGACCTGGGCCTCTTCCGAACAGGAATGGAAGCGATGCGGAGCCATCAATTATTACTTTGGGACGCGCTGATAGTCGCCGCCGCAAATAGGGCGGGTGCCGATGAACTGTGGACGGAAGATCTCAATGCCGGTCAACTCTACGGCGCTGTCCGCGCGATCAATCCCTTCGCTTCCTAACCCTCCATTTTGTTTGAAAAAACTCTAAATCGATCAAAAACCTCTTGACCCTTTTTTCGGTTATATGGTCTTATATTTATCGATAAACACGATACGATAAAAATTGATCGAATAGATGGACGGAAGGAGACAAACCATGACTTTAAGCGCGCTCGCCGAAGCCAGACGCTTCGAAACGGTCGTTGCCGTACTGGATCGCTACGAACACGATCCGTCTCGGCTTATCCCGATCTTGCAAGCCATACAGGAAGAATACCGATACTTGCCCGAAGAGATCATGACCTACGTGGCTACCGCGCTGGATCTGTCGCCGGCGAAGGTGTACGGCGTGGCGACTTTCTATAGTCATTTCTCACTGGAGCCCAAAGGAAAATACGTCGTAAAAATCTGCGACGGCACCGCCTGCCACGTAAAAGGGTCTCAGCCTTTGATCGACGCGCTCCGCACGGAACTCCGCCTGGAAGGCAAAGCAAAAACCACTTCCGATATGCTGTTCACCGTGGAAACCGTTTCGTGTTTAGGCGCGTGCGGCCTGGCGCCGGTCATCATCGTCAACGAAGAAGTCCATGGCTTGGTGAATGCCGAACAGGCTGTCGAGATTGTGCGCGGCATCCGTGCCAAGGAGGCCGCCAATGGCTAACGCGACGCTGGAAAAAATCACCGCCGGGGATTTGGAAAAGGTAGCGGCAGCCTACGACGCCGCCCGGGCGAAGGTCGCGCGCCGCATCGTCATCTGCGCGGGCACCGGTTGCATCGCCAACGGATCGATGCGCGTCTACGAAAAGATGCGGAACACCATCGCCGCTTCCGGCATGGCCGTGACCATAGAGCTGGACATCCACGAGTGCGGCGACAAAGACGTTCTCCTCACCAAGAGCGGCTGCCAGGGTTTCTGTCAGGTCGGCCCGCTCATGACGATTGAACCCGACGGCATCCTCTACACCCACGTGAAGGAAACGGACATCGACGAGATCGTCGGCACGACTCTGAAAAAGAGCGAAGTCGTCAAGCGGCTCCTCTATGTCGATCCGGTCAGCGGAAAAGCCAAGAGGGGCAAGGGCGAGATCGAGTTCTACGCCAAGCAGGAACGCCTGGTCATGTCCGCCTGCGGCTACGTGGACCCCGAAGATCTCAATGAGTATATCTCCCGAGACGGTTACAAGGCAGCCCGCAAAGCGATCTTCAACATGACCCCCGCCGAAGTCTGCGACACGATGAAGGCCTCCGGCCTCCGCGGCCGCGGAGGCGCGGGCTTCCCCACCGGCAGAAAGTGGGAGCTGGCCCTCAAGCAGAACGAAACCGACAAGTACATCATCTGCAACGGCGACGAGGGCGACCCGGGCGCCTTCATGGACCGCAGCGTCCTGGAAGGCAACCCACACTCGGTGATCGAAGGCATGCTCGTCGGCGCCCGCGCCACCGGAGCGAATGTCGGCTACGTGTACGTGCGGGCCGAGTACCCGCTCGCCGTCAAGCGCGTCCGCAAGGCCGTGGAGAAAGCGCGCGAAGCGGGCTTCCTGGGCAAAAACGTGATGGGTTCCGGCCTCGACTTCGACATGATCGTCATGGAGGGCGCGGGCGCCTTCGTATGCGGAGAGGCGAGCGCGATGGTCTCATCGATCATGGGCAACCGCGGAATGCCGCGGCCCAAACCGCCCCGGACCGCCGAAAAAGGGCTTTGGGGCAAGCCCACCGTCGTCAACAACGTAGAAACCTTGGCGCAGGTGCCATACATCCTGCTGAACGGAGCCGACGCCTACCG
>JBAYHM010000445.1:0-2831 GCA_041666155.1 Treponemataceae bacterium
CCCGGAGCGCCGCCGATGAACATCAGCATAATCGTCAAATACCGGGAGGGCTGGCGCAAAGCTGCCTGGCTCACAGCGTCGAAACCGGCCGTTCTCGGCGTGATCGACTGGAAAATCGAATTGGCGATTTGGTCGATCAGATTCATACCGGCGTAAGCGTGATTCCTCTCCATTATCCAAAAAGCCACGGCACCGCCCGCTATCAATACGGCCGTCACGGAGAGAACCAATTGAGTGTGGTAGCTTAAGTTTTTCCGCTTGCCGCGGATTCGCCTTTCAATGTCCTGCAGAACGATGAAGCCGATGCCGCCGGTCACGATGAGAATGGCGACGATCCCCAACAGCAGAGGATTCCGACTGTAATTTTCCAAGCTTGTCGGAAACGGGGAAAAGCCCGCGTTGCAGAAGGCGGATATTGCATGGAATACGGCGGTGAATACAGGAGTGTCCGTTCCCGCGGAGGAGAAAACGAAGTACAAAGCCAAAGATCCCGCGGATTCGATGAATAATGTAAAAAAAACTATATTTCGGACGATTTTGATTGGATCGTATTCCACACCGTCCACGGAGAATGATCGGATTGTCTGAAGTCGCCGGAACGGCAAACGATGACCGGGAATCATCAAAAGCAGCGAAGTAAAGGAAATAATCCCTAGTCCGCCGACCTGGATGAGGAGTAATATCACAATCTGACCGAAGCGACTGAATGCGGCGGTATCGACAGTGCTGAGCCCGGTCACGCAGACCGCGGACGTGGAAATAAACAGAGCGTCGATTATTTTTATAGACCTGGGATAAGACCCGCCTCCCGCCCAAGAGATGGGCAGGCACAACAGCGCCGCGCCTACGCTTATGATAATCATGAAAAAGGCAAGTAAATAGAACGCGTCGGACGTTTGGTGCTTTTTCATGTTACACCTGAACCTTCAGCCGGTAACCGACGCCGGGCTCCGTTAGCAACACCGTGGGAACAGCCGGATCGAGTTCGATCTTCTTCCTCAATTGGTTGATGTATACGCGCAAATTGTTGTACTCCTCTTCCATCGCCGGACCCCATACCTCCCGCAAAATCTGGTTTCTAGTCATGATCTTTCCGGCATTACGCAGGAAAATAAACAATAGCGACCATTCAGTGGGGGTCATCTTTTCTTCCGCGCCGTTTCGGAACGCTTCACGCGTATCCATGTCCACTTCCAAAGCACCGACCAGGACCTTTCTCCCGCTGAACGATTGCGGAGTCCGGTGGCGAAGCGCGACGCGGATGCGGGCTAATAGTTCGCCTGTTCCGAAGGGCTTGGTGAGATAGTCGTCCGCGCCCGCGTCCAGAAGTTCCATAATCTCCGTTTCGGCGTCCCGAACGGAAAGAACGATGACGGGCGTTTCGCCGCGCGTTCTGATTTCCTGGAGGACTTGTTTTCCCTCCATATCCGGGAGGCCCAGATCCAGGAGAACGATTTCAGGCTTGACGCCCGCGAATTGGCGGAGCCCTTCCGCGCCGCTGTCCGCCTCGAACACGAGGAATTCATTCTTTTCCAGGTAGAGTCTGAGAAGTCGTCTGATCTGAACTTCGTCGTCTATGACTAATACGGGCGTCATGCGTTCCCCCTCAGAGGCAGCACCGTTTCAATAGTTAATCCGCCTCCCGCGGTTGCGAAAGCGCGAATTTTCCCGCCATGCGCCTCCACTATTCCTCGACAAATCGATAGACCGAGTCCGCAGCCCTGTTTTTTGTTGCTGTTCGACCCCCGGAAAAAAGTGTCAAAAAGCGCTGGGAGTTCTCGTTCGGGAACACCGGGACCGTTGTCGGCGAATCGAACAACTGTTTCGTTTTCGCCGACTTCGGCGTCGATACGCAGAATCGCGTCGGAAGGTGTATAGGCAATGAAATTTCGCACGATATTACGGAAAACCTGCACCATCATAACCGGATCGATTTCGAACTCCGCGTCGGAGCATGAAGGATCTATCGCAATAATGCGGCCGAGTAATTCGGGTTTGAGGGATTCCTGCGTAACGCCCAGCAACTCAGCTACGTAGGTTTTTTCCAAACGGGGACGCAGGGTTCCGGTTTCCAAGCGACTCATCGAAAGAAGATCCTCGACCAAAGCGTTGAGTTTATCCGCCGCGATCAAGGTTTCGGAGAGCAGCTCGCGCCGTAGATCGGGATCATCGGCGGAGCCGACATCGAGCAAACCGCTTACGGAACCCTTGATTGTCGTTAATGGCGTCCTTAATTCATGCGAGACATGGTTCAGCAGTACCTTTGTTAGGCGGGCGGATTCCGTCGCCATTTTATGTTCTGCATTCTCCGCCGCCAGAAGCTCGCGTTCCAAAGCGAGAGCCATATTGCCCGCCAATGTCGCCAATACTTCGCGAGTCTCGCCCTTAAGGGTTTTTCTGCCTTTCGCCGCGATAATGAGGACTCCGAAAACCGAATCGGGTGATCCCAGCGGCATATAGAGCCGATCGTCCACATCTTCGATCGTCAAGTTCTCCGCAAAACACTTGCGGGCAACTTTCTCGTTCGGAACCGAATATGATTCCTTTTCTTCCCCCAGCGCGCGCGAAAGGTCTAAGTGGCCGTTTGCTTTTCGGAGATACGCCTTGATTTCCATATTCAGGTGTTCGGAAACGTAGGTGGAGCAGAGCGAAGCGACCTCTTCGACGCCACGAACTCGCGACAACGCTCGCGTAAATCCATACAGCAGCGCCATGCGCTCTTCGCGGAGAGACAGCGCCGCTTCTTTTTCTTTCAGCCGGGAAGTGAGAAACCCGCCCACGAAAGCGGCAAGAAAGAAAGCAAAAAACATGAGCACGTCTTCAAGATCGCC
>JBAYHM010000446.1:0-2820 GCA_041666155.1 Treponemataceae bacterium
AAAATCAGAGACAAGAGATTCACTACCCTTCGTAAAGGCGGAATGCTCAGCGATCAAGACCATCGCTTGTTGGCGGTTTGGGTTGCCGAGTGCGCAAACCACGGTCCGCGCTTTTTCGAAGAAGCGCGAGCCGCGGCATTTCACTCAAATGCTGCAGCAAGAGAAGTTGCGGGTGCGGCATTGGAAAAAATGATTGGATATGGCAAATGGAGGAAGCGAAAACAGGTGAAAACTTGGAAACAAGGTGTGATTGGAATACTTACATTGCCGAATTCAAATACTTTATTTATTAAATGCTTAAAATATCCTTTAGGGAAAATATTTGAAAGTTATGACTCAAAATCAAATTCAATTACGGTTGATTTATTTCTCTGCTTTCTTGAATTATCGACCCTGAAATTCATTGAAAGAATCGGTTTCCAAAAACTGACCAAAGATGAACATGAACTGAGCGAATCGTTCACTATGGATTATCAGACAAGCTCTATATCAATTCGCGTCGGAATACTAAAACCCGATCAGATAATCGACAAAGAGCGGAAATTGGAAGACGCATCCTTGTATGATATAGAGAGAATTCAGAAAAAATACTTACAGTTAAATCAGGATTAGAATTTTTACCGCATCATGGTAAGAAAATCTTCGCGCTCGACGACTTGCCTCCGAAATGATCCAGGGCCACGGGGTACCAGGCACCCCCGGTCGGTTCGGCTAACTCCACCATCGAACCGGAAACAATGCCGTCGCGGAACGCCAGAACATCACTCCCGAAAACCTCAACCGCGATAGAGTCGGTTGAGACGAGTTTAACAGGCGGCGGAAAGGAAAATGAAAGCTCAAACTCATCCTTTTCCGGACTGAAGAAATTTCGCTTATCGAGATAAGGCGAGTAGGTGCGTACCGATACGAGAGAACGCACGGGGTCGAAACGGAGAAGGCGGAGGAATCCGCTCCCGCCCATGGGACCACTCTGATAATCGGCCAGAAGTTCGTGTACCTTCCGGGAATCACTCCCGGGAAACTCCACGAGACGCTCGCTCCGCGCGGCTCCGTGGATATGGCCGGAAAGGACCAGTGCCACATTGGGGAAGGGCCGAACAAGGCGCTCGAAGACCGGATCCGCCTTCGCCGCGCGTGCGCCGTTCGCTTTTAGGTACGAGTGGAGGCAGATAACGGCGACCCGATTTGGATGGGTCGCGAGGATTCCGGATGCCCATTTGACGGCGTCGGGATCGCTCTCCAAGCCGTAGCCGAGGTAAAGGAAAAGAAAGTCCTGTGAACCGAAGGAGACAAGGTCGTAGCTGTGGATTCCGCCGCGCCAAGAGCCGCCTACCGTCCGGGAGCCGAGTCGTGTGTCGCGCGCATCCCCGAAGTAGTGGAGGAAAGTGTCATAGACCAAGGCTTCCTGCTGGACGTCGTGGTTGCCTGACGCGACGCCGTAGGGGATGCCGGCCTCGTCGAGAATGCTCATCGCGCGGTCGGCATTGTGCCACTGTTTTTCGTCCACTGCTACGTCCACCATGTCGCCCGTAGCGATAAGGTAGTCTATCTCGCCGGCGCGGTACTGTTCGGCGACCCACTTCGTCATGGACTCGTAGACGGCCGGGTAAGAGGCGGCGTAGTACTGCGGGTCGCTCAACCAAGCGATCGTGAAGCCTTTCTCGGCCGCGGCAGGGAGCGGCGGATCCAGGACGAGAATATTCGCCGTTCCGTTCCTGACCTCGCGCACGAGGTCGAGTTCCCAGGAAAGAGGGCCGCTCGGACCGGCGACTTTGTAGGTCCAGGCACCGGTCTCGTAGTCCCAGGCCCAGGCAGTGAGTTGCCTGCCGGGTAGGGTAGAACCCGTCCACGTCACGCGCGCCCGTTCCAGACGGGCGTCCGGAAGCCGCAGCTCAAAACGGTGGCCGGGAAAGCCGGAAACCGTGCTGATTTCGGCGCGCGCGCCGTCGACAGCCGAAAGTACTGAAGGTTCGACCGCCGCTTCGCTTTCGCTTCTCCTCGTCTTCGGCGGGTCGAGAGGATAGACGGCGGCATAGGCGCGTACCGAACCGTCAGCGGTCCCGAGCTTCCAGCCCCGCCGCAGTTCCAGACGCAATTCGTCGCCCTGCGGGTCTCGGAGCTCGACCTTAATCCCGGGTCGAGCCGCCGGCGAACCTTGCGCTTCGGGCGATCTCAGCACGCCGGGAGGCAGGGGATTTTCGTTTTCGGTATAGAAGCTTAGCCGTTTGGCGGCCTCGTTGCCGACACGGTCGCGGGCGCGGACGACGAACTCGTGGACGCCGGCGGGGAGCGAAGCCGCCTCGATCTCAAGGGGAAGCGTGACTGGAACGCCGTCAAGGGAGGCGTCCGGACCCGCGATCCCGCCGGCTTCGTCGCGGGCGGTTGCATCAAGGCGAACCTTCCCGCGTACGAGGACACCCGGCGCGGGAAAGGGGACCACTATCTCCGGCGGCTTCGAGTCAATGAAAAGCCGCGCCGAAAGGGGCGCGGCCGCCGGCGGATACAGTGAGACGATAACTTCCCCATCAGCATGCGTAATGGAAGAAAGGTCGAGCTCGAAGGCCGTCCTTGCCTCGGGCGGGATCGGGAAATCGAAGGAAACCATCTGAGGACGGCTTGGGACGGGCATTCCTTGCGCTATCTCGCCGTCGCCGACCTCGATCGCCGCGCTTTCATCGTAAGAGCGGACCTTGAGGGCGCCGCTCCCCAGCCGGGACAGCATTCGGTCGGGGACAAGCCGGCTCCCGTCGGGAAGTTCCAAGGCCACGCCCCGGAGAACAAAGTCGTCATGTTCGTAGGCGCCGAAGGGGATGAAGGGCG
>JBAYHM010000447.1:0-2815 GCA_041666155.1 Treponemataceae bacterium
GCATCCAGAATTGTATAGGCGTTCAGAAAACGAGTCGATGCGGCGGTGGCCGAGGCCGCTTTCGCGTCTGTTCGGTTATACGGGCCGGCTCCCGAATTACCGTTCGCCCCAAGACCCCAGAGCGCCTCGGAGAAGGGTACAAGGATTTCCGCGTAGAAATCACTTGAGAAGCTCGATACGGCGCCCGAAGCGATGGCCGTTCCGTCTGTCGCCGTCGATCGCGCGGCGGCCGACTGCACCGCTGAAATGAAGGCGGCGTTCGCGCTTGAGGCCGCTTCCGCCTGCGTTATCGCGTCCGACATGAACGCGATTCCTCCGTACGCGCGTAGGAGGTAGGAAGCGAACACTGAGGCAAAGGAGTAGTCATACAGCGATTGGTTCCAGACATTGAGTCCGAAATAGGGGTACCTGTTGCTGTAATAGCTGTAGTAATAGGCCCAGATACCCGGTCCGTCCTTGTTGAATGAATAGGCGTTCACGTCCGTATACGTGTGAGTCGCGGAGAATGACGCGAAAGCGGGCGCCAACAGATCTTCGGTCGCCAGGGATCGGAATTCATCCAGCCAAGTGGATGCCGCGGTCCTGCCCTCATACGTTACCCGGTTGTAGTTGATCATGTGCTGGTATTCGTGCGCCAGTGTTGAAGCGATAGTGTAGGGATAGTTTTGGAGCGCCCAGGCGTCCAGGTAGAATATTTCTCTGCCGTTGGATGGGTACACGCCTCCGGATGCGTAAGTATCGTCAGTCGGGACCGTGGCCGTGTCATCGTCCTTGGCCCAGAAATAGCCGGCGACGTAGCCTGAGGCCCCGGAGATCGCCGCGTCGAAATCGATGTCGTAGATAAGGATCGAGATATGCTGGTCTGCGTCTATACCGCCGTTTCCTTCCGTCCCGCCGCCCCGTTCATACCCGTAGATCGCGGTCGTCTCCGGGAACACGACCGCTTCGAACGCGTCGGCTAATAGACTTATCTTGGTTGAGTTTAGTACGGATTCGGATGAAGGATCAAACGTACTTGAAGCTTCCGCGTTGTCCGTCGCGTTTGAGGCCGCTACCCAAATGTACGCGTGATCGGTGACCTTCTTGAGCGTGGCCGTGATGGTGTCGAATCCGGCTAGGCTGCCATTGGTGTTGTAGTAATCCACCCAGAACTGGGCTGTCGTTGTTCCCTCAATGTACGAAGGGCTTGTTTCTCCGTACAAGACTGCCGTCGTTCGGGAACTTGCGGAAAAGGCGCTGCTTGCCGCGCGGGATGCGGCCGTTCGGGAACTCGCGTTTGATTGGAGAGAAGCGATCGGATGCGGGCGGCGCGGCGGCGGGAGATTGAGGGGCGAACTTGTCGAACGGAGTGATCGAACGGAGGCGGAGCTCGTCGGGCTTGTCAGCGTGGCGCTTCCTGTGTCCGCGGCCGAAGCGGTCGTTTCTCCCGTATTGATTTTTGCCAGAATAAGGGTTTTTCCGTAAAGACCCGACGCGGTCAGAGATAAGGTTTGCGACGAGCCGAAATCTATCGTTTGAGACGCGACGGTGGAGAAATTGAGCGACGTACTTGCCGAGGATGAAACCGAATTGGTCGCCTGAACGCAAGACGAAAGAGCAAGCGCGGCGGCTAAAAAAGCAGGCGCCGCGGTCCAACAAACGATCGGGCTCTTTGTCCTGAAAGACATACGGGGAAGCCCCTCCGTGGCGGCTTCCCTATAAGATAATATGTTCCGCGGCTCATTTAAGAGTTTGCGGCGCGGATTTAACGTTATTTAACGACCATCACCTTTCTGATCTCGTCGATCTCGGGCGCCACCACGCGAATGAAGTAGATGCCGCGCGCGACCGATCGTCCGCCCATGTTTTTGCCGTCCCAAGACGCCGTGTAGTCGCCTGCCGCGCGGTTTCCGCGGTAAAGCACTTTCACCAAGTCGCCGTCCAGTGTGAAGACCTGAACCGTCGCCCGTCCGGCAGTGCCCAACTGATAGGATACCCGCGTTATTTCCCCGTTGTTCGGATTGATGACGTTGTTAAGGATCGTCACGCTTCCTCTCTGTTGCGTGACGTCATGGATATTGAAGGAGAAGGGGAGAACGCGCCGATACCAATCGGTCGGTATCGATGCGCCGGTCGCGATATTGAGGCGCGCCGCGTAGAGTGGGTTAGTCGCGTTCGCCGCTCCAAGGGTGAAGAAGAAGTCTAGGATGGACACGCTTTTCACCTTGGGATCGGTGGAATCAATCGGGAAATCCCAGAGCGCTCCACTAACCAGCGCTCCGGTAGCGGTAGAGGTCGAGCCATTCGGGAAAGTCACGAGGCCGGAATACTGGGGCTCGGCGAAGATCGGCAGCCACAGTCCCGTCGGTCCATTCACGCTCGTCGCCAAGAGTGTACTTGAAACGTTGGTGTCAAAGTGGAGGCGCCCCGCCGCGGGCGTTCCCAGAAGCGGGTTGACGCGCGCTTCCACCGTGATGTTCTGGTCGCGGAGCCATTGGGTGCCGGTGAAATCCCGAATCAAGCCGACGGTTTGCGAAGCCGATTGCGCGGCGGTAAGCGTCTCGTAATCAGCCTGTGCGATTTCCGTCGTCACCGAGTCGCGCGCCCAGATCGGCCAGATGAAGTAGCTGGTGTCCGTCGCGCTTGAGGGGGGCACGGAGATGAGGACGTCGGTGAGGCGGTGGGTATAATGCGCTGCCGCGATGTGGTTCGGAGGTACCGGCGGCGTAGAAGAGAGTAGGACGTAGTCGGAGTAATCGCCGTAGGCGGTCGGGTACGAAGGCTCAGGCAAGGTAAGGTCCAAGTACGCCGGATCGGTTGCGTAATTGATCGGCGC
>JBAYHM010000448.1:0-2787 GCA_041666155.1 Treponemataceae bacterium
ACTGGGAGTCGTAACTTACCACGGGTTGCGTCGGACTCCTATTCGCGGTCGTACCGCTCTCGGCGGTACGCCGCCTTTTTGTCTTCGACGGCCGGCCTAGATCAATCTCCGCACCGAGATCATCTGCCATTTCAGGCGCTGTCTCTCACCGTTCGCGGACCTGCCGCCGGCTCCCTAGCCCCGTCAGACTATGGTAACCCCTGATTTCGTTACGCTCAATAGCATACAATCTCCGCAGGACCTACTGGTCCGAGGACAAGTGAATACTCGGTTGTCCCGTCGGCAGCCCCAACAGTACCGTGAAAAACTAAATATGGAATATCTCTTTCCGCTTCGAATTAGACGCGGGCGACGGCGATTAGGACTCGGGCTTTTTCGTCGTAAGGCTCTCCGTCCCATTCGCCGTAGAGTTCCACCGAGGAAAATCCCGCGTCCAGGAGCAGACGGCGCAGTTCCGTCCCTGAGTAGAGCCTCTGGTCGAAGCTTCGGTCGAAGCGTTCTCCGTCTTTGAGGAGTATCCAGCGATTACGAAGCGCCGCCCAGGAATCGACTACGGAGAATTCGGTCAAGACTGTATAACCGCCCCTCTCGAACCATTCGCCGTCGGTGAATTCGCGAACGGCGATTTCTTTTCCCAGCGTTTCGATGATGAAGCAGCCGTGCGGTCTCAGGGATTTAAGCGCATTCCGGGCCAAGAGCGCATCGTCCGCGGCGTTGTCAAAGTAACCGAATGAGACGTAGAGATTGAGCGCGACATCGAACGCGGCAGGCCTGACGAAGCGGCGGACATCCTGTTCAATCAGTTCCAGCGCCACTCCCTCGTCATCGGCGCTTTCGCGGGCAGCCGCTAAATAGGATGCGGTGATATCCACCCCGACTGTCTGCCATCCACGCAAAGCGAGTTCAATGGAAATACGTCCGGTCCCGCAGCAGAGGTCAAGCGCGCAAGGTACTGAGCGCGCGCGGTCGGCACCGGCGCGGCCGGCCGGGTTTTTCCCGGGTGCTTTTCCCGCCAGCCGCTCTATGCCGTCGGCGACCGCGGGAACTTCGGCCCAGCGGTCGGGATCAAACATGACCGGGGCAAAACGTTCCCAGAACGCCGCTTCCGAAAACCATTCCTTGCCTGTTTCGCCCATAGGAACCTCCCAGGAAAGTAGTCCGAATACTGTAGCCCGGATTGCCGGGAACGCCAACCATGTTTATAATCGTGGAATGTTTAACGATATCGTCATCATGGCCGGAGGGTCGGGAACCCGCCTTTGGCCGGCATCCAACTCCAAAGTTCCTAAACAGTTCCTTTCACTCCCCGACGGTTCAACCTTCTTCGGCGCCGCTCTGGACAGGGCTGTCGCGACGGCTCCCGCGGGCCGCATCGTCGTGGTCGCGGGGGCTTCGCACGTTCCTCACGTCATCCGCGCGGCTGCCGCCCTGCCGGCGGAGCAGCGCGAACGGGTCGTAGTGATCCCCGAACCGATTGCCCGCAATACCGCCCCCGCGGTCCTCTGCGCCGCGTTGTATCTCAAGCGCAGTCTCGGGCCCGGACGCCGCGCCCTCGTGCTTACCAGCGACCATGTCATCGGTCCCATCGACGCCTTCCGCGCCGACGTGGAGGCTGCCGACAGCCTGGCGGCGCAAAGCAAATTCGTCGTGTTCGGCATTCCGCCCCACGGCCCTGAAACAGGCTTCGGCTATATTGAAGCGGGAGAACCCGTCTCGGCGGGTGGACATGCCGCCGGCCGAACCTTTTTGGTCGCGTCCTTCCGGGAAAAACCAGACCGCGCCACCGCCGAGAAATTCCTGGCGAGCGGCCGATTTACCTGGAATTCCGGCATGTTCGGTTTCGATTGTGACTTCTTAATCGAAGAATTCCGCGCTCATTCGCCGGATACGCTCGCGTCGTTCGGTAAGCTTGAAAAGCCGACGGAAGACGCCTACGAAAAGGCGCAAGGCGTATCGCTTCTTTCCCGGTGGAAGGGCATGGACGACGCCTACCGCGCGGTCAAGGGCATATCGATCGACTACGCGATCGCGGAAAAATGCCGCTCGGTCGCAGTCGTCGCCACAAGTTTCGACTGGGTCGATATCGGCAGTTGGGACGAATACGCGCGCTTTATCGAAAAGGGCTCCGCGCAAGGCTCGAAAGTAAAAGCCCCGGTCTTTTCAAGCGCCTCCCCGGGATGCTGGGTCGATTCGGACCTGCCGGTCGCCCTCTGCGGCGTGGAAGACCTCATCGTCGTCGTACGTTCGGGAGCCGACGGATCCCCCCCTTCGGTGCTTGTCTGCAAGCGCGGCGAGAGTCAGCGGGTTAAAGACGCGGTTGAAGCGATCAAGGCAGCCGGGCGGACGGACTTGCTCTAGAAACTTGGATATGGCACAATCAAACATACACTCGGAGGTTCAATAATGGTAATTCTCACGCTCAATTGCGGAAGCTCTTCCGCGAAATATCAAGTCTACGATTGGGACAACAAAGAAGTTCTCGCGGTCGGCATCGTCGAGCGCGTCACCATGGACGGCGCGTTCATCGTCCACAAGGCCAAGGGCAAGGACGAGCACAAGATCGAGCACAACTGCCCGAACCATACAGTAGCCGTAGACCTCATCATCAAGACCCTCACCGACCCCGAGCTGGGCGTCATTTCGGACATGTCGATGATCAAAGCCGTCGGCCACCGCGTCGTACACGGCGGTTCCAAGTTCACCAAGTCCGTCGTCGTCACCGACGACATCATGAAAGCTTTCAAGGAAGTGTCCGACCTTGCCCCGCTGCACAACCCGGCGAACATC
>JBAYHM010000449.1:0-2778 GCA_041666155.1 Treponemataceae bacterium
CCGATATCTCTTTTACCGACTCTACCGAGCGCAGTACGGAAGTGGCGCTCTCCTCCACGCTCACGGCGGAGCTGCGGGAAATGGTTTCGGTTACCTGGGCGCTCTCGGCGCTCTGCTTAATCGTTGACCCCATCTGCTCCACGGAGGCGGAGACTTCTTCCGCGTTCGCCGCTTGTTCAGTCGCGCCCTGACTCATCTGCTGCGCCGAGGAACTCATCTGCCGGCTACCACTGGAAACGTTCGCCGCGGATTGTTTGATGGTCCCCACAACATCACGCAGCTTAAGAAGCATGGCTCCGATGGAGCGCGCGAAATCGCCGATCTCATCCTTCCTGTCCGTGTATCCCGCGCAGACCTCGCAGGTAAGGTCGCCTTGGCTGATCATGGCAAGCCCTTTCACGGCGATAGCCATAGGCCGCGAAATTGAACGGGCGAGTAAGAACCCGATAGCGGCGGCGACAACGAGCGCCGCCGCGGAAAAAGCGAGTATCACGGTACTCACGCGCGAGTTGAGGTCGTCCAGGTGCCCGCGCACCGCCTGAAGGTCTTTCGAGGCTTCTTCCCCGATAATCTTAGCCTCTTCCTCAAGGTGGCGGACCGCCTCCTTGTAGGGGATCATGGCGTTGTTGGCGATTACGGAATCGCGAATAGCGCCCGACTGTATCGCCGCCAAAACCGTCTCAAACCCTTTCGTGTAGGCGGTGTAGTTAGCGACCATCTCGTCGACTTCCTTTTTTTTCACATCAGTATTGACGACTTTGCGCACCGTCGCCAGCCGCTGAACAACACTTGCCGCTTCATTACGCCAGCTCGCCGCGTACTCGGTCACTTGGGATGAATCTTCCATATTAAGAAAAATGTCCTTCTCAAAACGCCGCATGCCTACGATGTTCGCTCTTGCCCGGTAGGCATGCTCCAGCTCCACGCCTTCGCTGTCCAGGGCCGCCATTACGGCGCTATCCGCGCTTGCCAAAGCCCAAAGCCCGATCCCCGCCGTCATCGCCAGAATAAGAAGAAGCGCCGCGAAAGAAAGGTAAATTTTTCCCGCGATCCTCATATCCCCCCTCCTTGGATGTGTAGCGTTTTTTGCTTTAAAAATCGTCGCTATTAACTTTCGTCGACGGCGGAGTAACTGTCAACGGGAACGGCAAATCGCCGACCGGACAGGGCTTTTTATTTGCGCCGCCCCTATGCTTGTGCTACACTTTTCAATATTGTTAAGTTTGTTATTTCCGTTAAGCAGCAGTTTGCTCGAATAGGTGGAGACCATGAAAAACCGACGAACCTCTCTTTCCGCCGCGTTGATGCTGATTCTGGCCGTCGTTTCGGCTCAAGAACAGAAACGCGTTGCCTTGGGTGACCTGAACGTGACAGCCTCCCAGGCAAGCTACAAGGCAGTCGGCAAAGGCATTGCCGAGTTGATCGCGGTAGAGCTGGTCAAATCAAAATCCGTTAGGCTTGTGGAACGCGAAAAGAGAGTCGAGCTCATGAAGGAACTGGAGTTCGGCTTAAGCGGCGCGGCCGATCCGTCGAAGGTGTCCCAGGTCGGGGAAATGCTGATGGCCGATTATCTCGGTTTCGGCGAGGCCATTGAAATGGGGCCGAAATTCCTGATCAGCATGAAGCTGATCAAAGTCGACACGGGCGAAATTGTCTGGGCCGACAAGATGATGGAAGCGCTGACCAATTACGAGTACATAGCCGGTTTTTTCTCCAGTTCCATCCTGAAGGCGATGGCCGTGCCGGTAGCGGCCACCACCGCGGCAAAAGTTGAGAAGAAGGTCGAAAAGGACGAGAAAGCCTTAGTCGCCTTCTCGCGCGCCGTCGAAGCGGTTGACCGCAAGGACATCACCGCGGCCAAACAAGAACTGCAGACCGCCAAGCGTATCGATCCGGCCAACGAGGCGGTGGCTTTCTACATCGCAAAGCTGTCGGGTTCTAGCCCGCGCATGCAGGTGGAGATCGACATAAGCGCCGCTTCCTATAATCCGGCAATGGCAGCGTTTCTGGATAAACCGAAACTATACACATGGATGTCCGCGAGCGCCGATATGGACTCGGAAGCAAACATCCAATTCGGGAATCTGGGATTCAAAGAAAGATTTCTTACCGTGCGGGTCGGTATCCTGCTGCCATTCATGAAAAGCTTCGGCCTCATCGCGGAAGTCTCTCCGATAAACCAACTCAATTCCAATATCAGCAGCGCGGACAATACGCCGATCTTTACGAACTATGTCGGCGGCACCGGGAATATGGACCGCAGCGCCTATGCGGGTCTCTTGGGTTTGAGCTGGAGGGCGCTGAACGAATTGTCGTTGGGCGCTTCATTCCGGATCGGCAAATATTTTCAATCCGAAGAGGGATATTTGAGCGATCCTTGGGTCGGATACCACGCCCCCGGCTACTCGTACGGCATCCTTCCAGGACAAAGCTTGATTTCTCTGACCTTCGAAGGCGGCGCCTTGTACAAGAGCGCGGACGACAACGCCACCGCCGATCTGCGCGTGCTGTATTCGCCCGATATGGACAGCTACCTGGACAAGGATGCGAAACTGCTGCAAAAGGGAGTTATGCCTCTCAGCGTTTCCTTAGGCGGAAGTCTGGGCTTCCTGAATCGCACCTTGTTCGCCGCCGGACGCGCCGTCGCGGAACTCTATCTCGACGACCGCTCAGGCTTCATGCTGCGCATGGTTCCGGCCGTGGAATGGTGGCCATTCGGCTTCCTCGGCGTTCGGGGCGGTTACGAGTTCGCCTATCTCAGCCTGATGGGAAAAGCGG
>JBAYHM010000450.1:0-2770 GCA_041666155.1 Treponemataceae bacterium
GGTACGCGGCGGCGACGAGTCCGGCGGCCGTGAGCGCTTCCAGCGCGGTGACGTTGGCGCGGAAGGCGGCGAAGGCCGGGTCCCTTTCGCCGTTCAACGGCGCGGCTGAGGGGAGGGCGAAAAGGACGATGGCGGCGCCGCTCTTGCCGCTCAAGGCGCCCGAGCGTACCGCGGCGACCGGGGCGACGCCGGCGGCGAACGCGACGAGGGTCGGCGGCACGGTCAGTTCCACTCCCGCGACCGGATCGCGATAGCTTCCGGACATAGAATCCTTACCGCCGATGGCCGGTACGCCCAGCTCCAGCTGGGCTTCAAGCGCGCCGAGCAAGGCCTGTAGCGGCTTGCCCCAGGCTTCGGGATTGGAGGTCCGCTCAAAGTATTCTTGGAGGGAAAGGCGCGCGGCGAAGGGATCGCCGCCGAGGCAGGCGATCTTTGCCAGCGACTCAAGGACCGCGGCCTTGGCCGCACGGTACGGGCTTTCCGAAGCGAGTTCAGGGTTGTAGCCGAAGGTCATGAGACTCGCGGTGCGCGAGTCCTTGCCGAGTGAGGGCAGGGCGGCGGCCATACCGCATTCGGGGGTGCCTTGTTCGGCTCCGCCCCAGGGGAACAGCACGGAAGCGGCGCCGATAGAGCCGTCGAAACGCTCCTGGAGGCCGCGGCGGCTTCCGGTGCGAAGGGATCTCAGTTCCCGTTCGAGATGGTCGAGCAGGACGGAGGCCGGAACGGCGACGGGCTCGGAGCCCTCGGCGGTTTGCGCGACGTCGCCGGTCGCGGCGCTGTTCGACGACGTCGCGGAGGCCGACGGCGGCGCCATGCGTACGGCCGTCGAACGGCTCGCGCCGTTGGAGTCCAGGAATACGCGGTCAAGCTCCACGATCGCGTCGCCTTTCCAGCTCATGCGCAGGCGGTCGTCGGCGACGACGCGGGCGACAACGACCGCCGTCAGGTTTTCAGCGGCGGCGAGGGCGATGAATCGATCTACGTCTTTGTCTTCCACGACGACGGCCATACGTTCCTGCGATTCGGAGATAGCTAGTTCCGTACCGTCTATGCCTTCGTATTTTTTCGGGACCGCGTCCAGGTCGATATCGAGTCCGCGGGCGAGTTCTCCGACGGCGACCGACACGCCGCCCGCGCCGAAATCGTTGCAGCGCTTGATGAGACGGGTGGTTTCCGGGTTGCGGAAGAGGCGCTGTATTTTCCGTTCCTCGACGGCGTTTCCTTTCTGGACCTCCGCGCCCGCGGTCCGCACCGATTCGTCGGTGTGCGCTTTTGAGGAGCCGGTAGCCCCGCCGATTCCGTCGCGTCCGGTTTTGCCGCCGACCAGGAGAATGACGTCGCCGGGAAGCGGCTCCTCGCGGCGAACCCAAGCTTCGGGTACGGCGCCGATTACCGCGCCCAGTTCCATGCGCTTGGCCATGAACCCGTCGTGGTAGAATTCGGACACCTGCCCGGTCGCGAGTCCTATCTGATTGCCGTAGGAGGCGTAGCCCGCGGCGGCTTCCCGTACGATCTTGAGCTGCGGCAGTTTCCCGGGGAGAGTGGCCGAAAGCGGAACGCGCGGGTCGGCGCCGCCTGAAACGCGCATCGCCTGATGCACATAGGCGCGGCCGGAAAGCGGGTCGCGGATGGCGCCGCCCAGACAGGTCGCGGCGCCGCCGAAAGGTTCGATCTCCGTCGGGTGGTTGTGCGTTTCGTTCTTGAACATGAGGAGCCAGGGCTCTTTGCTTCCGTCGTGGAATTCGGCGGTGACCCGGACCGAGCAGGCGTTGATTTCCTCGGAAACTTCCAGGTCATCGACCAGTCCGCGCTTGCGGAGGACTTTCGCGCCGATCGTCGCGGCGTCCATCAGGGTACGCGGCCGCTTCGCCGCGCCGTCTTTTCCGTAGGCTTCAATGCGGGCCCTCTCGTACAGTTCCAAGGCCCTTTTGACGGCGGCGGCGTCCGGACCGGCTGCTACTTCAATCTTTTCCAGGATCGTAGTGAAGGTGCTGTGCCGGCAGTGATCGGACCAATAGGTGTCGAGCACGCGGAGTTCCGCCATACTCGGATCGCGGCCGATGGAGACGAAGTAGTCGCGGCAGAAACGGAGGTCGGCGCTCGCCATGGCTAACCCATATTCACGAGCCAGCGCGTCCAGGACCATGTCGCTCGCGGAGCGGAACCCGTTGAGTCGCGCGACGGGGGAAGGCTCGGCGACCGGCGGTTCCAGGGTTTCAGGCAGCGCGAGGGACGCTTCCCGCGAATCGACGGGGTTTATGAGGTATCGCTTGATGGCCTCTACATCGGAGGCGGAAAGCGGGGCGTCGGCGGCGGGGTTGGACGCGGAGCCGGACGCGGAGCCGGACGCGGGATGTAGAACGAACACGCGGGCGGTGCGCACGAGCGGTTTCACGCCGACGGCGAGTTCCGCGCATTGTTCGGCCGAGTCCGCCCGCTGGTCGTATTGACCGGGCAAATATTCAATAGCGAAAACTGTGTCGCCGTCTATCGCATTGGGAACGGTTGTCCCGATGTGCAGCGAGTCGCATTGCGGTTCGGCAAACACAAGCCGTGCCGCCCGTTCTATCTGATCGGCGTCGAGGTACGCGACGTCGTAGCGGTGCAGGATTCTAACGGAAGAGAGGGCCGCGACCGCCGGAAATTGCGCGCCGATGAATTCGGAAAGCTCATCGCGGAGCCGGCGGGCTTCGATATCGAAGCCGGATCGTTTTTCAACGTATACGCGTCGGATGGGGACTGCTGCGGCGGTCGGCATGGGGACTCTCCA
>JBAYHM010000451.1:0-2744 GCA_041666155.1 Treponemataceae bacterium
CTCAATAACATACCATCTCCGCAGGACCTCCTGGTCCGAGGACAAGCGAGTATGCCTTTTGTACGTCGGCAGCCTCGGTATTCACAGAAAGTGCCCCTGCCGATAAACGCCTCAGCGCCTTCAGTCAGGGGCACAGTCGCTACTTTACGAGTATGAACTCCACGCGCCTATTCTTCCACCAGTCCGCGTGGTCTTCCCATTTTACCACCGTTCGCGATCCGCCCATGCCGAACGAAGAGAGCCGCGGAGAATCGACGCCGAATTCCACGAGTTTGGCGAGAACCGCTTTCGCGCGTTTCTCGCTCAAGGGTTGCAGTTCGTTCTTTTCTTCGGCTGCGGTCCTGACGACCGGGTTCGCGTGGCCTTCGACCTTGACCTTGTAATCCCTGAACTTATTCAGGATTTGCGCGATGCGCTTGAGGACGCGGATGTTGTTGTCCACCGTTTCCTTGGCGAGCCCGTTGAAGTCATCCCCGTTCTCCCGGAATATAATCGAGGGAACTTTAATCCTCAGAGTGTTTCCCTCTCGAATCACTAAAACATCGACGCCGATAGTCGCACTGCTTTTGGCGGTGTTTCCCCACGCGTCGGTTGCGATCAGGACGGCCGGATAGTCGGTCGCCGCCTGCACCAATTCGCCCTTGTTGGATCTTCCGTCCCAGACGATTTTCGATGACGGCGAACCTTTTCCCTCAGCTTTGTAGAACATGAGGGACGGAGGCTGGGGTTCTCTGATTTCAAGGTTCCACGAATCCACCGCGGACGCGTCGCGCGCCGACAGGGAAATGGTAAGATCGTCCTCTACGCCGTCGTTGTCGGGGCTGAACCATTCCGGCTTGGAATCGAGCGTCAAAACGGGGGGCGTGTTATCGACGACGAAGGGTCCGGCCGTCGCGGTCGCGAGGTCGCCCTTGCGGTAGAAAACGGAGAGTTTCGCGGTCAACTTGCCGTCCCGCGCCGTGCCGTCCGAATCCAGGCCGTTCCAAACAACCGCGTTCGGAACTTCATCTGCTTTTGATCCGGACGCGTCGGCCTTGCCGTCGGCCTTGCCGTCGGCGGGGCCGAGCGATCTCCTGACCTTGCCGGCGTCGTCGGCGATGTCAAGTCTCCAGCTTTCGATTCCCTCTTTCAGGTTGACTAAGAGGCCGAAGCGAATCGTATCAAAGGCTCCGTCTCCGTTGGGAGAAACGCCCTGGGCCGAACTTGTCGCGAAGACGCGGGTGGGACGATTGTCCACGGCGATTCCTTCGACGTTGCGTTCGGTACGGTTGCCGGCCGCGTCCTCGGATTTAATGGTGAAGCGATACGAGCCATCCGCGGCTACGTTGCCCGCCTCGTCTCTACCGTTCCACGCGACGGCGGGTGCCGCACCCTTCCATTTCCAGAGACCGAGGACCGTTCCGGCTTTCCCGACCACGGCGGCTTCCCATTCATCGTTGCCTGAGGTGTTTATTGAAGGAGTGAGTTCATCCTTGCGACCATCGCCGTTCGGCGAGAACAGCATATAAGGAAAGGCCAGTTCCACGTTTGGCGCGACGGTGTCCAGAGCGAGACTGCCGATCGATTTTTCGGTCCGGTTTCCGGCCGCGTCGGTCGATTTCGCGACATAGCGGTAGATCCCGTCCGGGCTGAGCGCTCCGGCGGTATTTTTCCCGTCCCAGACCGCGTTTTTCACTTGGCCTTTCCACGACCAGTTGCGTACGACCGTGCCGTCGGCGGCGATTATCGAACCTTCCCACGTATCGTCCCCGTCTGCTTTCTGAACGATGGTCAACATGTCCTTTCGGCCATCGCCGTTCGGAGAGAATGCGGTAGCGGGGGCGGAAAGCTCGATGACCGGAGCGGCGGTGTCCACCATGATTCCGTCGACCGTAGCCTTTTTATAGTTGCCTGCGAGGTCCCGCGCCTCTGCTATCAGGGTATAGCGTCCGTCAGCGACGACGTTACCCGCGTCGTCTTTTCCGTTCCAGGAGAAGTCACCCGCGGCGCCCTTCCAGGTGATTTTTCGCAAAGCGGGAGCCGGCGCGTTGGCACCGATTATCGTCAGCATCCATTCGTCGTCGTTCGTCGAACGGTTGATTGGAAGCTCGTCTTTACGACCGTCCCCGTTGGGTGAAAACGCTTTATCGGCGACAGCCAGATTGATGGCCGGCGCATTGGTGTCTATGGCGAAGGGTGCCGTTGTCGCTGTCGGTCGGTTACCCAGCGCATAGCGAATCTCCGCCTTGGCGACATAGTTTCCGTCTTTGACCAGTATCCCTTTTGCGTCTTTTCCGTTCCAGCTAGCCGGAACGGGGAGCCCGTTCCCTTCAAATGAACGAACGGTCTTGCCGGCAGAATCGAGTAGGTCGACTTTCCAGGATGCGATGCCGTCTTTAACCTGCGGCTGAGGCGTGATCATGATCGTGTCCTTGACCCCGTCGCCGTTTGGCGAGAACGCTTTCTGGTCGGCGACCAGGAGCAGCGGCGTATTAGCCGTGCTAAGAGCGAAGGATGCCGGCTCCGATGCGCCTCGGTTTCCCGCCCTATCCATCGCGGACAATCGATATTGATAGGTGCCGTCCGAGGCGAGTTTCCCGTCGTTGTCAAGACCATCCCATTCAAACTTAGCCGGAGGCGGACCTTCAAACGGAATGTTTTTGATGATTTTCCCGTCCTTCGTTATCGCCGCGTTCCACGCGAATTCATCGCTGCCGCTTTGATCGAAGAGCATCTGGTCCAAGTTCCCGTCGCCGTTCGGGGAG
>JBAYHM010000452.1:0-2744 GCA_041666155.1 Treponemataceae bacterium
GTTTCCGCACCTCGGGAGGAAATTGCGCGATATAGGAATCGATATCGATAGGCTGATCCTTTTCGTTAGTCATGTTAAGACTCCTTATCCAATAATAATTACGGCAAAGCCGTATTGCAACGAGAAACCTTGACCCTGGGATACCTATGACAGTATTTTTGCGCGAGGAGAATCAAATGCCATCTGCCCTAGATCCTTTACTCGCTATGCTCGCGCTTTTCCCTTACCTGGTCGCGGCTCTCGCGCTCCTGTTCATCGGGAAGTACGTATTTGACCTCACTACGCCCGGCATACGCGACAACGCGGAACTCGGCGAAAAGAGGAACCCGGCCTTCGGCGTATTCTGGGGCGGATATATGACCGGCCTTGCTTTGGCGCTCTCCGGCGCGCTGACCAATCTAGGCCCTTCCGCATTGACCAATCTGGCGGATATCGCCATATCGGGCGTCTCGGGAATTCTGCTTTTGCGGCTGAGCATGATTCTCGGCGATATATTCGTCTTGCGCCGTTTCAATGTTAACCACGAAATCGTAACGGATAGAAATCTCGGCGCGGCCTTCGCATACGCCGGTTTGTTCATCGCGAGCGGGCTGATCATTTCCGGAGTGATGACCGGCCGCAGCGATTCGTGGCTGTTCATGCTGCGCGATATCGCCGTTTACTGGGCATGCGGACAAGCGTTCCTTGTCGGAGCGTGGTTTCTGTTCAAACAACTGGCCGGATACGACGTCTCCAAAGCCATCGGAGACAACAATAACTCGGCGGTAGGCGTCAGCTTGGCCGGATTTTTCGTCGCCGTCGGCATTACTCTTCGCG
Organism: Treponemataceae bacterium; assembly: GCA_041666155.1. Classification (GTDB taxonomy): domain Bacteria; phylum Spirochaetota; class Spirochaetia; order Treponematales; family Breznakiellaceae; genus SZUA-426. The sequence goes on from JBAYHM010000452.1 coordinate 817, forward strand.
CGGCGCTGACCAACGCCGGCAGCGACCTCGGCGCGGAACTCCTGATCACCGTGACCGTCGGCGTCATCAGCCTTCTATTTCTGTCTCTTGCCAGAGTTCTCTCGCTTTTCGTTATCTTTCCTAAATTTCGCGTGTCCCGTGAAATATCAGAACGGGCAAATATCGGGGCGGGCATCGTTTCCGCGACGATCTATCTCGCGGTCGCTTTTCTCCTGGGAACCCTCGTGACTTCCCAGCTTCTATGAGCAACGCCGCGAATGAGGAGTCGATGATGAAAGTGGATTCGGAAAAGCGAAAAACGGGTTCCGCTCGCGGCGGCTTTAGGATGCTGGTCCTGTTCCTGGCGGCGTTCGCCCTCGTCCAACCCGAAGCTTGGGCCCGTGGAGGCTTCAAGGGCGGCGGCTTCAGATCGTCCGGCTTCAGGTCTTCAGGCAGCTCCCGATCCTTTTCCACGAAGTCCGCGGGATCGATAAAGGCTCCTTCCTTCAAGGGATGGGGCAGCGCCGTCAAACCGTCATCAACTACGAACGCCTCAACGGATAGCCGATTCACGACGACGACGAACCTCGGGCGCTCAAGCTTCCAGGGCAATAAAACCGTCTACGACAACGCTCGCCGGAACGGGACGCTCTTCTCTTCAAAAACGGACGCGCAGAGCGCTTTCAAGGACCGATACGGAAGCCAGTACGGAACCAAATTCGCGTCGGAACCGAGTGCCCGTCCCGCGTGGATTCCACAAACGTCAACCATCGGCGGACGGAACGTGAACATCCTGTATAACCCCTCTTTGGGCGGCTATGGGTACATGGATTCCCTCGGGAGATGGATGCTCTATGATGCCATGGCGGACGCGGTCATGATGAACAGCCTCATGAATCGCCATGATTACTATTACGGCTCTCCCGTGTACGCCAGTCATAGTTCTCAGTTCATCAATTTCGCGTTGACCCTGCTGTTCATGATGGTCCTGGCGGCAGTCATACTCAACCTTATACGGCGGTCAAGAGGGCTATGAAAGGGCCGAAAAAAGAAAACGCCGACAGATCGCAGGCGGCGTTCTGGAATAGCATAGCGCTTGGTGACTTCGTGTCCCTTTCGGACTTTCAGTCCATGGCGGATTCGGGCGGTTCAAGCCTTGACTGCCGGGTTCTCGGCATCCGAGACATCGAGGTGAAGGACTCAGGCGATGACGAACGAGTACTCGCGCGCTATCGTCTGCACGAGCTTGAGGGACCTAAGAATACGACGCTTTTTTTTCTGGTCATTTCTTCGGGAGAAGAGTTCGAACTGCGAAACTATTTTATTCCATCCGAGTTCACAAGCGGCACGAGGGACGACCTGGTCGATTCAGAGCAGACCTGGCTCTTTCTTCCACCGCCGAATCCCGACGATTTCGTTTCGTCGGACCTAGAGTTCGCGCCCTACCCCGACGCGCCCGAGTTCGCCGAACCGGAAGGCGCGAAAAAGCGCGTCTGGGCCAAGGCCGGATTCGGCCGCACCGTCTACGGTTCCTACGAACTGGGAAACGATGAAGTCCCCGTGATGATCGCCGAGTACCAGACCGATGAAGTGGACGCGCCCAATCCCCACCTCATGGTCCTGGAGGAGCGCTGGATGAACAGACGCGGCGAGGCGCAACCATCGGGTGGATTAGTCACGGTGTTCCTCGGCTGTTCAATTGATTCCACCCGAGCCGATGTTTTTCCCGCTTAATCGATAGGGATTCTAGCTCTTTTCCGGCGGGTCCACGACGAACTGGCCGCGGGGGATCCGTTGCGCCGCTAGGAAATAATCAGGGCAACCACTCCGACGATGACGCCCAAAGCCGCGACGTAAGCCAGGCACCAGGGGAGAGTGCGGCGCAAGAGTTCACCTTCCTCGCCTCCGAGCCCGGTGGATGAGGTCGCGATGGCGATGCTTTGCGGCGA
>JBAYHM010000453.1:0-2742 GCA_041666155.1 Treponemataceae bacterium
ATACAAGGTGCCCCGAGAAATACTGTCCGCGCCGAAAATCTCGACGGCACGAAGCGGCATACAGGGGACCACAATTAAGAACCAGACAGCTTCCGCGGCCAGGATCACGGCAAGAGCGACCACGCTCCATTTGAGGGCACGCTCGATCTTGTTCGGAGAATCTACTTTTTCGGGAACGACATCGTCCAGAAACAGACCACTATCGGACATTGCCGGCCTCCCGCTCGTTTGTTTTTCTCGAAATATTAATTAGCAAACCCGCCATGAGCAACGTTGTCGCAAGCGAAGAACCGCCGGCGGAAAAAAATGGAAGCGTAACCCCGGTTGCGGGAACGGCGCCGACGACAACCGCGAGATTCAATAGAGCTTGGCTGACGATCATCAATGTGAGGCCGAAGGCTAAAAGACGCTTAAACGTGTCATCAGAACGTATACCTGCGCTGAGACCCCGGTACGCAAAGAAAGCGAACAGAGCAAAAAGAAGCAGCACGCCGAAGAAACCGAACTCTTCACCATACGCGGAAAAGATAAAATCCGAATGAACTTCCGGAACGCTCGCGATTTTCCTCGTCCCTCGTCCGAGCCCCTTTCCCCAAAAGCCGCCGGACAGCAGCGTGACGACTGAAGCGTGTACCTGGTACCCCACTCCCATTAGGTCCTTCTCCGGCTCCATGAAAGAGAGGAGTCGCTGTATTCGATATTCTTTCGAAAAAATCATCAGCAGCATGAGAGGGATGGATACTACGGCAGTCATTACAAAATGGCGCAGCTTGATCCCGGCGAGAAAGAAGATAGCCAACGAATTGATGCCTATGAAGGCCGCGGTGGAAAAATTGTTCTGCAAATAGAAGAACAGACAAAACAATGACACGATAATGGCGGGCGGTACAACGCCGGTAGTGACATTATCCAGGCGATTTTCTTTCTTCGCAAAGAAGTGCGCCAAATAAATCGGCAACGCCAGCTTGACCAGTTCCGACGGCTGATACGAGAAGGACCCGAACTTGATCCACCGGGCGGCCCCGTTCTTCATCAGTCCGATTCCCGGGATAAACGTAAGGACGCAAAGGAAGAGACTCCCCAATATTAGCGGCTTGATCCAACGCCTAATCAATTCAATGTCTATGGTGGAAACGATAATCATCAATATGAGGCCGACCGCCCCGAAGGTTGCCTGTTTTTGCACAAAATAGGTTCCGCTACCGAAAAACCGTTCCGCGAATGCCGATGAAGCCGAAAACAGTGTAACCATACCGACCCCCGCAAGTAGAATAATGGAAACGATGAGTGCGGCATCCGCGGGTCGAGATGATTGAATTTTTTCAACATCAAAACGGTATGTACTCATTGTATTTTCAGTGTCGACAAAGCGACGATGGCGAATAAGCCTCCGAGGATCCAGAAACGGACAACGACCTTCGTCTCCGCCCAACCGGACAATTCAAAGTGATGATGCAGTGGCGCCATCTTGAAAACTCGCTTTTTCCGCAACTTAAAAGAAGCAACCTGAATCATTACCGAGAGCGCTTCAAGGACGAATACGCCGCCGACGATTAACACAAGCACTTCTTTTTTGATGATCAAGGAGATTGTCGCGATGGCGCCACCGAACGCGAGGCTCCCGACATCCCCCATGAAAACTTCAGCGGGATGCGCGTTGAACCATAAAAAACCGACGCAAGCGCCGACCATCGCCAAACAGAAAACCGTCAACTCCCCCGCTCCACGGAAATATGGGATGCCCAAGTACGCTGAGAAGTCGGCACGGCCCGAAAGGTATGTCAACGCCGAAAGCGTCAGAAACACCATGATGACGAGCCCCGTCGCAAGACCGTCCAAACCGTCGGTTAAATTCACCGCGTTGGATTCCCACACAAGCAGAAGGACCGCGAATGGTATCCAGAGAAGGCCGAGATCGATCACCGGATTTTTGAAAAACGGCAAATAGAGATAAGATGTCCGATCGTCGCCGGCCAAGTACAAAGTGACCACAACCGCGATCGCGACGACGAATTGTCCCACAAGCTTCGCCAAAGCTGATAAACCGTCGGAATTTTTTCGTTTAACTTTCAAAAAATCATCTAGAAAACCAACAGCGCCGAAACCGATAAAAGACGCCGTCGTCAACCATACATGGAAGCTATTTAAATCCTGCCAAAGAACCACAGCTACGGTAACGCCAAGAATCACCAGGACGCCGCCCATCGTCGGCGTACCTCCCTTTTTCAGGTGTGTTTGCGGACCGTCGTCGCGTATCGATTGGCCAACTTTCAATTTTCGCAGTCGTTCAATGATGTACGGTCCAAAAAGATAAGCAATAAGAAGCGCGGTCAAGGCCGCGTACGCGCTCCTGAACGTAAGGTAACGAAATACGTTGAGGGGCGTGAAAAATTGAACTAACGGATGCAAAAAAGCCAAGAACACGAATCACGCTCCTTTCGCCGCGGTAGTTTCCTCACGCGACACGAGAAGGTCAGTAAGACGCTCCAAGGCAGTCCCCCGAGACCCTTTTAGCAATACGAGGTCACCGTCCTCCACAAACGCCCGGAGCGCCGCGGACAGTATTTCCATATCGTCATAACGGAAAGTGGGCTTGCGCATTCCGATCGCCTGAGCCGCAGCCTCGGTAGCGCTTCCGAACAGATACACGATGTCCGCACGGGAACCTGCAAGACGTTCCCCGAGTTTTCGATGTTCATTTTCCGAAAGTGAGCCGAGTTCGAGCATCTGGCCGATTACATA
>JBAYHM010000454.1:0-2738 GCA_041666155.1 Treponemataceae bacterium
AGAGAGCGATCCGGCCCTTGTTGACGTCGGGCACGGCGATGGAACCGTCTTCGGCGACCAAAAAGAATAGCGGCTTCCAGTCGTCTTCGCCGGAGCCCGAGGAGCCCAATTTCGAAGGGGCATCGCCGAACTCTAGGGTGACTACGGATTGCGGAACGAGAAAAGACTCGGCGAAAAGCCCCGACGAACCGTAAAGAAGGAAGGCAAGCGTGAAGGAAATTTTTATCATATTCATAATGCAATACTATAACGAAAACCAAAATCAAAAAAGGAGACCACTATGCAGCTAATTCACAAGCCGCCTGCTGCGCCAATGAAGAAACCCGGGATGTAAAGCAAAACCATGCTATCCCCTTATCACGAATATGAAGAAAGGGAATAGCATGGTTTTTTATTCAGGAAAGCGCGTCAATGTACGTTTTACTCATTCAGGTCGGCGGCGAGTTTTGCGCACGCGTCATTGATCGCTTCGGGAAATAAACCCATCAAGCTCTCCGCTTTGTAGATTCCGCCTGCGACCATAAAGGTTCCTTTACTCTTCCCAAAGTAGGATCTCTGACCGACGTTTTTGCCGTTTTCATCATACATAATCAGTATCATCGTCACGCCCGCGTTTGCAGTACCGTTCTTTCCGATTCCAGTGCCCATCATTTTTGTGAAGTCACAGAAAACCGTCATCCCGGTTTTGAAATTCACATTCTTCGCGAGTTTTTTTGCCAGTTCACCGTTATTCGCGTTAATTACCCGATACCCAGGCCCCGCTATATTACCGCCGGCTTTACTCATCGCGTCTTCATCAGCCTTTTTATAGTCGCTATCATTTTGAATAACACCGGCATCTATCAAATTTACTTTCTTTGACGCGAAAGTGCTCCGTAATGTGGTTTCCGTTAACGGCAGCAAGGAGGAGCTTGTCTCCCCGGTCTTCTCATCTACGGCCTTGGTCGCTATGTTTCCCAAAAGTCCGGCGTTGTTGTTTTCACCATACCACCCTATCTTGTCTGTCGTTGTAATGGTCATTATCCCGACCGTTCCCAATTGGCTGGTTTTAATTACGCTTGGTACCGAGGCGCATCCCATGACATACAATCCGCACAACCAGAGGATCACTGCTTTTTTCATCGAAGAAACTCCTGTTTACTCATCTAGAGTAGTGTTTAATAAATGCTGACAACGTCAGCGTTTTTTTTGATTTCAATGACACTCGTATATCGCGCGCGGAGCACGAGGACATAATGTCAGCTTAACCGGCAAGCGGGCTTGTCCCGCGCTGTCCGGTTGAAGCTTTAATTAGGCGCTTACCAATCCGCCACGTTCGGCCACGGTGGAGGATTACCGTTCGGACCGTCGTACAGGTTGTGCACGAAGGAACCAAAGAACCAGCCTTCCTTTCCATCAAGGAGCCGCACCTTACACCAGACGTTTTTCTGGCCACCGATCGTTTCTTCCTTCTTACCCCTTTCGAGGATGCGGAAGCCGGTCTTCACTGGGTAAGTCCCGAGAATATCGGATGTCGTGTTCGGCTCTTTGCGGAGGCGGACGCCGCCATCGTTCAGGCGGCCGAAGTATTTGAGGTGGTTGCGAAATACAACCAATTCAGCGGGTACCCCAGGTTCAGGACTATAATAATCGTTCATTGGGTCTAGGGTTTTATCCATAGCTGGAGCAAACAAAAAATAGAACTCACCCCAAGGACCCAATCCATAATTGAATCGAGAAGAAACTGGTATCTCTACTACCAGTTCAATCACACCTTCCGCGTTAACAATTGTAAACGAGTTCGATATCTCAGGAGGCCCCGGACACCAAATAGTATGCCCAGATATTAGACGTCCAAGATAACGCCAATCAATATTATTTTTTTCTTTAGGAATTACTGCTGAGTACAACACCCCATTCTGGTATAATAAACCATCAGCACCGATACTATATCCGCCGGGTTGAGTAGGTAGCCATGCGCGAGTATCTTCAAGATTCCGTATTTTGGTTGGTCCGGTTTTCATGACCTCTGCCGAATAAGCCCACCGAGGAGATACCGACTCAAAATAATCTCCGCTTGGTATTAAATAATGCATTCTATTATTTGAAGGCAATATAGTTTTTATCATAGCTCTTTCAAATAGTACTTCAGAAATATTTTGCCTTACAGAAAAGACTTTATCATTCGATTTGGATATCACATATCCTCCATAAGAAATAAACTGATAAAGGTTCCCATCCCATCCAGTTCCTTTCATAGATTCAAATAATGGTTCATGACTCCAAATATCATTTTTGTACTTCACTAAATACTTCCGTGCGTTAGGACCAGCAAGGGGAAAAAAGAACAATGCACCTTCTAGATCGAGCATTGGTCCTGTTGGTGACCAAAATCCTTCTTTATTCGCATTATATGAAATTTGGTTTTCCCCAGGCCCAACAGAGACCTTGCTTAATAGTTCTTTTTCACCTGTGACAATCCCTTGGGAAAAAGAAAAGAATGGAACAAATAGGAAGACGATAAATAGGGAGATTTTCATTTAGAACTCCCAGAGGGACAGACCTTTTTGACCTTTCTCATATTTCAATCTTATCACGGTAAAGCAGAAACACGAAAACAGCTCTACTTGCGGTATGAGACAACCTAGACAGCTTGTTGACGGGGCCCGCTATCACGTAACGGCACGCATCAACCATCAGGAGATGCGTTTAGACGATGCGGCGACGAAAACGCTGTTCCTTGACGTCATAAAACGCGC
>JBAYHM010000455.1:0-2738 GCA_041666155.1 Treponemataceae bacterium
ACAATCCGACGATCAAGCCCAAGGCCGCGACGTAGGCGCCGCACCAAGGAAGCGTGCGGCGCAGGAGTTCTCCTTCCTCGCCGCCGAGTCCGGTAGAAGACGCCGCTATGGCGATGCTTTGCGGCGATATCATTTTTCCGGCGGTGGCTCCGGCCGCGTTCGAGGCGACTATCCAATCAACCCGCAAGTCAAGGTTTTCGGCTGTCGTTTTTTGAAGAGCGCCGAATAAGACGTTGGATGAAGTGTCGCTGCCGGTGAGGAAAGTGCCCAAGGCGCCGATAGTCGGTGACAGAAACGGAAAAGCGGGGCCGGCCATACTGAACACGGTCGCTATCGCGCCGATCATTCCTGAATACGCCATCATTTTGGACATGGCCACAATGGCTATGATCGTGATGATGGATTTAAACGCCATGCCGAAGGTTTCCCGCAAAGCTCGGCCTAGCGCCGGAAGATCCATGCGCAGTAGCATGGCGCCCAAACCAGCCGATACGAATAAAATGGTTCCGCTACTTGTCGCTAGGGGGAAAACCAGCGCTTTTCCGCCGGGACCGAAATAAAACTGCCTTTTGACGACAAACGGTTCATGAGAGAGGAAGCTGAGGAAAGGGAACGTCCGGGTCGCGACGATGAAAAAGAGTATCAAAAGGAAAGGCGACCAAGCGCGAAGTATAACTGTCGGTCCATCCGAGTGGGTCTCGGCTCCTTGCGCGCTTCGCGAGCTTTGCGGGCTTTCATTGGGAAAAAGCCAGGTTTTTTTAGGCGGAAAAAATTTCACCAGCGCGATCAAGCTCAACAGAGCTCCCAAGGAACCGATGACGGCGGGCATCTCGGGCCCCAAGTACCAGGCCGTCACGCATTGAAGAGTGCCGAACACCGCCCCTGAAACTACGCAGGGGAACGCGACCGCAAGAGAGGCTTTCACGCTGCGCGTCACTATTGCCACCAGTAAAAGAGGCAGGATAAGGACCAAGGGCAGGAGCTGCAAAGAGGCAAAAAGGGACAATGGATTTTCCGGAAGATTCGTAATCTGCGCCAGAGTAATAATCGGTACCCCTATGACGCCGAAAGCCACCGGGATAGTGTTTGCCATGAGGCATAAGGTCGCGGCGAGCAGCGGCTCAAAGCCCATCGCGATCATGATACCGGCGGGAATAGCCACAGCCGTGCCGAAACCGGCGACTGCTTCCAGGAAACCGCCGAAGGCGAAAGCCAGAATGAGCGTCTGGATGCGCCGGTCGGGTGACAGCCCTGTCAGCATCCGGCGTATGACGTCCATCCCGCCGGAGTTCACTGAAATCCGGTATAGGAACAGCGCGGAAAAAACTACCCAGACGATGGGGAAAAGCGCCAGGACAACGCCCTCAAGGGCAGCCTGCGACATCAAGTTGAAGGACATAAAAAAGAAACCGTACGCGATCGCCATCGAAAAAAGGAGAGCGATAAATGCGGATTTCCAAGCGGGGAGTTTCAAAACGCCCAAGCTGAGCAAGAGCCAAATAATCGGTAGAAGCGCAAGGGCGAAGTCGAGGATAAAGCTCATGATTTGTTAACCTTTAGGATATCTTCCCTTGCACTATAGCGTTCATAGGACGCAACCGCAATCGGTTGCCGAACTCTCTTCCTGATGTCGGTTCCGCCGCCGTTAATCCTGCTTCTTCGTCTTCCGTGGACTGCCGGGCGCGGTACGTTCCGGTCCGAAATATTTCTCGCTGCGATAACGAAGCCATACCCGAAGAACCTGCGGAATCCGTTCCTTCTGCTCTTTGGAAAGGGTTTCGTATAGCGCAACCGCCTTTTCCCGTTCGCCCCGGCACGCGGCGTTCCGGTGCGCGTCCCACAAACTCCGCGCGGCCCTAATGCGCCGGCAGGTTTCTTTCACGAGTTCTTCGTCGGTATAGACGGAATCACCACGCTGACCCATAGGCCGCATTATCCATGACTTTCTCCCTTCGGGCTACACTTTTCCGTTTCGACATCGTATACTATTTGCATGGATATAGCGCAACTTTCTATGGATACGGCCCAAAATTCACTTATGGATAAAGTCGGCGTCTCAATGCTTTCAAAATCATTGGATAAAGCCAAGACCGACGCGGACGCTTTAGCGCTCCTCATGTCGACGCCGCTTCAAGCGCCGCTTGAAGCGGATTCTGGTACCGTCGTCGATATCATGGCCTAGCTTTAGTCGTTCGCTTCTTCTTTTTCGGCGAACAGGTCATAGTGCTTTTGAAGATTACCGGCGACGCTCTTCGCGAATCCTTCGCCGTCATGTTTTTTAAGATAATCGATGTACAAACGATGCTCTTGCTTCATCCGCTCCCCATATTCGGGGTTGCTGATATATTTTATTCGCGAGTACGCGATGCTGTTCCATAAATTGTCAATGAACTCGCACAACTTCGGCATTTTTGAAGCCGCGTAAATGGTGTGGTGAAAATCTCTATTATACTGGTACAAAAGCTTGTACGTCTCAGCGGTCACTTCGTAGCTGCAAACCATTTCCATTTTTCGCTGTATTTCTTCAAGCTCGATCAACGCGCTTAGGGTGATGCGTTCAGCCGCATACCGGCACGCCAGCGATTCCAGGTTCATGCGAAGTATATAAATTTCTTTCGTTTCTTCTTTCGTAAGCTTCCGCACGACGCTGCCCGCATAAGGCGTCGATTGAATCAAGCCCATCGATTCCATCAACCTGAACGCTTCCCGCACCGGCATCCTGCTGACGCCGAGTTTCG
>JBAYHM010000456.1:0-2735 GCA_041666155.1 Treponemataceae bacterium
GGCTCAGATAACCGTCCGCTTGCCGCCGGTGGGGACGCCCGACCGCGTATCGACGCCTGATTCGATTTCCACGGTAGCGCGCGCGGCCGCCGCGGAGATTCCGGGACTTAGGCTGACGGTGCGCGCTAACCGGGGACGGGCGCTTTCGGGCGCGAACCCGATTGAAATCGTGGTGCGTTCACGCGATTACGACGCGGCTCAGACAGTGGCCCGGTCGATCGTTTCGCTGATCAGGGAAGGTTTTCCCGAAATCGTGGAACCGCAAGTCAATATTCCCAACAGCCTTTCGGAATACACCATTGCGCTGGATCGCAATAGGACGGCTGATCTCGGCGTCGGCGCTAAGGCTGCCGCCGCTGAACTGAAAGCGGTAGCCGCCGGCGCGGACGGGGGTGTGTACCGAAGCAAGGGAGTAGAATATGACATTCTGGTCATTCTTCGTCCGGGCGACCGTTCTTCGCTGCCGGATCTTGAACGCACGTACGTGAAAAATTCGGCGGGGGAGCGTATCGCCATGGCAAGTTTCGCGTCCTTGGTACGGAGCGAAAGCCCGGTTCAGATCATCCGTGAACAAGGCCGCCGAGCCGTCCGCGTCACCGCGGCCATGGCTGCCGGTCAAGAAGCTCCCAAAATAGAACCCCGTCTTGCGGCCGCCATCCGCGAATCGGTGAAGCTTCCCGAAGGAGTCACGATCGAATACGCCGGAGAGCTCGCCGCGATCAATAAAACGGGTTCTCAGTTGACCCTCGTACTCCTCGTCGCCATCGCCTTGGTTTTCGCGGTTATGGCGGCACAGTTCGAATCGTTTATCGCCCCTTTCATCATCTTCCTGGCGATTCCGACCATGCTCATCGGCGTCGTCGCCATTTATCTCATTATGAATCAACCGATATCGATGTTTTCTCTGCTCGGCCTGATCATGCTGGCGGGCATCGTCGTCAACAACGGCATTGTTCTGGTCGACTACACGAATCTGCTGCGCGTACGCGGATACAAATTGAGGGAAGCGCTTATCGAGGCGGGGCGGCACCGTTTGCGGCCGATTTTGATCACGACCATCACCACCATTTGCGGTATGATTCCGCTCGCGTTTTTTCCGGGGGAAGGAGCGCGAATCACTCAGCCGGTGGGCATTACGATCGTCGGCGGTCTCTGTTCCAGCGTTCTAATCACGCTTTTTTTCGTGCCGGTCCTTTATTCTCTTATTGCCGCGAATGCCCGAATCCGGAGGGAAGACCCGGAAGCGGAATACGCCACGCATCAGAAGAAAGAAAAAGACAACAACTCGTATTGATGAATCGCCGACCGTAGCTTCAACGGTCGGCGATTTACTTGACCCGTATCGTTAAACGTCCTTGAGAAGCAGAGGCGTTTCTTTGTTCGAGTCGACAGTCTTGAAAAAATCAAGGGATTCGCGCATAGCGCGCGCTTGGCCGGTAAGCTCCTCGGCCATACTCGCCAACTCCTCTGAAGAACTCGCGTTCCGCTGGATGACCTGGTCCAGTTGGAGCAAAGCTTTGTTCACCTGATCCACGCCGCTCGACTGTTCGTTGCTCGACGCGGTGATCTCTTCCACAAGTTCCGCCGTTTTACGGATATCCGGGACGATGCGGTCGATCACCGAAGAAGCCTCTCGTGAGAGGATGGTCGTGCGCGTGGATAGGTCCGTAATTTCCTGGGCGGCGATTTGACTGCGTTCGGCGAGTTTGCGGACTTCGCTCGCGACGACGGCGAAGCCTCGCCCCGCTTCTCCCGCTCGCGCCGCTTCTATAGCGGCGTTCAAGGCCAGCAGGTTCGTCTGGCGCGCGATCTCCTCGATAATATTGATCTTCGCCGATATTTCCTGCATGGCGTTTGCCGCTTCCGATACCGAACTTCCTCCGTTCGCCGCGTCCTGGGCCGCTTTTCTCGCGATTGACTCCGTGGCCCGCGCGTTGTCCGCATTCTGCCGGACGGTGGAACTCATTTGCTCCATCGATGCGGATACTTCCTGCCCGCTGGCCGCCTGTTCTGACGCTCCTTGGGAAATTCCTTGGGACGATTCCGATACCTGGTCGGCGCCGGTTTCCACCTGTTCGGCCGCGGTTCTCATGCTGGAAACGACTTCCGTGACGGCTGTCCGCATGTCAAGAAGAGCCGCCGACATCGCGCCGACTTCGTCTCCGCGTGAAGCATTGCGGCCAAGCCGTCCCAGGTCGAAATTCTCCAAGGCGAAATCCCCGGTGGATGCCCGCCGAAGGCCATCAGCCGCCAGTACGATCGGATTGGCGATGCCTGCGGATACCCAATAGAGGATGAATACAGCGAGAATGAGCCCGCCGATGCCCACGGCCGCGAGCATGAAAAGCATCCGCCGGGTTGATTCCAGCAGCGAAGACAGGGGGATGACGGCTGAAACGGACCACGGTTTTGAGGCCGAACCCACGAATACCGGTTGATAATCGAGGTAGGAAATTTCCCCTGTATTGAGGTTTTTCTTGATTAGTTGGTAGCTTTTGCCGCCGGCTATTGCCGCGAGCAGGGCTTCTTTTTTATCCGGCGTATCGTCTCCGACCGGCTTACCCAGAAGATCCGCTTTTGGGTGAGCGATCCGTATCGCTTTATTTGAAACGATGATGCTATATGTGGTCCCGAGCGGCTTCCAGTCCAGGACCGCCTTCTGAAGCGCGTCAAGGTTGAAATCAATCCCCACCACACCTAGGACGACGCCGTTTTCCATGATAGGGACGCCGACC
>JBAYHM010000457.1:0-2703 GCA_041666155.1 Treponemataceae bacterium
ATCGTGTTGACCGCCTCCGGTGGACCGTTCCGAGCTTGGGACCGTTCCCGTCTTTCTACGGTTTCTGTTGCCGACGCGCTTGCGCATCCGACATGGAACATGGGGGGGAAAATTACTATCGATTCCGCGTCGCTCGCCAACAAAGGTTTGGAAGTCATCGAAGCGGTACGTTTATTCGATGTTCGCGCCGATCAAGTCATCGTTGTTGTACACCCGCAGAGCAAAGTACATTCGCTCGTTAGACTGACCGATGGATCTTTGTACGCGCAAATATCGCAGCCTGATATGCGCGTACCAATACACAACGCCCTTTTTTGGCCTGAGTGTCGCCCTACCCCGTTTGGGCGTCTCGATCTTGTCGGATCTACCTTGACCTTTGAGGCCCCCGATTCCGATGCCTTTCCTATGTTACCGTTAGCTTATGAGGCCGCACGACTAAGCGGTCTATATCCCACCGCCTATAACGCGGCTAATGAAATTGCGGTAGACGCCTTCATAAACGAGAACCTTACATTCATCGATATCCCTTATGTCACCCAAAAAGTGTTAGATCACGACTGGGCAGCCGGAGACGATTCGATAGAATCCATCATTGAAGGAGATCGACGCGCAAGAAAAATTGCGCGAGATGCCGTTAAAACTTGCTTGGAGGCGAACGCGTGATACCCCGCATACTTGTCGGGCTAATTGGTTTGGGATTAGTCGTCTTCATTCACGAACTCGGTCATTTCATTATTGCACGTTTGAGCGGTATTGAAGTCGAGGCCTTTTCAATCGGTTGGGGGAAACCAATTTTCACCAAACGAATCGGCAATGTTGAATACCGGATAGGATCGTTGCCTATCGGCGGCTACTGCAAAATGAAAGGCGAAACGGAATTTCAAGACGCTCTCGCTCAACGCAAAGATGAAATTCCACGAGAAAAAGGAACATTTTACGGCAGCCCTCCTTTAAAGCGAATAGCAGTAGCATTTGCGGGACCGGCGGCTAATGCCATATTCGCCATTTTAGCCCTCGCGGCTGTATGGGGCTGCGGAATTGAAGTGCGTACACTCGGCAACCGTATAGTGCTTGCATCCGAAGTTGAGATCGGAAACAAATTCCCTGCCGATGAAGCCGGTCTCAAGACTGGAGATTTCATCACGGCAATCGAAGGGAGAAAAGTCAGCAATTTTCAGGAAGTTCAGGAAGGGTTAGCGCCTTTTGCGGGAAAACGTTTAGATATTCAAATCGAAAGGGATGGAGCGACGAGTAACGTATTCGTTGTCCCCCGGCTTGATCCTTCAACCGGTGCCGGAAAAATCGGTGTTTATTTTTGGAACGACCCTATTATCGACATCGTAAAAAAGGGAACTCCCGCGGCAATTGCGGGCATTCGGCTTGGTGACCGAATTGTAGAGGCCAACGGAAAGAAGCTGAATAATACCGTAGAACTCACCGGAGTGTTAAAAAGCCACCCTAGCAGTTTGAAGCTGCTTGTAGATCGCAAAGGTGAAAAGCTGGAAAAAACTCTTGTACTTTCGTGGGCAGACAACGGAACGGCTGAAACGGGAATGACGTTTGCTACAATTCGATACAGAACCCCAACCCTAACCCCGCCTGCAGCGCTGGTAAAGGGTTTTCAAGAAACAGTCAAGACTTTCGTCTTTTCACTGAAAAGTATGGCTCTTCTTTTTCAGGGTATCGATCTGACAAAAGCCGTGTCCGGACCGGTGCGTATCACCTATATGCTGGGAGACGTCGCGGCAGACGGATTCGGAGAAGGGATCGGGGAAGGTTTGAGTGCGGTTGCGAGCTTTCTCGCGCTTCTTTCCATCGCCCTTTTCGTAATGAATTTGCTTCCTATTCCCGCGCTGGACGGTGGACTTATACTGTTGTTCCTAATCGAATTGATACGCGGTAAAGCATTAAAACCTAAGACCGTATACGTTTTCCAACTTGTAGGAACCGCCATCGTTTTCGGCTTATTACTCTTTTCACTTTTTGGCGATATACTATTTTTGATCGGTCGGTAGGAATAAGATCGATCAAAATACGGAGGCCGGAATGCGCACTATCGTCTGCTCTTGCGATGCTTCTTTTGACGCAGATCTTCCCGACTCTATCGACCTTGATCAGCAACCCCAACAGGTGGAAGCGTTGCTTTCCGGTTCTTTTATGACAGTTACTTGCCCTACCTGCGGTCGTAAATTAAAACCGGAATTCCCTTTACGCCTAACTTGGGGCAGCCGTGGCGTCAAGTTGTATGTCATTCCCGAGTTGGATCGGCCGGAACTGGCAGAGATGGATGAAAAGGGAATAGAGTCAATTTTTGTTGTCGGATATCCGGAATTGGCTGATAGAATCGCCGTCATTTCCGCGGATCTGGAACCGATGGCCATTGAGGCGCTCAAATATTATCTACTCGTAAAAGCCGCGGAAGCTGATCCGAATGCCGAAGCGAGCGCCTGGTTCCATGCTCTTAATGCCGATACGATTGATTTTCACGTACACGGCCTCAGACCCGGAGAGGTCGCCGTCAGTAAGGTTCCACGCTCGTTGTATGAGCGCACACTTGCGGAATTTAGAGCGCATCCGGATAGCGAACCCTTCCGTTCGATCCAAAACGGTAAATACATCTCGGTGCAAAATCTGTTCAAATCGGAAGAGTGATGTTTTCGCGACGGATACCTGTTTTTTCCATTATGCTTTTCATTATTGGAG
>JBAYHM010000458.1:0-2687 GCA_041666155.1 Treponemataceae bacterium
CGCTTCCCCGTACTCAATAAGGCCCGCCAGCTCGTCGGCATCATCACGTCCAAGGACGTCATCAAGACGCTTCTGGTGGAGATGAACCGCGAAGTGCTCCGGCTTGAACGCGCCCAGGCGAAGGAACCGTCGGCACCTGTGGAAGGCGTGACGGAGATGGAATTCCGAACGACCCGCTACGATTTCGAGGGCGCCGGTCGTCCTTCTACGGAAATCAAGAAGGCGCTGAAAAAGCTCAATCTCGATCCGAAACTCATTCGTCGCATCGCGGTTGCCTGTTACGAGCTGGAAATCAACCAGGTCGTTCATTCCTACGGCGGAACGCTGCATTGCGCGATCCGCGACGACCGCGTCACGATCACCGCGGTGGATACCGGTCCGGGTATCCCCGACGTATCTCTCGCGCTGCAGGAAGGCTGGTCCACCGCAAACGAATGGATACGTTCGCTCGGTTTCGGCGCCGGCATGGGACTTGCCAACACGAAACGGGTATCCGACGAATTCCACTTGGAGTCGGAAGTCGGAAAGGGAACAACCGTCGTATCGACCATTTTATTAAGCTCGGCTTCCAGGCCCGAGCCTGAGGAGGCTGATCAATGACCGTACGAAGTCTCGCCGAGGCGCTCTCTTGTGAAATCGTGCAGGGTGAATTCGAGGACTCAAAGGTTTCAGGCGGGTATACGTCCGATCTTCTGTCCGACGTGATGGCCCATGCCAAGACCGGGGACGTGCTCATCACGATCCAGTCGCATAAAAACACGATTGCCGTCGCGGTTTTGGCCAACTTGCCGGCCATTCTCATCTGTAATTCGCGTCCCGTTCCTGAAGACATGATAGAAGCCGCGAAGGAAGAGGGAATCGCCATTCTCCGCACGGCGGAGACTCAGTTCGCCGTTTCCGGAAAACTCTACGCCCTCTTGAAGGCGGGCGTGTAGCTCCTACATGCCGATCCTCGCCGATCTGCACAATCATTCCTGTCTGTCTCCCTGCGGATCGCTGGAGATGTCTCCGCGCCTGATCACCTCGCTCGCCCGTGCGCGCGGCGTGAGTCTCCTTGCGCTAACCGACCATAATTCAAGTCTCAATTGTCCCGCGTTCGCTGCCGCGTGCAAGGCTGAAGGCATACTTCCTTTGTTCGGAATGGAAGCCACGGTGATGGAGGAGCTCCATGTCCTGTGTCTTTTCGGTTCCTTGGACGCCGCGCTCGCGTTTTCCGCGGAATGGTATAACCTTTTACCGCTAATTCCGAACGATCCAAGCCGCCTTGGCGATCAGGTATATGTCGATGAAGAGGAAAACATAATTGGGGAAGTGGAAAAATATCTCGGCGTTGCCGCTGAGGTGTATCTGGATGATCTCGGGCCGCGCGTGGCATCTTACGGCGGCATCGTTATCCCGGCGCACGTCGACCGTCCCGCGTTCTCCATGACCAGCCAGCTCGGTTTCGTCGTTGACGGGCCTTGGGCCGCCTTGGAGTGCGTGCGTCTTCCTTCTTCGGTTGATACTCGCGGTTACCCGCTCACCACTTCCTCCGACGCGCATTATCCTGAACACGTCGGTCGTCGTCCTTTTGAATTGGATATCGATATTGGAACTCTTGTTCCCGGCGCCATCCCTTCAGGAAATTCGGTCGATATGCGGGTGCTGACGGAGGCCTTAAATAAACGACCGAGAGCTTAATGGTCGTTTCGCTCGGTAAAAGACAGTGAATACGCTATACTAAATATCGATGTGGGGTATGTAATGAAATTTCAAGGTGCGGTAATTAAAGAGCAGGGAATCACTTTCGCCGTCGTCCTAGTCCGGATTGCGACTCTTCAATCACCCGCGCAACGAGATCACGCGGTGACTCTCTATACTGATATTTTTCAAGGTATACCCGTTATGCTGACGGCCAAAGATCCCCTTGGCGCGGTAAAATACTTCGGCCGCTCCGATATCGTCACGTATCTGTCCAAACTGAAACCTTCCCAAATCCCCTGGAAAGAGTACACCACAACCTAATCACCTCGGTCCGACTCCTCGTTTCCCAATTTCCGCGGGACGGCGTATAAAACCTCAAGCTTGGACTTGCCAATCATATACCGATCGGTATATGATTGGTTGATGGATGAAACCCGAGAGCGAATCTTGTCGACCTCACGCGCTTTGTTTGCCGATCGGGGCTACAACGCGGTCGGCGTGCAAGAGATCTGTCTGCTTTCGGGTATCACTAAACCGACGTTGTACTACCATTTCGGCAACAAGATCGGATTGTTGAATGCGGTCGCTTCCGATCTCTATCTTGGTTTTATCGCGGCGCTCAAGGAAGAAGGTTCTTATAAGGGGGACCTTGCCGTTTCCCTGACGGGTTCGCTTCGGGTCTTTCTTCGGTACGCGGCGGAACGTCCGGATTTGATGCGGCTGCGGCTTACGCTTTCGTTCAGCCCTCCTTCGAGCGAGGAATATTCAGTTATGAGTCCCTACGCGGAACGGCTCTATGAGTTTTTTAAAGAAGTGTTCCGGTCGGCATCGGAGGACCACGGCAATATGAAGGGCCGGGAGTCCGCCTATGCCGCTTCTTTCATCGGCACCGCCGACGCCTATGCGGGGCTCCGGCTCGCCGGAGCGTTGGAACCGGACGACCAGTTCATACGAAGAGTCGTGCATTATTTTATGCACGGAGTTTTTTCGTAATATTTTTTTGC
>JBAYHM010000459.1:0-2684 GCA_041666155.1 Treponemataceae bacterium
GACGGGTCGTTCGAGAAATTTCAAAGAGAGAGCTTTCGGACGCTGATACCCATGGTGGTCATACTTTCCGAAGCCTTGGTTATCCCGGCGTACGAGGTGAAGCGGAATCAGGCTTCGCGAGTCTGGACGCCGGATCGATGTCTATGCTGCGAAACGCGCGCGGGCGCTTCGATGACGCGGTTTGCGTCAACGCTTTGCTTTCTCTCATGGCAGTGGTCGATGATTCGACAGTCCTTCATCGAGGAGGAACTGAAGCGCTCGATTATGTAAAGGAAAGCGCTGCCGACGCACTCGCGATTGGGGGGACTGAAACGGCAATCGGGAGAGCCGCGATCGCGCGCATGGCCGACGAATTCGTCCAGCGTCGAATCAGTCCCGGCGGTAGCGCCGATCTGCTTTCGGCCGGCTTGTTTTTATCCAGCTTTGAACATTTCCTGGGACTAGGGGAATCAATAAATATAGTTTAAATCTATGTTTGTGATCAAGATTATATATTAGACATATGGACGCCCGTCTGAGATAATTTACAGGAATTAGTACGATTCTGCAAACAGTGGAGACGTGTACCATGATTTATGACTTTGATGAAGTAATAGACCGGAAAGATACCCAATCCTCTAAGTGGGACAATGTAGGAACCCGCGTCGGTAATCCTTCCGCCCTGCCCATGTGGGTTGCGGACACCGATTTCCGTTGTCCGCAGCCTGTCGTCGACGCCATCAAAACACGGATGGACCATATGATTTACGGTTATCCCTATGTAGTTCCTGAATTCAAACAAGCGACGATCGATTGGATCGGCCGCAAACACGGGTGGAAATTGGACCCGGCATGGATCATTTTCGCGACGGGGATCGTTCCCGTTTTCAATACGATGGTTCAAGCCTTTACCGAGCCAGGCGATGAAGTGATCATCCAGGGCCCCGTATATCATCCGTTCGGGTTCGCCGTCGTCGACAATGACAGGATCATCAGCAACAATAGCCTGATTTACAAAGATGGATGCTACTCGATCGATTTCGATGATCTTGAGAGAAGGGCGAAAAGTCCGAAAGCTAAATTGATGATCCTCTGCAATCCCCACAATCCCGTCGGCCGGGTTTGGACTCGAGATGAGCTTGCTCGGATCTCCGAGATTTGCGTCGCTCATGACGTGATCATGATAAGCGACGAGATCCATTCGGATCTGATGCTTTTCGGATCGCGACATTTTCCTGTCGCTTCTCTCGATCGTCGATACGCTATGAATACGGTCACTTGCTACGCGCCTTCAAAGACTTTCAACACGGCAGGTCTGCGCGGATCCGGCATCGTCATACCGAATCCGGAAATTCGAAAAGGGCTTGAGGTCCAATTCAAGAAAAACCGGAGCATCCAGCAGAACGTTTTCGCGGTACCCGCTTATGTCGCCGCCTATACGGAATGCGACGATTATCTTGAGCAGCTTTTGGTTTACTTGGAAGAGAACGTACGCTTTTTGGAGGACTATCTCCTGGAGAAAATGCCGAGGATACGGCTTGTGAAGCCAGAGGCTATGTACCTGATGTGGCTCGAATGTTCGGGACTTGGGATCGAGGGGGATGCGCTTGCCGATTTCTTCGTCAATAAGAGCTTAGTCGCGATAAGCCGTGGCGATGGATTCGGCTCGGAAGGGATCCGCTTTGTCAGGTTGAATATCGGTTGTCCACGATCCACGCTGAGGCAGGCTCTGGAGCAGATCCATAAGCAATATATGCTACTCCCATAGTCGGCCCGTTCTGTTGGAGAATCTTTCGCTGTTTTCACGGCGGGTATTTTTAGCGATGAAGGATAAGGAAGATCACTAATTGTTCGAGTGCATTGTTACCAAGAAAGCGCCGAAAACTATAGGCCCGTATTCGCAAGCCATTGTCGCCTGCGCGTGTCACGGTTGCCGTAAAGAGTTTGCCTAAGAACGTGTTTATAGAAATCGACTGCATCGCGGAAAAGTAGTGGTAGAGATATAAGAGCTTTACGGAGGAATGCTGTTTCGACGAATGGCCGTGAAGCTCTTCTTTCCCATCGTCTATTCAATTATTGGACAACCGCAAGGTGTCACGTAGTCCGATACACTTGCTTCTTTCTCCGTCATATGTTCGCGCAGCACATGGATGAATTGGGTCGCTGCCGGTGAAAGGTACGACGAATTAGCGAAGGCCGCAGCGATCGTCCAGCTGAAATCTTGATCGGCTTCAAGATAATACGTATTTGCATTGAAACCAGTATCGTTTTCTTTTAGATACTGTTCCGGTATTATGGCCAACCCTACGCCTGTAGCTGCGATATTTTTTATAGTTTCAATGTTTTTGGAATATAACGCGATGCGCGGAGAAATCTCCGCTCTTTTGAAAATCAACTCCGTCACAGCCCGAATCCGTTGACCTCTATTGCCGATGATGAAAGGTTCGTTTGCGGCTTGTTTTAAATTGAAATAGTATCTCTTTTCCCCAAGCCCCTTGTCATAGGCAAAGCTGTTGAGCGGATTATTTTTTGAAACAATAAGGACCATCCGGCTGGAGAGGAATGGATGAAAGCAAATAGTCGGATTGTTGAACGGCAATGGCATGATCGCAAGATCCACGGTCCCGTTCGTGATCATGTTTTCAAGTTCGGCCGACGTATTCTCATACAGATCGATACTTATATTCGGATACTTCGCTTTGTAA
>JBAYHM010000460.1:0-2672 GCA_041666155.1 Treponemataceae bacterium
GATGTCGACCGCTCTCATTAGGTTCCTCCCAGCGCGTTCCAGGTTTTCAGGCGGGATCCGACGGCGTCCGCGGCGGCCGTAATGACCGCTTCCCGCGCTTGTCTGAAGGAAATCGTGTCGGCGCCGATGCGTAATGCCGCTTTCGCGTCGATCCGGTCGATAGCCCGCAGCCATGCGCGCGCTCCGGGACCGATTGCGATCGCGTCGGCGTTTTCTTTCCGATCGGCGCAACGTCGGCACAAAACGGCGCTTTCCCGTCGTGAATACCATACTACTTCATCACCCGCGGGGGTACAAGCGCAGTCTCCGCATACGTCCAAATCCGGGCGTGCGCCGAGGATTTCCGCCCATTTCCACAGGAAGCGCAGCAGCGCCGTCCGGCAGGCTTCTTCCGTGGCGATATCCACCGCATCAAGCGTTTCCCGGCAGAGCGCCAGCGCTTCTTTCCACGATCCGCCGCCGCCGTAGCCGGCGATGACGGTTTCCGCCACCGCGGCGGCCGCGTAGCTGCGTTCGAGCGATTCGCGGATTCCCGGCCGCCACTGGCGGACATTGAAATCGCTTACTTTCCTATAATCTTTGACCGGATCGCAATAGATAAGAAGTTCGCCGCCGTTATAAGGCGCGACATAGGCGCGGAGATGACTTTTGGGACCGCCGAAGACGGTCGCCCGCATGAGGCCTGAGTCTTCGGTGAGAAACAGCGCTTCCCGATTGGATTCTCCGGAAGGCCGGACGGATAACACGAGCGCTTCGTGGTTTGTCGAACGCGTCATCCGCCGCTATCTCCGTCGTTTTTAGTCGGAAGTAGGCGCCGACGGACCGCGATCGCCGCGGGGACCTCGGTGCCTGTTTCGGGGCCGCCCACTCGGCGCCGCGCCGTTCGGAGCACCGCCGTTCGGCCGGGGGCCTCTGGAATCCGGTCTTGGTTCTCCAAAGTGGGGTTTTCGATCCGGAAAGCCCGGAGGATTGTCGGTTCTGCCGCCGTGCGGATACCGCGGACCTTGTGGTCCCCGTCCGTCATTAGGTCGGCCGCCGGGTGTAGAAGCACCCGAGAACAGGGAAGCCAAGCTCGGCTCCGTGCTGACTTCGGGTCGTCCTCTCGTGTCGCGTCCATCTCTCGGACGGCTGAAACCGCCGCGGGGTGGACCTCCACGTTGCCCGCCGCGAAAGGCGCCGCTGTTTTCCGGCATCGGTCTTCGCGGTTGTCCACGGCCGCCGAACACGCTTGGCCCTTGCGGCCGAGCATTTTGCGGTCGTTCCGGTCTCGGTCGTGAGGCCATGGGGTTTTGCGGGCGTTGCGGTCGTTGCTGGCGGTCGTTTCCGCCCTGCGTTTCGCGGAGCGGCTCTATTTCCAAACGGAAGGGATGGTCTAGTTCTACCGGGATGCGGAAACCGATCAGACGTTCGATATCGCGCAGGAGCCGACGTTCTTCACCGTCGCAGAAGGATACGGCGACACCTTCGGCTCCCGCGCGGGCGGTACGGCCGATCCGATGGATATACGTTTCCGGTTCATTGGGAAGATCGTAATTTACCACGAGTTCGATGTCGTCGACGTCGATGCCGCGGGCCGCCAGGTCGGTGGCTACCAATACGCTCAAAGAGCCGGATCGGAAGGCATCCATCGCGCGGGTGCGCTGGTTTTGGCTCTTGTTCGCGTGGATGGCGTCCGCTCCGATGCCTTCGGTTTCCAGTTGTTTAGCCAGACGATTCGCGCCGTGCTTGGTTTTGGTGAATACGATCACTCGTTTGAAACCGTCTTCCTTCAAAATGGCGGTCAAGAGCTTTCGTTTATCGTCTTTCGCGACGAACAGCACTTTCTGGTCCACGCGGTCGGCCGTTGGCTGGGCGGACGGGACGGCGGCACGCACGGGATCCTTAAGCAGGGGATCGGCAAAAGCCTCGATCTCCGGCGGCATTGTCGCTGAGAAGAACACCGTTTGTCGTTTGGTCGGCAGAAGAGCGACTATACGTCTGACGTCCCGGATGAAGCCCATGTCGAACATGCGGTCCGCTTCATCAAGAACTACGGTTTCCACGGCGGAGAGGGTCAGGTGACCCCGATCGATAAGGTCGAGGAGTCGGCCGGGAGTCGCCGTCAGCACGTCGATTCCGCGCGCGAGCGCCCGCTCCTGAGGGACCGAGCCGACGCCGCCGAACACGCAGGCTCGGCTCAGGTTTGCGCCGCGCCCGTAAGCGAGGAAGCTCTGGTCAATCTGCGCGGCCAGTTCTCGGGTAGGTGCTACCACGAGGACGCGGGTTGTTCTCGGCGCGTGCTTTTTCGGGTTGTTATAGAGGCGCTGGATGATCGGCAGCGCGAACGCCGCGGTTTTTCCGGTGCCCGTTTGGGCGATACCCAACAAATCGCGTCCGGCAAGCAGCGCGGGAATGGCTTCGGCTTGGATGGGGGTAGGTATTGTATAACCTTCTTCCCGGACTGCGGAAAGTACGGGATCCAATAATCCGAGGGTTGAAAAATCAACCCCGCCGCCGATTACGGGGGCACTTGGTTTAGCAAGGTCCGGATTTGCTGAATTTGATTCTATCGCCTGCATTGTTTCAGGTCGCGGAGTGTTGCGGGGTACGATACCCGCTTGCGAATCGATTTGACTCAAAAGGCTTCCTTAAGAAAAGAGGGGATGTTTCCGCGGGCACAGTCGCGCTCTCGC
>JBAYHM010000461.1:0-2653 GCA_041666155.1 Treponemataceae bacterium
GTTTGTGGGCACCTCAACTTCCATGATGGTTTGCAATGTCTTTTGCTTTTCCTCGTATTTACGCGCAGTGACCATAAGGCCGCGTGAAACGACGGATTTTTCCTCGACCCCAAAGAACTTGAAGGTTGGGTGTTTGTCGAGAATACTGTTGCGCATTCGCATCTTGATAGCCGGATCAAGGTCCTTAACATCATCTACCAGCGTATATATGCGAGTGATCGTATCCACGTCCGCTTCCGAAATAAACGAATCCAACACGCCTTCCTTGAACAAAACCGTCTGAACTTGCTTGTTGATCTTCCGATTTTCGGTAGTTTCCCGGTGGTTTTCGATTTCCCGATACGTGATATCGAGCACATGCACCAGAGTGATGAGCTGCTTTTCATAAGGTATCTTGGTTTTTTCAAACCAAGTCGAAGAGCGCAGGTTCTTGAAAATCCAGACGATCGACTCACGGTATTCCCGCGGATTGTCGAAACAATTCAGCGTCATCGAAACAATCTTGTCCTCATAACCTTCACGTTCCAAACTTTCTATGATGGCCGGAAGGAGCGCATAGGGGAAGAGGTGCAAATAGATATCCGTCCATGCGGGTACGAACATCTTGATATGCAGAAGGAAATCCTTCTTGAGTTCGGAATCTTTGAGCATATTGAACACTGCGACAACGTCGTCGATCTCTTCGAAAAGCTCGGGGAAGTTGAACGTCAGTCCAGCATTGAGGTATGGGTACTTGCCGACAAAATCCTTAACCAAGAGATAAGAAGCCACAACATTCTCATTGACCGACGAATAGGATTTCAGATAACCGATGAAATAATTGAACATTTCACCGAAATACTCTGAATCCGGTTCGGCGTTCTTAGCGAACGCGCGCAGAGTTTGCACACGATCGAAGAAGTTCTTTTCGGCTTTGAACTCGTTGAAAAGTTTTTCCTCAACGGAGATAGGTCGATCTCGGACCACGAACAGATCGATGTTCTCGGGATTTACGCCGAAAGACGGATCAGTCTTTAACATTTCGCGAGCTTTGGAACTCCAGGTCGTCCATTCGCTCGGGGTGAGGATGCCGGGAACAAGCTCGGCCTTCACGTGCTTGATATCACAGGAATTGTCGAAACTTTTAATAATTGTCTTCAGCGCCCATGAAGGATCGCCTTTGATCTTTTCGCGCAGTTTATCTTTTTTCCAAGTAGCCTTCAAAACCCAAATATGAGCCTTTGAAAGCGTTTGAAGGGCGTTGACCGCCATTTTCAGGGACATAGAATGGTCGCGCTTCTTCGCAAAGTCGATGGTAATGTCATCTCCCTTGACCGCGGAGATACGACCAACGCCCCAGGTGCGGTGAAACACGAAGTTACCGTCATCGAACGCGATATGTTTTTCAAAATCGGAAATGGCTTCGTGGACGTTACGCCAACCCTGAGTCAAGTTGGAAAGGCGAACATACTCTTCCAATTGGCTGTGACCGGCATACTTTGCGCGGAAACATTCAACAATTTCTTTGCGGGCCCAACTGTCGCGTTCATCGTAAAGAAGAACGATTTTCAGGATGGAAAGCGAAACTTCGATCTCTTCCCGCTTGCGATATATGGAATAAAGTTCCTGCAAGAGCAGCGCGGCTTTATCATCGCTGATGTTCTTCGCTACTTTTTTCTGTACATGCAGGAAGAAATCGATTTCGTCCGGACAGAATGCAAGCAATTTTGTCCAGATTTCGCGTACGTTGGAAAACAAGCGCTTGTTTACGTACCGATGGAGAGCCTTCTTATAGAAATCAATGGCGTTTTCAACATCACCGTTCTTTTCGTAGTGCTCGGCAAGAGCCTTTGCGATGTCGGCTTCCTCGTAATCCACCTTTACCAGGCGTTCCCAAATACCGAACACCGACGCTTCGTCGTTTTCGTTATGGAAACATTCCGCAAGCATACGGAGGGCGTATTTGGATTCTCCATAATCAAGAATTCGTTCACACAAATATTTGACTATGTTCCACTTGTGATTATCCACGAAAATGGTGATGAGATTGACCAAGGCCGAGTCGTCGATCAACTGACGCGAAAGAGCCACCATTCCGGACAGATACAGACCGATGATGCTGTTCTTCGTATGCTGGAGATGCTCGTCGCAGACCTTTTTGAGCTCGTCGAGCGCTCTCAGCTCTCGGGCGTTCTTAAGTACCGTGTCGAGTTCCTTGAACTGCGCGATAGAATAATTGCTGAGAGTGGCCCGAGTCCACTTCTCCTCGTTGAGCATTTCCTGCACGTTTTTCACGAGCGTTTCCGGCATCTTTATGACTCCTCACCGATAAGGCGCCGCATAGGCCCTAATTGATATACCGTTCGTACACGGTCGGATCGAGTACCTTTATCTTTAATAAGGTCTCGTCGATTCTCGATTTCTCTTCTCCGGCATTGACGTAGTGGTCGATCAGCCAGAAGTACCTGTTAATAAGACGAGGAACGAGTAGGGGAGCTTCCGAAGAACGATCCCTGACCTCATTCTCCAATGAAAAAATCGACTGTTTCAGCTTCCCGAGTTCGATAGCCCGCAATTCACGCTTTACGGAAAAAATACCGAAGAGGACACCGTACACCGGAATCCACTCCTCAAGCTCGGGACTCTTATGACCAAGTTCGCCGACCCGTGCGTA
>JBAYHM010000462.1:0-2637 GCA_041666155.1 Treponemataceae bacterium
AAGCTTCGCATCGATGGTTACGCGATCCCTTTTCCGCCGATAACCGGGTCCGGAAAGATTTTCGGTTCGGTATCAGGGGAAGGTCGGATTATTTTCGCGTTCGCCAGCATAAGTTTAAGGCGGTTCAGCTGATTCACTTCCGACGCCCCCGGATCGTAGTCTATCGCGGCGATGTTCGCCTGCGGGTAGCGGCGACGCAATTCCTTGATCATGCCTTTACCGGTAACATGGTTGGGTAGGCACGCGAAAGGCTGGACGCACGCGATCGACGTTGCCCCGGACTCGATCAATTCCACCATCTCCGCCGTGAGGAACCAGCCCTCCCCGGTCTCATTTCCAAGTTGCACAATATCATCCACTCCGCGCGCAAGGTCTTCGATATGCCTTGGAGGATGGAATCGGCGGCTCTCCGATAGCGCTTTTTTCATTGCGCTTCGATACAATTCCAAAAAGGCGATGACAAGACGCGAGATAAGCTCGGTATACCGCGGAAACGCGAGTTTCCTGCTTTTGAAAACACCGCTGTACGCGGAATAGAAGAAAAAATCCAGGAGATCGGGAACAACCGCCTCCGCCCCCTCGCGTTCCAGGACTCCGACGATATCGTTATTCGCCGTCGGATGGAATTTTACGAGAATCTCGCCGACGACTCCCACTTTCGGTTTTTCGATATCGCGAAGCGGCAGCGCGTCGAACGCCCGCACCATATCGCGAATCACGCGTTCATAGCCCCAGGGAGACAAAGAGCGCAGCTGAGCGGCGGCTCGCGCATGCCATTCTTCGTAGAGAAGGTTCGCCGACCCGGGTTTCAGCTCGTAGGGGCGAGTGCGATACAACATGCGCATTAAAAGGTCCCCGTAGGCCAAAGACATGAAAGCCCGGTGGACAATGGGCAGACTTAACTTGAAACCGGGATTCCGCTCGAAACCCTGCGCGGAGAGGGAAATGACCGGCACTCGTTCCAGGCCCGCGTCCTTGAGCGCGCGGCGAATGAAGGCGATGTAGTTCGTCGCGCGGCAGCCGCCTCCCGTCTGCGTGATGAGCAGCGCCGTCCGGTCTGGGTCGTAACGCCCCGATTCCAGGGCTTCCATCATCTGGCCTACTACCAGAATGGACGGATAGCAGGCATCGTTATTGACGTATTTCAGCCCGGCGTTCACCGCCTGGGAGTCGGATTCGGGTAAAATTTCAAACTTGAGACCGCTGAAAGCGAAGGCTTCACGCAGAAGACGGAAATGGATAGGCGACATCTGAGGCGCCAGAATCGTATGGGTTTTCCGCATTTCCTTAGTGAACAGAGGACGGAGGCCGGCGGACGGAACCGTTGAGGCTACGGCGGCATGCCCTTCCCGTTCCTTGACGGCCGCGATCAGCGAACGCAGACGAATGCGCACCGCGCCGAGATTAGCCCCTTCATCGATTTTAACCAGCGTGTGGAGCCGGCCTTTCGCCGTGAGGATTTCTTCCGTCTGGTCGGCGGTCACCGCGTCCAGTCCGCAGCCGAAGGACGTAAGCTGGACGAATTCCAAATCCGGGCGGTCCGCGACGAAGCTTGCCGCCGCGTAGAGCCGTGTGTGGTAGGTCCACTGGTCGCGAACGCGGAGCGGCCGCTCTATCCGACCCAGATGCGCGACCGAATCTTCAGTGAACACCGCGAAACCCAGGGAAGCCGCAAGTTCGGGTATTCCGTGGTTGATTTCCGGGTCAAGGTGATAAGGCCTGCCCGCGATCACCAGACCCCTTCCGCCGGATTGTTCCAAAAGGCGCAAATTTTCTTCGCCCTTGGCGTGAACTTCCGACCGGAATGCTTCCTGTTCGCGCCAGGCCGCCGCGGTCGCTCGCTTAGCCTCGGCAAAAGTCACGCCGAATTCCGCGAATTCTTCGGAAAGGCGCTCGGCAAGGCGTTTTTCATCATCCAACGGAAGAAAGGGATCCAGGTAGCGTACCGCGCCGGCTGTCCCGTTTTTGGCGCGGAACGCGTCGATATTGTTCCGCAACACTTCCGGGTAACTGGTGACGATCGGGCAGTTGTAGTTGTTGTCCGCGTCCGCCTTTTCCTTCTTTTCGTAGGGGGCGCAAGGGTAAAAAATGAGTTTCACGCCCGCGTCGATAAGTTTTTGCGCGTGCCCGTGGGCGATTTTTGCTGGATAGCAGGCCGATTCGGAAGGAATGGACTCCATCCCCGCTTCGTACACCTTTTTGGAAGATCGAGGAGAAAGCTCGACACGGAAACCCAGCTCCGTAAACAGCGTATGCCAGAGCGGGTAGTTTTCGTACATATTCAGCACCCGAGGAATACCGATAACGCCGCGGGGCGCTTTTTCCAAAGGGAGCGGCTCGTAGCGGAATACCCGTTCCAGCTTCCACGCAAAAAGGTTCGTAGGCCGGAAATGGTCATTCTGCGAATGTTCATTCTGCGAATGGTCATTTTTCGATCGATCGGGGGCAAGCGTCAAATCCGGCCCGCGATCGCATCGGTTGCCGGTGACATAACGGCGGCCGCCGGGAAACAGGTTTACCGTGAGCGTACACGCGTTGGGACAGCCGGGACAGCGCTTCAGTTCCGTTTCGGCCTTGAAATCGGCCAGCTCCGCCGCGCTCGATACGGTGGATCGCGTACGATCGTCGGCAGGGAGC
>JBAYHM010000463.1:0-2599 GCA_041666155.1 Treponemataceae bacterium
CTGATCACCGAATTTCCGTGATGCTCGGCGATAATGTCCACGACTTCCTTGGGCAGCCCGAGTTTACGTGCTTTTTCAATGCCTAGCTTTACGTGACTGCGGATGACCGTCGCGGAAAGACGTGGTTGAATATCGTCATGCTTATTGTAGGCCGCCTGATTCTCTATGAAATACTCAGGCTGATCTATCTTACCGATATCGTGATAATACGCGCCCACGCGTGCCAGAAGCGCGTCCGCGCCGATCTCCCTACAGGCCGATTCAGCTAAGTTCGCCACCATCACCGAATGACTGTAGGTCCCCGGCGCTGTAGTCAGGAGCCGTTTGAGCGCGGGAGAATTGAGATCCGACAGTTCGATGAGTCGGAACGGGGTGATCGCGTCGAGCGCGTGTTCAAAAAGGGGCAGAAAACCAAGAATAGTCATTCCGCAGGTAAAGCCATTGAACGCCGCCCAAAAAATAGTCGGAGCGAATTCGACGGAAGCCGCCGAAGAGGCGAACAGAACGCCTACAGCCGCGACAACTTGGACGCCGGCAATTATCATTCCCGCTCGGATAAGGTCCATACGACGTTCGGCACTCTGCAACACGAATGCTCCGACAACACCGGAAACGATATCGAAAACAAAAGCGGAAGAATTGAAAAACCCTGATACGAAGGCGGCAGTCGGCAGAAAGAAAGCGAAGGACAGCGCGACACGCGGACCCATGAGAGCCGCTAAGAGCATAGTCAATAAGGAAGTCGGAATAAAAATGGACGAAGGGAAATTCTCCGACGCTCCGGGAAACGCCTTCGCGAATACGGCTCCGAGAATATAAGCGACTGAAAAAGCGGCCAAGAGGTATATTTCCGATGACTTCAGAGAACGCCCGGTAACACGGGGAGTCAGGAAGGAAAGCATCATAGCGAACACAAGGAAGAGCAGAATCGCGACACCGATCGATTTTGAGTTGATTCGATTCGCCGTCGTAACACCAAGCGCGTTATACCGTTCAAGGTCGGCTTTTGTAACTATGAAGCCTTTTTTGATTACCCGCTCCCCCCGCTCTATCCGTTTGACCAGAGGTTGCACGCGGGAGCGCGCTTCTTCCAAACGATGGGCACTATCTTCCGCCGAATACGTCACGTTCTCTTTGATAAAAGGCTTTATCAGAGCGGGTGCTATTGGCGCGAGGGCGCTGGGGAAGGAACCATTGGAGACGATCGCACTTATCTTTCGAGGTGCGGCGGAAAGCGTTGTCACCGATTCCATCGATATCCGTTCCCGCTCATTCTTACCGACGGTGACGCGCTTGACTTCGATCAAATCGGGATTGAAACCGTCAAGGCCCGATACCGGCAATGAGACAACGCCCCCATTCATCAGAATACGCAGGGCGGATTCCGCGGCGTCCAGTAATTGAGAACGCCCCGGAGACCGGTGCAGAGCATCTATGGTTTCCCGAAGGAAGAGAGTCGGATATTCAGCTTGAATAGCTAAAAAGTAGCTTTCAGCAGAAGATTTCTTCTTGAACTGATCGCGAGAAAAAGCGGCAAAACGGGAAAACGCGGCGAGCGCTTCCTTAGAAGCCTCAGGGGAATAGCGAAAGGCGGCCGGAACCAGACGCTCCTGAGCTTCCCTACGTAAACGCGTAGCGTCCTCGTCGACGTACACAACCGTTCGATCCGCGCTTACATCCCTTTCGGCGACCCGGCCGACTTCAAAACCGGATTGATCGGCTTTCATCCCTTTCGAAATATTCGGCCCAAAAAAAGCGGCCGCGAGAATTACCGCAAAAGCGGCTAGAGTCGCATAGATCGGACCAAATCTGAAACGAGGGCCGCGCTCAGAGAAGAAATATTCGTGGATGGCGGAAAAAACGTTATTCGATTTCACGTTCATACGCCTGAATTATTTTTTTGATCAACGGGTTACGGACGACGTCCCGCGTATTGAGGTAGGCAAAATGGAGTCCTTCCACGCCGGTCAGCAATTTGAGCGCATGTAGGAGTCCCGACTCGGTTCGCTTGGGTAAATCGATCTGAGTAGCGTCCCCGGTAACGATGGCTTTCGAACCCTCGCCTATTCGG
Organism: Treponemataceae bacterium; assembly: GCA_041666155.1. Classification (GTDB taxonomy): domain Bacteria; phylum Spirochaetota; class Spirochaetia; order Treponematales; family Breznakiellaceae; genus SZUA-426. The sequence continues at coordinate 2,072 of JBAYHM010000463.1, forward strand.
GTCAAAAACATCTTCATTTGTTCCTTTGTCGTATTCTGTGCTTCATCCAGAATCACGATACAGTCGTTAAGACTCCGTCCGCGCATGTACGCCAGCGGAGCGATTTCTATGGCCCGCGTTTCCTCCATACGTCTGACGGTTTCGTAGGGTACCAATGCTTCCATCGCGTCGTAAAGCGGGCGTAGATAGGGATCTATTTTCTGGGCCAGATCTCCGGGAAGGAAGCCCAGACTTTCTCCCGCTTCAACCACCGGCCGAGTCAAGACGAGTTTTCGTCGTTTTTTGGACAACACTTCCCGTAAAGCCTCGGCCACCGCGATAAACGTTTTGCCGGTGCCCGCCGGCCCGACGCAGAATACGATGTCGTGGGACCGTATCCCCTGTATGTATTTTGCCTGGTTGATGCTGCGAGGAAACACGCGACCATAACCGCGTGGTATCACTATCGATGCGTCTTCAAACAACTCGGTATCGGAGGGAGCGTTCGGATCCGTGCTCGTCTCCACGATGGCCTTGATAAAATCCGCC
>JBAYHM010000464.1:0-2576 GCA_041666155.1 Treponemataceae bacterium
GTGTATACGGATTACAGACGGAGGACGATTTTCGTGTCATCGCAAAATTCTATCGCCCCGGTCGGTGGTCGGAAGCCGCGATCCGTGAGGAGCTAAGTTTCGTCGCGGAGTGCGCGGAACTTGGGTTGCCGGTACTCACGCCTCTCCACGATGCTCAGGGCGAAACCCTGCAGGCTATCGCCGTGGAGACGCCGGCAGATGCAAGCGGCGACGACGAACGACTATATTTCTTTTCGGTTTATCCTTTTGTGCGCGGCAGAGGTTGGGAACCGGTCAAAGACGACGATTGGTTGGAACTCGGACGCCTCATCGCCTCATTGCATGAAATCGGCGCGCGCAAGACGGCTATGAATAGACTGGTCATCGGACCGGAAACATCGACGCGGCCCGCCTTGCAAAGCTTACTGGCCACGGGCGTCGTTCACCCGGATGTCCGCGCGGAGTTTGAAGAACTGTGCGTTTCAAGCCTTGAACGCCTTGCGCCCCTGTTCGACGGCATTCCACGCATAAGGCTGCACGGGGACTTGCACCGAGGAAACCTGCTGGACGCCGGAACCTTTCTGGGAGACGAACAACCGACGCGACCCATCCTTATCGATTTTGATGATACGGCCAACGGCCCTGCCGTTCAAGATTTTTGGTTATTCCTTCCCGGAAGGCTGGACGATTCCCGCAAAGAACTCGGCCTCATGTTGGAAGGTTACGAGGAAATTCGCGCCTTTGATCGGAGTACGACCGCGCTCATTGAACCTTTGCGCTTAATGCGCATGATCGCGTACCTTGATTGGCAAGCGCGTCAGCGCGCGGACGCCGGTTTCGACCGCGCGTTCCCCGATTGGGGCGGCCGCGCGTTCTGGATAAAAGAACTTGAAGACTTGCGTGACCAGGCGCGCGTTATAGAAGACGCGGCCGGATCATTCTACCCCGCCTGAAACGCTCGACGAAATCAGCGGTCCTGAGCGTCTTCGCGCCGAGACGTGTTTTATAATCGAGCGGCATTCCAAGATCCCAAAACGCGAAACCTTCTTGGCGCAGGAAACGACCGGTCAACGCAAGCTGAGCCGTACCTGCCGAATTTTCGCGGCGGTATCCCGAATAGCTGGTGTATACACCTCCCGCGACGACACCGAACTCCCCGGCGACGAGAATTCCGTCGCGGTACAGAGCGAAGGAGCACAAATCGCACCAGCTTCCATTCGCGTTTGTGTCGGCATCTGTATGTATGATTCGGAACGCGGCGGTCAATTCGTCCGTAAGCCAATCGTCTCCATGCGTCTCGACGCATTTGTTCAGTATTTCATCAAAATCGCTGTTGAAACGCAGCTCGAATCGATCCAAAACGCGTTGTACGCTACGGCTTTCGTGAAGATCCTCGAACTCGATTATCGAACGCTCACGGTGCAGTTTGGGCAGCAGAACCGCGTGACTTATCCCGGGGATTCGAGCGGACATGACGAGAAAGCCCGCCCCCATAAGCGACGCGATAAAATACGGATCGAACGAGGGCGATACACAGAATTCCTGCTCGTAGCGCGCCGCGACAAGTTCGTCCACCACCGCGTCGGGGTCATCTCCGGGTAAAATCAGGGCAGGCTGCATCCCCGTCAGAATACTCCGGGGACGGCGGCCGGATCAATCGGCGCGGCTACTTCGCCGCGCCTGAAACGTATTCGCTGACGCTCTTAAAAATAAGGGCGCCGACAACCGACCCGCCGTCGACTATCCCGATGCTTTTGTCCCCGTAGTACGCTGCCCGACCGTGAACGGAACGCATCGTCTTCGTGCTTTCGCTTCCGTGCTCCGCCTCTTCGGCCGCATACCGAAACGCGACGGCCGAACCCTCCGACGCATGTCGGGAAAAAGCCTGAACGGCGGGATAAACCGAGTCAAGTATGGTTTTCTCACCCGGTTTTGATTTGGCTTTTTCCATCACGGTAGTGACTCCGGCTTCCATCGCGGCGGCCAACTCGGCCGGCGTCGCTTCCGTTTTTCCTTTGAGGGTTTTGGCCATCGCCAGAAAGAAAAAGGAAGTGATGGTACCCAGCGTGGAAGGGGCACTCTCGTTGAAAATGCCGGAACACTTCATCAGCGCTTTTCCGAGGTCTTTTTCATCCGTTTGCTCCAGCCAGGCAAAAACAGCCTTGTAGCCTTCGCTCATGGAAATGCCCAAATCGCCGTCCCCGTTCCGTTGATCCAGCTCTATCAAGTGATCCCGATTCGCGGTCATCGTCGCGCTTACGCGGCCGAGAGCCCCTTTCAGTCCGGAAATATCCATGTTCGTCTCCGTCTATTTATTGGCGTTGGTGTAGAAAGGCGTGGAACCCGGAGCGCGGAGAAGCGCTTTTAATTCCGCGTCCAGCTTCATCACGGTGATGGAAAGACCGGCCATCTCCATGGACGTAGCGAACTCCCCGATGTGAGGCATCAACGAGGAAACGCCGATCGCATTCAACTTGGCGAAAATCCGCCGGTAAACGATAAGGAGTTCCTCCAGCGGAGTGGCGCCCAAGCCGTTGACCATCACGGAAACCTGATCCCCTGAAGCAAGCGGCATGTCGGCGAGGATGCGGTCCATA
>JBAYHM010000465.1:0-2537 GCA_041666155.1 Treponemataceae bacterium
AAAGTCCGGGGCGCGGTTTTGCCATCATCGCCGCCAGGCCCACGCGGACGAGGATGCGGTTTTCATCGCGCAGCGGCATGAGGTCGGCCAGGGTCCCCAGGGCGACCAACTGCAGCGCCTGATCGTCGTCGGGGCTGGATAGCCCTTCCTTCTTATGTACGAACGAAATGAAGAGGTTGACGAAGACGTCGAGTTCGCTCGGCGCTTTGTCGGCGTATTTGGCGATGCGCGACAATTCCTTGACGCGCAATAGGCTTTTTCCCGCGACCGACGGAATGATTTTTCCGATTTCGCTCGCCACGTCCAGCATATTGATCTCAACGCCGGTTCCGAAAACCTTGGTAAGCGTTCTCTTGAGAAGAGGAGCGTCCCAGGCCAGAATGTGCTGCCCTTCCAGGAACGGCACGAGGCGTGTTTTGCCGATGTCGACCATGCCGGGAACGACGGTTTCGCTGATGCGGTCGACGACAACCAGGTTGTGAATCTTGACGGCTTCCACGACGTAGGCTTCGTTCGCCGGGCGCGCGTCAAGGAGGCAGACGTCCTCTTTGAAGAGTTCCGAGCGCGCGAAGCGGAGGGCGGAGGCCAGTTTGTAGGCTACGCCGCAGCCGGCCAAGTCGCGGAAGGGATATTTTGAGTCGGCCAGTTTCGGGTTGACGATGGCGACCGCCCGCGGGAGTTCGGCGGGTGGATTGTGGTGGTCCACGACGATGACGTCCACACCCAATTCGGCGGCGCGGTCGATCTCCGCGATGTTGGAAATGCCGCAGTCTACCGTGACGATGAGCGTGCCGTAGTCGGCGGCGAATTCTTCCACCGCCGCCATGGATAGTCCGTACGGATCGTCGCCGACGGGAACGCGCCAGCGCGTATCCATCCCCATGCCGATGAAGGTTTCGGTCAGGAGCGTTGTGCTGGTGATGCCGTCCACGTCCCGATCGCCGAATACTAGGACTTTTTCCCCTTCTTCTTTCGCGGCTACGATGCGTTCGACCGCATCCTCCATGCCCGAGAGCAGAAAAGGGTTGCGCAGGTGCCGCTGATCGTCCTCCAGGAAGAAACGAACCTCTTCCCCGTCGGTAATGCCGCGTCTGGCAAGGATGGATGCGGTGAGAAGTTCACAGCCGTATTTCGTCGCGATGTCGCGAACCAGTTCAGGAGGAATATCTTTCTTGTCCCAATTCATTTTGCGGTTATTTCCTTAAGCACTAATATACGTTTTTCAAGCGGCGCGGCTGAATAGGAAACAGCGTCGCGGAGGAGTGGGAGGGCGACTTCCAGACTTTCGGCATCCTTAGCCCAGACTTTCATGATCGCCTCTCCCTTGCGCACCGCGGCCCCGCTTTTCCGGAGAATTTGCACGCCGACGTCGGGACTGACCGAGTCTTCGGTTCGATTGCGGCCCACGCCGAGGGTAACCCCCGCGAGTCCGATCTTCCATGCGTCAAGGCGGGCGATGCGGCCGTCTTTTTCGGCCGTCACCGTCGCGGCGAACGGCGAACGATAGTTTCCGCGCAATTTCAGGAGTTTTGCGACATCGCCGCCTTGGCGTTCAACGTTCGCGAGGAATAGCTTTTTCGCCGCGCCGGAGCGTATCGTCTCTTCGCAGAGGCGACGACCCTCGGAAGTCGTTTTCGCCTTGTCCGCGAGTACCACCATGCGGGCGGCGAGTTCCAACGTGACTTCCATGAGGTCGGCCGGGCCGTTCCCTTCCAGGCAGTCAAGACTTTCCTCAACTTCAAAAAAGTTGCCGACCATATTTCCCAGCGGTTCGTCCATGTCGGTCAGGAGCGCGACGACCTTTTTGCCCATCGCCGTACCAGTGTCCACCAGCGACCGCGCCAGGCGTTCGGCATCCGCGGCGTCTTTCATGAAGGCGCCGGAACCGAATTTGACGTCGAACACAAGGGCGTCGGCGCCTTCTGCTACTTTTTTGGAAAGTATTGAGGCGGTGATGAGAGGGATCGATTCGACCGTGCCGGTCACGTCGCGCAGTGCGTACAGAAGACGGTCGGCGGGGACTATTTCCTTCGTCTGGCCGGTCATCGCGAAGCCGTCCTTTTCCAGAAAAGAACGGAATTCGGTAACGGAAAGGTTGGTCCGGTAGCCGGGGATCGATTCAAGTTTGTCCAGAGTGCCGCCTGTATGCCCGAGGGCGCGGCCGGACATCATGGGATCTTTAATACCGAGAGCGGCGACCATCGGCGCGATGATAAGACTTGTTTTGTCGCCGACTCCGCCGGTGGAATGTTTGTCCACAAAGGGTCCGGCGATGCCGGACAAGTCGATCGTCGCGCCGGAGCGGAGCATCACGCTGGTGAGGACGCCGGTTTCGGCGGGGGTCATGCCCTTGAAGAAGACGGCCATCGCCCAAGCGGAAACCTGATAGTCGGGGATGGAGAGCGCGACGTAGCCCCCGATGAGAAATTCGATCTCCGCCTGAGTCAGTTCAAGGCCTGAGCGTTTCTTCATGATGATGTCGACCGCTCTCATTAGGTTCCTCACAGCGCGTTCCAGGTTTTCAGGCGGGATCCGAC
>JBAYHM010000466.1:0-2510 GCA_041666155.1 Treponemataceae bacterium
AGAGAAAGCTTTTCCTTTCCTACCGTGATCGTATCGCCGATGACGATTTCCGCTTTCGTGATTACCGTGTTAGTCGGAAAAGTGAACTTCAGCACATCGGCGGGTGCTGCCTTCGGTTTCAACCTCTCCACCGAGACCGCGGGGCGTTGTGCCGGTTTCTGAGACGCGCAAGAGGCTACGAGAATCGCCGCGGCACTAAGTGCTATGGCAAAAAAGGCCATGCGACGAATGGGCTTGTTTCGTTTCAAGCTATTCCTCCATAAGTGTTCTGGATTGACGATAAACCTCTTATTCACAAAAAGATAATATTTTAATATTATCGATCTATAAGCATCGCTTATATTAGGAAGTTGAAATGGACACAAGGCAGCTTGAATACGTATTGGCGATCGCGGATGAAGAGTACGTTTCCAGGGCCGCGCAAAAACTAAACGTATCTCAACCGGCTCTAAGCCAGACTCTTTCTAAATTGGAATCGGAGCTCGGCGTCCCGCTTTTCTCACGCTCACGGAACGGGTTAAAGCCGACCGACGCGGGGGAACTATATATCAGCGGGGCGCGTCGTATAGTCGATATAAAAAAGGAAACATACGAAAAAATAGAGGGACTCACGAATCGTGGAAAAAATCGTCTCCTTATCGGTTTATCCCCCGGAAGAACGGCAAAAATTTTCTCAAACATATTGCCCGATTTTAAACGGGATTTTCCTGAAGTTGAAATTCAAATTATAGAAGCTATCGATAAAAACCTTGATGAGTTAATGAAAAAAGGCTATCTGGATTTTTCGATCCTCCCGATTAATCACGCCGATGATCAATTGGAATCGGAAATTTTTGTGGTCGAGGAGATTGTCTTAGCCGTCAACGGGCGACATAAATCGGCGCATCTTGCACGGGAACAGGCGGAAGGAAAAACAGGTAGAGTCGACATCGGCCTGTTCGCCGATGATAAGTTCGTCATGATCACCCCGGGAAGCAGATTACGAATAGTGGTCGACTCTTATTTAAAAAAGATCGGTATGCGTCCAATTGTACTCATGGAAACTTCCCAAAATTCTCTTACCTGCAATATGGTCCGCGAGGGCTTATCGGTCGGCTTCATTCCACGGGCGTACGCACGTCTGTACCCGGAGATCGCGGCTATTTCTCTTTCACCAAAGCTGACCTGGGACCTAGGGGTAACCTACCGAAAAGGCACTCGCGTCACGGACGCGATGCGGCGCTTTTTCAACATCGCCCGCGAATATGCCGTTATAGAAGCAAACGGCGCACTACCGGAATGAAGAACTAAACACAACTTACGGAGCCGACGCGATACCAAGGCTAAAACCAACGGCGCGAGTAATCGTAGTCCGCCGCTAGAACTCCTTCCAGGTTTCACAGAGCGCCTGAGAAACCTTCTTGTATAGCGCGTACTTGCGCGCGTAGACATCTTTGACCTTCGGATCCGGTTCCACCCGTTTCTTGATCTTTACCATCCGTGCTGCCGCCGAAGCTAAATCCGGATGCTCCCCCGCGGCTACCGAGGCGACCATCGCGCAACCGAGGGCGCCCAATTCTTTCGTATCGACGGTCTCAACCGGCAGCTGGAAAACGTCGGCGAAAATTTGGGCCCACACGTCGGAATTCGCGGCCCCGCCGGCAAGGCGCACTGCCCGCGTCCGTTTTCGGTTCGCGAGCAGTTTCTCAAGATGGACCAGGTGGCAGAAGGCAATTCCCTCCATCACGGCGCGGATCGCGTGAGCGCGCGTGTGGTGACTGTCGAGGCCGATCAAGGAGGCTTTGGCCCGGGGGTCGTAGTTGGAACCGAACAGGTAGGGCAGAAACACTATGTTCTGTTCATCGGGCGCGACCGACGCGGCGAGTTCGTCGCAGTAGCGATATACGTTGACGCCCTGCTTTTCGGCTTCCAGCTTTTCTTCTCCCATGAACATATCGATGAACCAGGAATGGTTTCCGGCGGAGGTCGGGCTGCATTCTTCGATCAGATAGAAGCCGTCGATGCAGTAGAGCGAATTCATCATGATCGATTTGTTGAGAACGGGCGTCTTGGAGATGTACTCGTTGATACTCCAGGTCCCGGCGATGACGGCGATATTTTCCTCGTCGACGATATCCATCGCGACCGCGCACGCGTCGATATCGAACATACCGCCGGCCACCGGGGTTCCTTCCGTCAAACCCGTCTCCCGGCTCGCGCGGACACTTACGGCCCCGCATCGATCAATTGATTTTCTTAAGGGGGGCAAGGCGTCGTACAATTCGGCCAGGCCGAATTCCGCCAATAGGTCCCGGTCAAAACAGACGTCCCTTAGGTTGAGCATGTTCGACCCCGAATAATCGGTGATCTCCGCGAAGGGCTCGTCGGTCAGCCTGAAGCGTATATAATCTTTAGCTTCGAAAATCCATCTGATGCGCGGAATCACGTCGGGCTCGTTGTCCTTGAGCCAGGCGAGTATGGAAACCGGTTGGCAGGCGAGAATGCGCTGAAAGGTTTTCTTAAAAACGCGG
>JBAYHM010000467.1:0-2507 GCA_041666155.1 Treponemataceae bacterium
CTTCCCGGCAATACCGTCTCGGTGGACATAGAGGCCGCGCGTCGCTTGCTTGCCGCCATTCCTTCATTAGCCGGCCTTTCGGCCACGGATGAACGCAATGGGCAGCCGGTACGGCTTTTTACCGAAGCGTCGCTGGTCGGCGAGCCGACCGAACAGGACGGGACGCTTTCTTTCATCGTGAAAACCGCCGACGTCGATTTCGGCACCGCGCGTTTTCAGGTAAACTTGGTCTGTGCCGCCGACCGCGTGGAAATGCGCATGGTCAACCTCGATTCGCTCCACTTCCTTATTTTCCCGTCCGTATATCCGGGGAAGGCCTTGGTCGATCTTGTCTATTTCCCGCGCGAAAGCGAATCGCTTATCTATATTGCCTGGAGCGTTCGGGCCGTGATCTCGGTTCCGGGCTTCATCCCCGTTGATCGGCCGCTTCGGTATCGGGCGCTTGCGCTTAAGGACTGGTACGTTAGGCAGATTGAGAGCGTGTCCAAATGAGAGTTCGCATCATAGAGTTGCCTTTGGATTTCGGCGCCAGCAGGCGCGGCAGCGATATGGGCCCTTCGGCCATCAGGCTCGCGGGACTCAAAGAAGCGCTTCTCTCTCTTTCTCATGAACCGGAGGAAGGGCTTCCCGGGATTTTCGTGCCGCCCCAGGAATTCGTCTCCGAAGGTGACCGAGACGCTAAATTCTTGAAGCCGATAGCCGAAGCCTGCTCGGAACTTGCCGCCCGGGTTGAGCTTTCTTTGAATGACAAGGTCTTTCCGCTCATCCTCGGCGGTGATCATTCAATAGCCGTCGGCACGCTTGCCGGCCTCGGGGCCGCGTACCGTGCGCGCGGAATCCGTTGGGGCGTCCTCTGGGTGGACGCGCACGGCGACTTCAACACGCCCCATACCACGCCTTCGGGCAACATTCACGGGATGAGCCTTGCCGTTTCCTGCGGACTCGGACGCAAGGAACTCACCGAGCTGAACGGAGCGTTCCCGAAGGTAGATTCCCGGAACGTGGTTCTCGTCGGTACGCGGGATCTTGACGACGGCGAACGTGAAACGATGAGGAACGCGGGCGTTACCGTGTTCTCCATGACGGACGTCGACCGGCTCGGCATGGCGGAAACCATGAAGCGGATCGTCGCTTTCTTCAAAGAACGCGTCGATGCCCTTCACATCAGCGTGGACATGGACGTAATGGATCCTCTGGTCGCCCCCGGCGTCGGCATCCCTCTTCCCGGCGGTTTTTCCTACCGGGAAGTGCTGCTGCTTTCCGAAGAGATAGCCGCTTCGGGTCTTCTTCGTTCCATCGAGATAGTTGAAGTGAATCCTGTGTTGGACGTGCGCAACCAAACCGCGCGCATGGCGGTGGAGATCATTTCGCGCTTGCTGGGCGCGAGAATATATTAAGAATAATAAAAAAATGATTGACCAAATTCCTTTATGTCTTTAATAATCTCCGGCAAGGAGAAAAACCACATGAAAAAGGTTTTAGCAATCGTCTCTCTCGTCGCTCTTCTTTCCGGATGTGCTACCATAGTCAGCGGCACTAAACAAAAGGTCAAGATTAGTTCTGAGCCCAATAGGGCTCAGATTGTAATCACGGCGGCTTCCGGCCAGGAATTCTATAAGGGTGGCCCCACCGAGATCGAGCTTCCCCGCAATAACGCCTATACGGTGGAAATCACGATGGCCGGCTATCAGCCGCAAAAAGTCATGATCACAAAGGGTTTTAACGCTTGGTTCGTTGGAAACCTTTTGTGCGGCGGAATTCCCGGTGGTGTCGTCGATCTACTTACCGGCGCGATGTGGAATCTTGAACCCGATACTATCAACCTGACCTTGAAGACCGCGTTGCTGGAAACCGAAACTGGTCCTGTCCTCGTGTTCTTCGCGAATGATGAAAACGGCGAATTGCGTTCAATGACTGTTCCGATGATCAAGGCCTAGCAAAATGGAGGGGCCGGCATTGAGCCGGCCCTTTTTTTGTATGAAAGTAAAAATGTCGATGGTTCCGCTTATGTTTGCTCTGGTTGTATTCTTCACTTCCATATCCGTATTCGCGAATGATGAACCATGGGAATCGGTCGATTGCTCCAGCCCCCGTACGGCTTTCAATCTTGAACCCCGGTTGCAGTCGAGTTTATTACGTACGACACTTACTTTCGCTCTTGATGCGTATCAAACGAAACAATCGGAAAAAACCGTGCATCGGTGCGCGTTTTATACAAGCTGTTCGGCTTTTCTTCCGCGGGCGATAGACGTCTACGGCCTACCGCTTGGCTTCCTTGCTTTTATGGATCGATATCTGTATCGCGAAAATAAGTCCGCGTTTAAGAATTATCCTTTACGCCGCCGATCCGATGGAGTATACAAACTCGATGACGAACCCTTCCTCGCGCCGTAATCGGCTCATTGTTTCCCTTGTTCTCGTATCCAGCCTCTTTTCGGTTGCTGGCGCTTTCGCCGAAGATCGATTCGCGTTCGCGGACCGGCTTTTTCTTGAGAGAGATTATTTTC